>CAUFRY010000039.1 GCA_959028445.1 uncultured Collinsella sp. | reverse complement strand
CTCCACCAGAAGTAACAGGCAGGTAGATATTCGTATCTACCTGCCTTTTTATTTCTAGTCTGTACCGCGGAGAATCGAACTCTGTGCAGGGCGCGTGCGTAAAGAAAACGCCTCAGTGACGCAGAGTGGGGCGCGCTTTCCCAATGGCGGCCCAGGCGGAAAGTTCATCCCGGAATCCGCGCTCAGAACGGGACGCGCTTTCCCAGCGGCGGTCCAAGCGGAAAGCGCATCCCGGAATCTCGCCTCAAACTGGGACACACTTTCCGCTTCACCTGCCGCCTTGAAAAACCTGCGCGCCCTCCATCCCAAAACTGGGTAGAAGAAGGCCAAAACGCAATCGCAGGAGGTCAACATGACTGCAGAAGATAAGGCAAAGAACGCCGGCAAGGTCGCGCTCGTCCTGGAGGGCGGTAGCTTTCGCGGGCAATTTACCGCAGGCGTGCTCGACGTCCTCATGGAGGCTGGTGTCGAAATCCCGGCGGTGTACGGCGTCTCGGCCGGCGCCCTCAACGGCGTGAACTATAAGTCGCACCAGATCGGCCGTGCCAACCGCATCAACCTGGCTTTCTGCAACGACAGCCGCTTCATGGGCGCCGCATCGTTTGCGTCCACGGGCTCTATTGTGGGTTACGACTTTATTTTCAACGATGTCCAGGACCGCCTGGATCCCTTTGACAACGAGACGTTCGACGCGAGCCCCATCGAGATGTACGCCGTCGCGACGGACATGCTCTTTGGAACCGCCACGTACCTCCCGGTCAAAAGCGCCGTGCTCGATCTCGACGCCGTGCGCGCATCGACCTCGTTGCCACTGGTGACGCCGCCGGTCGAGATTGACGGGCACAAATATGTCGACGGCGGCGTGGCCGATTCGGTCCCCATCGAGCATGTGCTCGAGGAGGCGGGCTTCGACCGTGCGGTCGTCATCGTCACGCAGGACCGCTCGTACGAGAAAAAACCCTACGAGTTTTTGCCGGCCGCGCGTGCGCGTTATGCCGACTACCCCTACCTGCTCGAGGCTATCGAGACGCGCCACGACCGTTACAACATCCAGCGCATGCACCTGTGGAAGTATGAGCGCGAGGGCCGTGCGTTGGTCGTCGCTCCGCAAAAGCCGGTCGAGGTCGGCCATGTCGAGCACGATCCGGCAAAGCTTTTGGACCTGTATATCCAGGGCCGTCAGGAGGCAAAGCGCCTGCTCGCGGAAATCCAAGAGTTCGTTGAGCGCTAACGACGGCGAACCCTCAAAAAATGACAACAGCTAAAAAGCTGGAAAATCACAGCTCGTGGATGACATGTGCAGAAACTCTGGTCGGAGCCAAAATACCTGTTGACTCGTACGGCGAGCGGGGTAATATGGACGGGTTACTTGCAGAGCCCCGTGAATCTCTGTAACAACACGTACTGTACATGGAGGAGTCTAAGTGATTTCGAAATCGACTCACTACGCCAAGCAGGGCGAGGTCCAGCGCAACTGGGTTCTCGTCGACGCCGATGGTGCTGTCCTGGGCCGTCTTGCCACCCAGATCGCAATGATCCTGCGCGGTAAGAACAAGCCCCAGTTCACGCCCAACAGCGACTGCGGCGACTTCGTTGTCGTCATCAACGCCGATAAGGTCCAGCTTACCGGTAACAAGGCCGACACGAAGACCTATTATCGCCACAGCGGCTACAACGGCGGCCTCAAGGCTGAGAGCTTCCGCCAGGCTATGGAGAAGCACCCGGAGAAGGTCATCGAGCGCGCCGTTCGCGGTATGCTGCCCAAGACCACCCTCGGCCGTGCCCAGATGACCAAGCTTAAGGTCTACGCTGGTGCCGAGCATCCGCATGCTGCCCAGAACCCCACGAAGATTGAGCTGGAGGCTTAAAGATGGCTGAGAACACCGTTGTCTACCAGGGTACCGGCCGTCGTAAGAACGCCGTCGCCCGCGTCCGTCTCGTCCCCGGCACCGGCAAGGTGACCATCAACAAGCGTGACGCCGAGCAGTATTTCGGCCGTCATCAGCTCGTTGAGAACGCCCTTGCTCCCTTCAAGGTGACCGACACCGCCGGTCAGTTCGACGTTATCGCTCTGTGCGATGGCGGCGGCATCTCCGGTCAGTCCGGCGCTCTGCGCCTGGGCATCGCTCGCGCTCTTCTGAACGCTGGCGACTACCGTGCTGACCTCAAGAAGGCCGGTTTCCTTACGCGCGATGCTCGCGTGGTCGAGCGCAAGAAGTACGGCCTCAAGAAGGCCCGCCGCGCTCCCCAGTTCTCCAAGCGCTAAGGTTTTATCTCCTTTCGAGATACAATGTACAAGCGGGGCCTGCCGATTCCTCGGCGGGTCCCGCTTTTCTTTTTCGACTAGGGTGGGCGGTTGCATATCGCCTGCTAGGGAAGGAGCGATCCTATGCCCCAGAACATCTTCGGTACCGACGGCGTCCGTGGCGTCGCCAATGCCGACCTCTCGTGCGACCTCGCGTTTCGCCTGGGCCGCGCGGCGACCAAGTTCCTTGGTCCGGATATCTGCGTCGGCCGCGACACGCGTCTTTCGGGTACCATGCTCGAGAGCGCTCTGACCGCCGGCATTATGGCCGAGGGCGGCCGTCCGCATTGCTGCGGCGTCATCCCCACGCCCGCCGTGGCGCTGCTCACCGTCCAGAATGAGCTCGACGGCGGCATCGTCATCTCTGCTTCGCATAATCCGCCGGAGTTCAACGGCATCAAGTTCTTTAGCCGCAAGGGCATGAAGCTTCCCGATGCGGTCGAGGAAGAGATCAGCGCCTGGGTCATGTCCGAGGAAGCCATGGCTGCCGACACGCTGCCGACCGGTGCCGGCGTGGGCCACATCATCAAGATGAAGGACGCTCGCAAGGCATACGTCGACCACGCCATCGATACGCTTGATGGCCTGAGGCTCGATGGCCTGGTCGTTGCCGTCGACTGCGGTCACGGTGCTTCCTGCCAGACTACGCCCGCCGCGCTGCAGCGCCTGGGTGCCACGGTCCATGCCATCAACACCGATTACTGCGGCACCGACATCAATGTCGAGTGCGGCTCTACGCACCTCGAGCCTCTGCGCGAGCTCGTGCTGCGCACCCATGCTGACATCGGTCTGGCCCACGACGGCGACGCCGACCGCGTACTGTTCGTGGACAGTGAGGGCAATGAGATCGACGGTGACTACATCCTGGCTATCTGCGGTTCTGACCTCGCCGCCCGCGGCAAGCTCGCCAACTCCGAGATCGTCTCGACCGTCATGTGCAACCTTGGCTTCTCCATCGCTATGAAGGAGCAGGGCTTCGAAATGGTTCAGACCGCCGTGGGCGATCGTTACGTTCTGGAGCGTATGCTCGCGGATGGCGCCGTCATCGGCGGCGAGCAGTCCGGCCACATCATCTTCCTGGAGCACAACACCACCGGTGACGGTCTGGTGACGGCTCTGCAGCTGCTGGCCGTGCTCAAGCGCACCGGTCGTACCCTCACCGATCTTGCCTGCATCATGAAGAAGTACCCGCAGGTACTCGTCAACGTGCATTCCGACAACAAGGCTGGTCTGGATGATTGCCAGCCCATCTGGGATGCCGTCGCTGCTGCCGAGAAGGAGCTTGACGGCCGCGGCCGCATTCTGGTGCGTCCGAGCGGTACCGAGCCGCTGGTCCGCGTTATGGCCGAGGCCGAGACGCACGAGCTGACCCAGCGCGTTGTCGATGACATCGTCGAGGTTGTCAAGCGCGAACTTCCCTAATGGTCAAAAACGAGTGCCAAGTGGTAAACTGTTAAGGCTATTTTGGTCGATTGGTATGTCCGAGGGGGAGCATGTTCACTAAAGTCCTAAGGTCTTTTGGTATGCGTGGTCGAGTCCTTACGCTGGATGCTCCCATCTCGGGCGACGTCATTCCGCTTTCCGAGGTAAACGACCAGACATTTGCCACCGGCCTTTTGGGCCAGGGCGTGGCGATTCAGCCTACCGGCATGCGTGTGATTGCACCGACAGACGCCAAGGTCGAGGCCATTTTTCCCACGGGACACGCTGTTGCGCTTAACACGGTCGATGGCTTGGACGTGCTCATCCACGTTGGTTTGGACACTGTTCAGCTTGAGGGCAAGCACTTTACCGTACATGCGCAAGTGGGTGACATCGTCCATAAGGGCGATGTGCTCATTGAGTTCGATCGCGAGGCAATTGCTGCCGAGGGCTACGATGTGACGGTTCCCATCTTGGTGTGCAACTCTGTTGAGTTCTCGAGCATCAAGGGCTCCGTTGGCGTGCATGTCGAAGAGATGGACCAGCTCATCGTTGCTCGCGAGCGCTAGCAAGTGCACGTGGCCATTAGCCTACAATTCAAACACGTTTACGGAGGGCGCCCTTGAAAGAGGGCGCCCTCCGTGGCAAGATGGGACTTGTCCGAAGCTAAAAGGCTTCGGGTCACCGTGGACGGGCAGGGGCCTCGACGCGGCTAGACACGAGACACATACATTACGCGACCTCGCCCTGGTGGCCGCACACGTTGGTTGCGGCCGACGCGGGCCGCGGGCAAGTGCTTGTAAGGGGAGCCTTGCCTCTCTTGTACGAGAAAGGACGCGTAATGAAGATTATTAAAGCTAAAGACTACGAGGATATGAGCCGCAAGGCCGCCAATATTATCTCGGCGCAGGTTATCCTCAAGCCCGACTGTGTGCTGGGCCTTGCCACTGGCTCCACCCCGATCGGTGCCTACAAGCAGCTCGCTGCTTGGTACGAGAAGGGCGACGTCGACTTTGCCGAGGTCAGCACCTACAACCTGGACGAGTATCGCGGCCTTTCGCACGACGATCCCCAGAGCTATCACTACTTCATGCGCGAGAACTTCTTCGATCACATCAACATCGACCTGAACAACACGCATGTGCCCGATGGCTCCAACCCCGACGCCGCTGCTGCCTGCTCTGAGTACGACAAGATTGTCGCCGACGCCGGTTACCCGGATCTGCAGCTGCTCGGCATCGGCAACAACGGCCACATCGGCTTCAACGAGCCCGATGACCACTTCTCCAAGGGCACGCACTGCGTCGACCTCACCGAGAGCACCATTCAGGCCAACAGCCGCCTGTTCGACAGCATCGACGATGTTCCCCGTCAGGCCTACACCATGGGTACTCAGACCATCATGTATGCCCGCATGATCCTGGTCGTCGCCAACGGCGAGGCCAAGGCTCAGGCCGTGCATGACATGTGCTATGGTCCGGTTACGCCCGAGTGCCCGGCTTCGATCCTGCAGCTGCACACCAACTGCGTTGTCGTTGCCGACGAGGCTGCCCTTTCGCTCTGTGAGTAGCGCGAATCCTGCACCTCGACATAGCCTTGCCTAAGGCCTCCGCTTTGCGGGGGCCTTTTTGTTATCCCTTTCCGCCCGCTTGACCAAAATCTTGCCGCAAGCTTGGCGAATGCCGGATGTCAAACAGCTTGATTCATTCCATACCAGATTCTATGCAAAAATGCCACTAAAAGGTCGTAGACGGTAGCGGGTGCTAGGCGAGTTGAATGACATGGCTGAACCTTGTTCATTTGCGTTACACTGCCGCTTAGATGGGACAAGCTGACAAGCTCATTTACCTGCTTAAAGACCGATTAGTCGGGGGATTAATAAGAATCGGCCCTCGCTGTACAAAAACTTGCCGCTTGCGTACCAAAAGACAACCTAAAACACAAGGTCGCTCTATTCATAGCGCGGCTTGTATGGTCTTGCGGCTACAGTGTCCATACGGTCGAGTTGAGGAGCGGGCATGGTAAATGATTTGAGCGGTATAGACGACCTCGAGCTGATGCCGCTGGGCGGAGGCTATATGGTGCGACGCGAGCGCTTGATGAATGAGCTCATCGCCAAGGGCCGAAAGGCCGGCATCGTGGTTCTTTATGCGCCCGACGGGTTTGGGAAGACCTCGGTGCTACTGCAGTACACCCATGAGGCTAAATGCGACCCGACGCGAGGCCCCGTGCGGATTATCGAGGCCGATCGCGCCACTGGGCGCGAGGTGTTTATGCAGCTCGAGGTGGTTACCGAAGAACTCAAAGACAAACCGCACTCCCTTATCGCGATTGATAATGTGCCAAACCTCGATCAGCACGATACCGAAGACCTCATCGACAGGATTCGCGGCCTGCGCGCTATGGGGGTAGGGGTCTTTATTTCCTGCCGTCCTTCAAATCGTCAGCTGATTCATGGGCTGGGCGATTCGGTTAAAATCAATGCGCAGATGCTCAAGGTGCATGCCTATGAGTATTCGGCGTGGGCATCGGCGTTTTCGATCAGCACATCGCTCGACTTCTATCAGCTCACGCAGGGCGTGCCCGAGCTCGTTTCGGCATTGCAGACGGGTCTGTATGGCCAAGGCGACGTAGCCGGCCTGCTCGAAAACGAGATTGTCAACGTATATGGCGCGGCACTTGCCGATCTGGCTTCGCTCGACAATAATGCGCTGTTTTGCGTGGCATGTCTCATGGTTTTGATGGGCGAGGGCAATATCGCAGAACTCGAGGCTTGCGGGGTGAGGCTGTCGATGGTCGACCAGTCCTACTTTGTACGCGACTACCCGATCTTTGGCTTGGATCCCGCCGAGCGGAGTTTTACGTGTCTGGGCACAGAGGATAACGGACGCTTGCGTTTGCGTAAGTTGGTGGCCGAGGTTCGCCCCGAACTTGTTCCGAGGGCGGCCCGGATTTTGCTTAAGGCGGGCCGATGCGATGCGGCGATGGGCCTGGCGGATGCCTTTTTGGACCGTGAGGCGGTCCTTGAACTTGCTGGGCAGTATGGGGTCGATCTGGCTCTGACGGGGCACGGGGCCGATATCTGCCGAGCAGCGCTGGGCACGATCGATGCCGACGATCCGGCTCCAGAGCCAACGCCTGCCGAGGCGCTCGGCGTATATCTGGCAGCGGTCAGCGTGTCCAATACAAAGCTCGCTCGCTATATGGCATCGGTCATCGAGCGCGGGGGCGAACGGGCGGCCTGCGAAATAGACCCTGTTTCATGGAGGGTGGCCCAGACGCTGACGGCTGTTTGCTATGGGGACAACGGGCTTGGGCTTCCTACGAACCTGGCCGTGCCAGAAATCGAGACATCCCATACCGCACTCGATATGTTGTCTGCGCATATCGAGGTCAAGCGGTGCCTGACCGAGCGGGGAGATGACGGCGGCGTTCTACAGCAGCTCAAAACGAGCAAGGCCTACGACTGCGAGCTCGACATCGCGGGGACTTTTATACGGGCCGATAGCATGCTAGTGGAGCTCTTTGACGGGTCGTTTGCGGGGATCGACGAGCGCGACGACGAGATGGCGCTGATACGGGACGCGCTCGATGTACGTGGACTTAAGGCGCCGGCTATCTGGGTGCGCATGGTGTTGGCGGCACGGCGGCTCCTTTCCGGCTTGCCGGTAACCGACGATGCAGCGTTCAACGAGCTCGATCGTTTTGCCGTGCGCATGCGCGACAACCAGATTCAGCTGTTTGGCCTGTTGCTAGAAGGCTGGCAGTCACTGGCAGAGGGACGGCCGGTTAATGCAAAGTTCCGTGCGGTCCAAGTGCTCAAACTTGCCGAGGAGTCGATTGCGTATATGCGCGATAACGCATTGCTGCTGGAGCGCGCGGCATATCTGCGTAACACCTCGATGGTTTCGGTACGCGAGGAAGCGGAGTTGCTCGATATAAGCCAGACGCAGGTTGGTGGAGCGGAGGCCTGGATGGTGGCGCTGCATTTGGCCTGTGCGGGCCGAGACAGCGATCTTGCGGCCTGGATGTCCATGAATCGTGCGGGGATTCTAGAGCCATCGTATCGGCTCTTTGCGCGCCTTGCCATGCATTGTCTGGGCGAGCCGGCGGGCAGGATACGCAAGAAGCTTCCCGTGCGCGAACTGTCGCGGTACTCGCTGCGCGACGATTTGGAAGGGGAGGGCGAGCGCCTATTCCAGGCTGGCGAGGTTGAAGCCGTTGATACCATCGACCATATCGAGATTCGCATGTTTGGTGCGTTTCGCGCCGAGCGCGACGGGTTTCCCATCACGGACAAAATGTGGCGCCGCAAGAAGGCGGCGACGCTTGCCGAGCGGCTTGCGCTGGGCATGGATGCGCTCGTCGATCGTGAGACGCTGGCCATGGAGCTGTGGCCCCATGCCGAGTTCAATAGCGCCCGCAACAACCTGTACTCGACGATATCGCGCTTGCGGTCGGCTTTGGGACCGACGCCAGACGGCAAGTCGTGTGTGCTCATCCAAAATGAATGCATCGGACTCAACGGCGACTACGTCAAGACCGATGTACGGCTGTTTGACCAGATAAGCCGTGAGATTTTGGGAAATCGCACGGGTGCGCGCGGACCCCATTTAGTTGAGCTGTGCCTTAAGATTGAGCAGTTTTATGCCGGACCGCTGTATGTTCCCAATGGCTGTAATCCCACCTACTTTTTGCGTATGCGACGCATTATGCAGTCAAAGTACATCGATTGCATGATTAAGGGAGCAAATGCCGCTCTAGAAGAAAACGATCTGCAGTCGGCGATTTGGCTGGCGGAGTCGGGGCTTCGGCAGGAAACGGCGCGTGAGGATATGGTGCGCTGCGCCATGCGCGTCTACAGTGCGGCGGGGCGGCGGCGCGATATCGTCGAGCTGTACAGCGGGCATATGCACCATCTGAGGGAGCAGGTCAATGGCGTGCCCGAGCCCGAGACGCGGCGTCTATACGAGCGCTTGGTGGAGGGTCGGCTCAACCGCGTGCTGGTCGAGCGATAAAAAACGGGCGCCCGAAGTACTTGGGCACCCGTAAGCTTGCTATATGTTGGCTCGCCGGATCATTGGCTCTTAGACGAGCTTGATCTTCTCGATGTCCTTGCGCGAGGACTCGCGATACAGCGAGAACTTGCGGCCGATGACCTGGACGACCTCGGCGTGGCAACGCTCAGCGAGCTCTTCGGCGGCCTCGCGGGCGGAAAGACTAGAGCCATCGAGCACGGAGCACTTAACGAGCTCGTGCTTCTCCAGGTAGGCGACCGTCTGCTCGACGGTGCCCTCGTTGACGTCGGACTTGCCGATGATGATGGCGGGGTTGAGGTGATGGGCCATGCTGCGAAGCTGCTTGACCTGGGCTCCTGTCAGTGCCATGGGTTCTCGCTTTCTATGTATGGGGCGCCCCGCGACGGGGCCTTAATCTACGTGAGCTGTCCCACGATAGCGCAGGAACGGCGCAGTGTGGAGCGCGTTTGCCCAGTTCAAAAAGAATGCGGATGCCGAGTGAGTGGGCGGTGCGGGCTGCGAATAGGCTATGAGCTGGGTGCAGAGACCGGCTTCCATGCAATAAACGCCCAACGAACCTTGCGGACGTGGTCGAGCATGTAGCGTCCCTGCGGCACCCCTTTGGATCCTGGCTCGCCAGCACGGGGATTCTCAATCATATGTTGAGCGATGTAGTCGCGCAGACGGTCGATCTTATCCTCGTTACCGTGCTCGAGCATGCGGGAGAAGTCCGCCACGCCCGCCTCAAGGCTATCGAAGGTATCGCGACGAGGTGATTCAAAGTACGTAACCTGCGGCAGAGCACCCATCTGAATGAGGATATTAAAGGCATACACAAAGCCATTACTGCAGGTAACCGAGGCACCGATGGCGTTCATCAGGTGCAGGTCATAGCGCGGGCTGGAGTTAGCGACCATCGTGACAGCACAACGCCGACGAGCCGTTCGATCAAGCTTGGCGAGCGCGCCTTTTAGGTTGGTCGTGGTGACAGAGCGACTGGCAAAGGCAACATCTACCGCTTTCGCGACCGGTCCAACCAAATCCCAGTCATCATCCCAAGCAAGCTCAAGCGGTGTAATGCGATCCTCGAGCCCATAGTACTCAATGCCAGCATCAAGCGTGCCCAACATAGCAGGGGAAAAGTCGGCAGCAATCACAGGATGTCCAGCCTGAGCAAGCGGAATAGCAATCGACCCAGCCCCACATCCCATATCCAGCACGGACTCACCAGGCTTTAACGCCAACAGCTTCATAAAGTCCCGGGCATACGGAGCAGTCTCAAGCGGCCGAAAATGCCGAGCCCGCTTATCCCATTCAAAAGAATCATCAGCCCGCCGCCGACCAGCCTGCAAGCGCATCCATTCGCCATTCCAATCAGCAGAAAGAAGCTCAGAGCGAACATCCCCATCAACCACGGGCCAACCTCCTAGCAACAAAAAAGCGACTCCTCCCAAAAGAAGAGCCGCAACAAGCATATCTCAGAAAGAACCGACCCAACGCCAAACCGCAGTATCGACCACGTAGTGCAGGAGCGAAGCAACTGCAACCGGGATAGAACTCAACTGAGATCCCGTTGTGCGGGAGCTCCGGGGAGGGCAAATATATAAGGTCGATCGCGAGTTCCGCACGAGCCGGAGAGCACTTAATGTGCTCTCCGTGCGAGTCAGGACTGTTCGAGCAGGCGACCTTATATATTTGCCCTCCCCGGAGCTCCTCGCCAGTCCCCCTCAGCTAGTTCTTCAGCGAGTTCAGCGGTGCCGGGAAGCGTCCACCGCGGTGGGCAAGCACGGTGCCGGCGTTGGGGTTCACCGGCATGATGGGCGCACGGCCAAACAGGCCGCCGTACTCGACGCAGTCGCCCACGCCCTTGCCAATGGCGGGAATCACGCGGACGGCCGTGGTCTTGTTGTTGATGACGCCGATGGCCATCTCGTCGGCGATGATGCCGGCGATGGTCTCGACCGGGGTGTCGCCGGGGATGGCGATCATGTCCAGGCCAACGGAGCACACGCAGGTCATGGCCTCGAGCTTCTCGAGCGAAAGCGCGCCGGCCTCGACGGCGGCGATCATGCCGGCATCCTCGGACACGGGGATGAAAGCGCCGGAGAGACCGCCCACGCTGGAGCTGGCCATGACGCCGCCCTTCTTGACGGCATCGTTGAGCATGGCGAGCGCGCAGGTCGTGCCGGGGCCACCGCAGGTGCCCACGCCGATGATCTCGAGGATGCGCGCGACAGAGTCGCCAATGGCAGGCGTAGGTGCCAGCGACAGGTCGACAATGCCCTTCTCGACACCCAGGCGATGGGCGGCCTCGCGGCTCATGAGCTCGCCGGCGCGGGTGATCTTAAAGGCGGTCTGCTTGATTTTCTCGGCAACCTCCATCATCGAGGCGGAGTCGGGGAGCGTCTCCAAGGCAGCAGCCATAACGCCGGGGCCCGAGACGCCAACGTTGATGACGGCGTCGGCCTCGCCACCGCCGTGGACGGCGCCCGCCATAAACGGGGAGTCCTCGACCATGTTGGCAAAGCAGACAAACTTGGAGGCGCCAACGGAATCCTGGTCGGCTGTGAGCTTGGCGGCATCGATGATGGTCTGGGCGGCCATGAGCACGGCATCCATGTTGATACCGGCGCGCAGGCTGGCGACGTTGACGCTGGAGCAGACGCGGCTCGTGGTGGCGAGCGCCTGGGGGATGGACTGGATGACGCGGCGGTCGGCGTCGCCGATGCCCTTCTGGACGAGCGCGGAAAAGCCGCCCAGGTAGTCGATGCCGAGCGTCTCAGCCGCGCGGTCGAGGGCATGCGCGATGGGGGTGAGGTCCTCATCCTTGCAGCACGCGGCGATCTGCGCCACCGGGGTGACGGAAACGCGCTTGTTGACGATGGGGATACCGTACTCGCGCTCGAGGTTCTCGGCGGTCTCGACCAGATGCTCAGCCGTGTGCGTCACGTGGTCGTAGATCTTCGTGCACATGCGGTCGAGGTTCTCGTCACCGCAACCCATGAGCGAAACACCCATGGTGATGGTCCTGATGTCGAGGTTCTGCTCCTCAACCATGCCGCGGGTTTCCGCGATTTCTGCGGGCGTGATCGCCATCCTTGCGCTCCTATCTGCCAAAACGAGCATAGTCTTATCTATTCTAACGTGCCGCACGTGCCAAGTGGCGCATGCGGCACGTTTTGGTGCTCGGTTGTTTCCGTTGTGTTACTGCCCAAAGACCTCTTCGGCGATGCGAGCGCTTTCGGCGGCGTCCTTGGCGTAGTAGTCCGCGCCGATCTGCTTGGCGTATTCGGGGGTGAGTACGGCGCCGCCCACGATGATCTTGACGCCCGGCACCTCGGCATGGAGCAGCTTGATGGTCTCCTCCATGGCGACGACTGTGGTAGTCATAAGCGCCGAGAGGCCGACGAGCTTAATGTCACGCTCCTGCACGGTCTTGAGCACCTCTTGCGGGTCGACGTCGCGGCCTAGGTCAAAGACGGTGTAGCCGTAGTTATCGAGCAGCATCTTGACGATGTTCTTGCCAATATCGTGGATGTCGCCCTTGACGGTGGCCACGCAGATCTTGCCCTTGTCGGCAATCTCGCCGGCGGGCATCAGGCGCTTGATGGTGTCGAAGCCCACGCGTGCCGCCTCGGCCGAGGCCATAAGCTGCGGCAAGAAGAACTTGCCCTGGTCAAAGAGGACGCCCACCTCGTCGAGGGCGGGGATAAAGTGGTTGTTGATAAGATCCATAGCGTCGTGGTCGGCCAGCAGGCGCTCAGTCTCGGTCGCGATCTCGCCCTTACGGCCCGAGACGACCATGCGACGAATTGGGTCGTCGTTGCCGTCGGTGCCGGCGGTGCCAGCAGCGGACACGGTGTCGGTCGATGCGGCCTGAGCTGCTGCCGGGTTTGCGGCGATCTTGTACGGATCGGTCCAGCCGGCGTAGCGCTCGATGTATCCGGTCGAGCCCTCGTCCTCAACGCTCAGGACGCGATAGCTGTAGACGGTATCCATAAAGCGCTTGGAGCCCGGGTTCATGATGGGGGCGTCCAGGCCCGCGCCGAAGGCGGCGGCCAAAAAGACCGAACCCAGCAGCGGGCGGGCAGGCAGGCCAAAGCTGATGTTCGACACGCCGAGCGCGCATTTGACGCCCAGACGCTCCTTGCACAGGGACATGGCGCGTAGGATCTGCTCAGCCTGGCGTTGATTAGTCGAGGCGGTCATGACCAGACAGTCGATGAGGATGCGGTCCGGGCCGATGCCGTAGCGGGCGGCCTCGGCCACGATGCGCTCGGCGATGGCGAAGCGGGCCTCGGCGGTATCGGGGATGCCGCCTTCGTCGAGCGTAAGGCCGACAACGTTGGTGCCGTAGTGGGCGACCAGCGGAAAGATCTCATCCATGATCTGCTGCTTGCCATTGACCGAGTTGATGATGGGCTTGCCGGCGTAGCGGCGCACGGCGGCCTCGACGGCTGCGGGGTCGGTGGAGTCGATCTGCAGCGGCAGCAGCGTGGAGCCCTGGAGCTGTTCGGTCGCCTGTTGGATGATCTTGACCTCGTCGATCTCGGGCAGGCCCACGTTGACGTCCAGAATGTCGGCGCCCTGTTCCTGCTGGCTGATGCCCTGGCTCACAACGTAGTCCAGGTCGCCGTCGCGCAGGGCCTGCTGCAGGCGCTTTTTGCCGGTGGGGTTGATGCGCTCGCCGATGACGGCGATCTTGTGGCCGTCGCAGGGAAGGTCCACGACCGTTTGGGCGCTCGTGACCGACATGCTGGGCTTGCGGCGGCGCGGGCTGGGCGTGTGGTTGTCGATAAGCGTGCGCAGGGCCGCCATGTGCGCCGGCGTGGTGCCGCAGCAGCCGCCCACGACGCTCACGCCGTCGGCGATCATGCCGGCGACGGCCTCGGCGTATTCGGGGGCTTGGATATCAAAGACGGTATTGCCGTCATCGTCCACGTGGGGGAGTCCCGCGTTGGCCTGCACCATAATGGGCTTGTCGGTAACGGTGAGCATACGCGCGGCGAGTCCTCGAAGCTCGGCTGGTCCTTGGCTGCAGTTGATGCCCAAAACGTCGGCACCGATGGCGTCGAGCGTGATGGCGGCGACCTCGGGACTCGTGCCCAGGAAGGTACGGCCGTCTTCCTCAAAGGTCATGGTGGCAAAGACGGGCAGGTCGGAGTTCTCGCGGCAGGCGAGGACCGCCGCCTTGATCTCGGCCAGGTCGGTCATGGTCTCGATAATAAAGAGGTCCACGCCCGCATCGACGCCGGCACGCACTTCCTCGGCAAAGAGGTCATAGGCCTCGTCGAAGCTGAGGGTGCCTAAGGGACGAAGCAGTGCGCCGATGGGGCCGATGTCACCGGCGACGTAGTGGGCGCCGGCCTCGCGGGCACAGGCGACAGCGGCGGCAAAGACATCTGCCACGGTGGCGGCGCCGTCGAGCTTGTGGGCGTTGGCGCCAAAGGTGTTGGCGGTGATCACGTCGCAGCCGGCCTCGATGTACTGGCGCTGAATGTCGGTAATGACCTGGGGTTCCTCAAAGTTGAGCAGCTCGGGCAGGGCGCCCGCCTTCATACCAGCGGCCTGCAACATGGTGCCCATACCGCCGTCGAACAGCAAGTGCCCCGTGCCCTCGATGGCGGCGCGCAGGCGATCGTCCTTAATGCGCAGATCGTCGATCGTGCGCGTCTTGTACGTGGCACCGTTGCGACGTGCGGCATCAACGGGTGCCGCCAATGCAGTGCCGTCAGAATCATGAGTGATAAGCGGAGTAAACATCGGGGCTCCTAATGGCTGGAATAGCAGGTGGTGTGGGCGGCGCGGAAGCGGCAGTGTTCGCGCATGCGGCAGATATTGCAGGTGGGGCGGGTCTGGGCGTCGTGGACCTCGCCATCAAACAGACCGATCACCGCGGTCACGCTTTTGGTGGGCATGAGCAGGCTGGTGGGTGTGACGGTAAGCCCGATGAGCCGCGTGGCGTTGAGCGCATTGACGATCGAGCGCTGGGCCGAGAGCGGGCAGTCGCCATAGCCGGGACTAAAGCGCCAGTTGCCGGCGAGCCCGCGTGTGGCGGCGTCCGTCTTGACCTGCTGGTCCATTTGCTCAACGGCGGCTTCCACGTAAGCGGAGCACGCGGCGTCGAGCACGGCGCCCTCCAGGGGATGTTGGGCTCCCGTGGTGCGCAGGCGACGCTCGGCGTCCATGCCGAGGGTGCACGCCATGAGTGCGGCAAAGCGGGCATCTTTGAGATGTCGATAGATATCGCGACCTCGCAGCTCAACGTTGGTGCCGACCAAGCGAATGCAAGGCTCACTTTGTTCGTCCACGCCCGTGGCATCGACGGCAAACACGCGGCGCACGCCACGAGGCTCAATGTCCAGTTCCAGACGCTCGACCACAAGCTCAATACGTCGTGACAGCTCGGGCTCAATCTGCTGGCCGCCGTAACCCAGGTACCGCAGCATCTCGGCGCGGTCGACACGGGGATGGTACGCAGCATCGACACGGTAAAGCGCCGGCGACGCAAGGTCGGCCGGCACTTCGACAGCGGTTGTATCGATGTGCGGTTTTTCCATTACCCCAGGCGCTCCATAATGGTCGCGGCGATCGCAGGACGGTTCATAGTGTACAGGTGCAGGCCGTCGGCGCCGTGCTCCTTGAGGTCGCAAAGCTGGCGGGCGGCATAATCTACACCGGCTGCCTGCAGGCTCTCGGGGTCGTTCTCGTACTTGGCGAGAATCTTGATGACGGGGGAGGGCAGCGACGCGCCGCACATAAAGACCATGCGGCTGATCTGCGACTTGCCCATAAACGGCATGATGCCCGCGGTAATGGGCACGGTGATACCGGCCTTGTCGGCAAGCTCGCGAAAACGGTAGAAGCACTCGTTATCAAAGAAGAGCTGTGTCACAAAGAAGCTCGCGCCGGCGTCCTGTTTTTGCTTGAGGTGTTCGACCGAGAGGTTGAGATCCTCACAGGCAATGTGGCCCTCGGGGTAGGCTGCGGCGCCCACGCAAAAGCCGGCGTCGACGAGCTCGGGGATGAGGTCGCGGGCGTAGGCGTAGTCGGAGGCGGGCTTGTCGTCCTCGGTCGCGCCGGCAGGGAGATCGCCACGCAGGGCCAGAATGTTTTCAACGCCGGCGGTGCGATACTCGTCGATCTTGGCGGCGATATCGGCATGCGAGCGGCCCACGCAGGTAAGGTGTGCCACCGAGGGTGTATCGAATTCGCTCGTAATCATATGCGCGATGGGGGCGGTGGTGGCACCGTTGCCCGAGCCGCCGGCCGAGCAGGTGACCGAGACAAAGCTCGGCGAAAGCTTGCACAGATTGCCTGCCACTTCGCGAGCCGTATCGAGGGTAAGCTCGCCCTTGGGCGGGAACATCTCAAACGAAACGGGTGCGGTGCCCTGGGATGCTGCCTGCTTAAAAACCTCGTCGACGCGCATATCGTGCTCCTCTAGATACGTAATAGTGTGATGTGTTGTAAGGATTCTACAGCACCACTGTGTCACGGCGGAGTTTCACTCGCTATTTGGGGATACCAATCAAAGATGCCTTGCTATCGGCATTTCCTATAACAGAGCGGCTAATCTAGGCACGGACTATAAAGACTGGTATCTGATGCAAAATACCAGTTAATAGAGCTCCATCCCAAATTGACTACCCTTAAACCATGGGGAGAGGTCTGCTATTTATACAGTTGATTGGCTGTTGAGGGTGGCAACGCCGCCTCGATAGGGTAACCTCATTGATTGGTTTCGCGACGGCAACATAACGGTAATGTCGCGGAAACACGGCGAGTCTAAGCTATGACTCGTTCGTTAGTAATCAACACCGCTTCTCACGCGGTGCCGATACGAAGGGAGTTCCGTATGGCCGAACTTACTGACCGCTTCGGGACCATGGTGTTCTCTGAGGAAGTCATGAAGGACTACCTCCCCAAGGACATTTGGAAGCGCCTTGCTGCAACCCTCGAGGGCGGTGAGCCGCTCGACCTGGATGTAGCCAACGCTGTTGCCCATGCCATGAAGGTCTGGGCCATCTCCAAGGGCGCGACGCACTACGCGCACTGGTTCCAGCCTCTTTCGGGCATTACTTCCGAGAAGCACGACAGCTTCTTGGAGCCCAACCACGACGGCACCGCCATTACCAAGTTTACGGGCAAGAACCTCATCCAGGGCGAGCCGGACGCCTCCAGCTTCCCCAACGGCGGCCTGCGTGCCACCTTCGAGGCCCGTGGCTACACCGCTTGGGATCCCACCAGCCCCGCCTTTATCAAGGACGATGTCCTGTGCATCCCCACGGCTTTCTGCTCCTACACGGGCGAGGCCCTGGACAAGAAGACCCCGCTGCTGCGCTCCATGACCGCGCTCTCGCGTGAGTCTAAGCGCGTTTTGGCGCTGTTCGGTAAGACCCCCAAGAAGGTCGTTCCTTCCGTGGGCGACGAGCAGGAGTACTTCCTGATCAAGAAGGACGCCTACCGCAAGCGCAAGGACCTGGTCATTACCGGCCGCACCCTCTTTGGTGCCGCTCCCTGCAAGGGCCAGGAGCTCGAGGAGCACTACTTTGGCGCTATCCGCCCCACCGTCTCGGCCTATATGAAGGATCTGGACGATGAGCTGTGGGCGCTTGGCATTCCCGCCAAGACCAAGCACAACGAGGTCGCTCCCTGCCAGCATGAGCTCGCCCCCGTCTATGGCGAAGTCAACGAGGCCATCGACCAGAATCTGGTCATGATGGAGAAGATGAAGCTCATCGCCTCCCGCCACGACTTGGTCTGCCTGCTGCACGAGAAGCCCTTCGAGGGCATCAATGGTTCGGGCAAGCACAACAACTGGTCGCTTGGCACCGAGTCCGAGAATCTGCTCGATCCGGGCGACACCCCGCTCGACAACCTGCAGTTCATCGTCTTCCTCACCGCGGTGATCGAGGCCGTCGATAACTATCAGGAGCTCCTGCGTGCCTCCGTTGCCTCGGCCGGCAACGATCATCGTCTGGGCGCCAACGAGGCTCCTCCGGCGATTATGTCCATCTTCCTGGGCGACCAGCTTACCGAGGTCGTCGAGAAGATCATCGATGGCAAGGCTTCCGTCCATGCCACGCGCGGCGTGCTCGACCTGGGCGCCGATACCCTGCCCAAGCTGATGCAGGACAACACCGACCGCAACCGCACCTCCCCGTTTGCCTTCACCGGCAATAAGTTCGAGTTCCGTGCCTGCGGCTCCGAGCAGAACGTCTCCGACTCCAACCTGGTGCTCGATGCCGCCGTGGCCAAGTCGCTCAAGTCCTTCGCCGACGCGCTTGAGGGTACGCCCGAGGATGAGTTCCAGGACGCCGCGCTCGAGTACTGCAAGAAGGTCCTGACCGACCACCAGCGCATCCTGTTCTCCGGTGACGGCTACTCCGACGAGTGGCCCGTTGAGGCCGAGAAGCGTGGTCTTGCCAACAACAAGACCACGGCCGACGCCCTGCCCGCCTTTGTTTCCGAAAAGGCTATCGCGCTCTTTGAGGAGACGGGTGTCCTGACCAAGGCCGAGGCTCAGTGCCGCTACGACTGCAAGCTCGAGAAGTACAACAAGCTCATGAACATCGAGGCCACCACGATGGTTCGCGAGGCGCGTCGTACCTATCGCCCGGTCATTACCGCCTATGCCACCAAGGTCGCTAAGGGCCTTGAGACTATTCGTGCCGCCGGTGCCGAGGCCGCCATGCAGTGCGAGCAGAACACGCTCAACAAGCTCTGCAACGGTATCACCACCATCAACGACTCCATCAAGGCGCTCGACGCCGTGCATCAGAAGGCTGAGGCCCTCGATGGCCAGGAGCAGGCCAACGTGTACGCGCACGAGGTCGTTCCCGCTATGGATGCGCTGCGTGCCGCCGTGGACGCCATGGAGGAGATCGTGGCAGCCGACTACTGGCCGGTCCCGACCTACGACGACATCCTGTTCTACGTGTAGGGCGTAACTGACATATCGTCACGGTATTGAGCCGGGGTCCGCATCATGCGGGCCCCGGTTTTTGTTTGCGAAGGACGCTTTGAAGCCCGTTTTGCCGCCGATTTGCCTAGGTATAAAGGGCTATGGGCAAAAAACGTCAAATATGAGTACTGTCACAAGTCCTGTAACATTATTTATTTGCAAAATATGTAGTGTTACGCAACATATGTCCAAGTACTTAGCCGATAAACGTCTGCAATTTTTCCGCCGTAGGACGCCTGACGGCTAAATCGCCTTCTGAAGGCATGAAATCGCTGTTACTAAAATGGTAACAGTACTCATATTTGCTATTTTTTGCCCGCTGGCTTTGCGATGATGCCGGGGTCCGCACCCTGTCGGGTTCGAATCCCGGCATATCGGTAGCAAAAAGCCCGCTACCGCGAG
>CAUFRY010000038.1 GCA_959028445.1 uncultured Collinsella sp. | reverse complement strand
ATGCGAACCTCCAGTCCGGACCGCCCCGCGGTCCAACTTTCTGTCCGCACCCCCGTTTAAGCGTTTAAAACCGCCAAACAGTCCCTATTTCACCGCAACTTAGAGAGGACGGCCTCGGTCGGTACTGCCGTATCAGCCGAGGCCGCTGCATCGTTAGCGCTGAACGTAGGCGCGAACCAGCTCGTAAGTGTTGCGCACGCCGTCCATGTGGCTGCGCTCGTAGTTGTGGCTCGCGTACACGCCGGGGCCGATCAGGCCGTGACGGATGTCGTAGCCGGCGGAAAGCGTGGCCTCAACGTCCGAGCCGTAATGCGGGTACACATCGATGGCGTAATCGAGCTCAAGCTCGCGCGCAATATTGGACAGCGTGGTCACCAGATCGTAGTTGTAGGGGCCACCCGAATCCTTGGCGCAAATCGACACCATGCGCTCGGTGCAGCCCAGGTCGTCGCCCACGCAGCCCATGTCAACGCTGATCATCTCGCGCGTGTCGGCCGGCACGAAAGCACCGCCGTGGCCGACCTCCTCGTACACGGTAAAGAGCAGCGACACCTTGCGCGAAAGCGACACCTCGCCATCAGCAACAGCGCGGGCAAGACCCAGCAGAATCGACGCCGACAGCTTGTCATCCAGGAAGCGGCTCTTGATGTAGCCGCTCTCCGTCACCGTGGTTCGCGGATCCATAGCGATGATGTCGCCGGTCTGAATGCCCAGCTCAAGCACATCGTCCTTGCTGTCGACATTCTCATCGAGCAGGATTTCCATGTTCTTCTCGATGGTCTTGACCGGCTCGTCGGCCACGTGCGCCGAAGGCTCGGTGTTAAGAACCACGCCCGTGTAGACATTGCCGTCGCGCGTGTAGACGGTGCAGTTCTCGCCATCGGCCGTAGACCACTGATGCCCACCGAGCGCCGTGGGGCGCAGGCGGCCATTGTCCTTAATGGAACGCACCATGGCGCCTAGGGTATCGACATGGCTCGCCAGTACGAGCGGCTCGCCCTCGCCGCCAAGCTCAACGAGCACGTTACCCTTATTAGAACGCTCAGGCCCAAACCCCATATCGCGCAGGGTCTCCATCAGATAATCAGTCGCCGCACGGGTATAGCCGGTAGGGGAGGCAATAGAAGTCAGCGTCTTAAGCTGTCCTGCGATATAGGAGAGCGTCTCCTCTAGAGAAGCATCAATATTAGAAGTCATATGCATCCTTCCAAGTAAAACTAAGACCGAGTCCCGATTTTAACCGTTCTGCACGTGCAATGCCCTAGGAGCCGAGCCGCCTCCAGACGTCCCCGCACCGGTTTTGTGCACGTGCACGGTTTACAATCTCAATCTTGCATAAATCCTATTGGTATTTGCATAGAAATGAGGCATCTTTTTGCTTCGTCTCAGGGTGCCCCACCTTGGACCGTGCAAAAAACGGAGTATTCAGCACCGTGGGCCCCAACGGCCCCATCACGAACGACAAAACGACGCGGTTACAGCAGTGTTGCAGGTCGTCGCAAAGCAGAAACTCAGTAACAACCCCCTCCACTCATCGATAGCCCGCCCACAATGGCTGTCGATGGGCGCCTGCGGGCCACTCGGCCCATTCACAACGTTATGCATTTTTAAGAGTTTGTTGAATACTCCCAAAAATGCACGCAGGGAAGTGCACCACCTATCCGCAGCGGGCAGTACGCCTTGGTTTTGTCCGTCTCAGGGCATCGACGCAGCACAAAAAGCCCCGCCGTGCGTAGCACGGCGGGGCCAGCGGCACGTCAAAAGACCATACACCTACGGGCGAAGGACCACCAAACTGGGCTAGGCAGCCGGGCAGATCTTCTTGAAGAGCTCGATGACGTCGTCGAGCGTTGCCTCGCGCGGGTTACCCGGGAAGCAGGCGTCGGCCATGGCGTCCTTGGCCAGGACCTCGATCTCGTCAGCCTTCATGGCCTCACAGACGTGCGGGATGTTCACGTCGGCGGAAAGCTGCTTGACGGCGGCGATGGCGGCATCGGCGGCCTCGGCGGTGCTCATGCCCGTGGTGTCAACGCCCATGGCGACGGCAACCTTGGCCAGGCGCTCAGCGCAAACCGGCTTGTTGAACTCCATGGCGATCGGCAGCAGCATGGCGCAAGCGACGCCGTGCGGGGTGTCGTAGTGAGCGGACAGGGTGTGAGCCATGGCGTGGTCGATGCCCAGGCCAACATTGGAGAAGCCCATGCCGGCGACATACTGACCAAGAGCCATGCCCTCACGGCCGGAGCCGGGCTGGCCGGACTTGGCCTCGGCGACGGAGTCGCGCAGGTTCTCGCTGATCAGCTTAATGGCCTCAAAGTGGAACATGTCGGAAAGCTCCCAGGCGCCCTTGGTGGTGTAGCCCTCGATGGCGTGGGTCAGTGCGTCCATGCCAGTGGAAGCGGTCAGGCCGGCGGGCATGGAGGCCATCATGTCGGGATCGACGACGGCGACCTCGGGGGCGTCGTTGGTGTCGACGCACACGAACTTGCGAACCTTCTCGGGGTCGGTGATGACGTAGTTGATGGTCACCTCGGCGGCGGTACCGGCGGTCGTCGGCACAGCGATGGTGAACACGGCGTGGTTCTTAGTGGGAGCAACGCCCTCGAGGCTGCGGACATCGGCGAACTCGGGGTTGTTGATGATGATGCCGATGGCCTTAGCAGTGTCCATGGAGGAGCCACCACCGATGGTCACGATAGCGTCAGCCTCGGCGGCCTTGAAGGCCTCGACGCCGTCCTTGACGTTCTGGATAGTGGGGTTGGGCTTGATCTCGGAGTAGAGGCTCCAAGCGATGCCGGCAGCGTCGAGCTCGTCGGTCACCTTAGCGGTAACGCCAAACTTGACCAGATCGGGGTCGGAGCAGACGAAGATCTTCTTGTAGCCGCGACGCTGGAGCTCGCCGGGGATCTCCTTGATGGCGCCGGAACCATGATAAGAGATGGTATTGAGAACGAAACGATTAGCCATTGATAGCCTCCCATCGTGTGCGGGGCATCCATTACGCCCCACGCTATGAGTCCCATCCTAACGCTTTTGAAACAAAAAAACGCGTGAGAACGTCAATAGTGTTAAAGCGTTTCAACAGATGATGAAAAATATTGCGGCAAAGGGACAACCCCTTTGCCGCATTCGGTTACTTTCGGCAGCCCTCTTTCCAAGCCTCGGCCGCAACCTTCCAGCGTAAGCGCAAGTCGCGCTCGCGGTCGATGAACATGATGGCAAACGCGACAAACAGCAGCAAGCTCGCCACGACGATGGCGTGCAGGCCCATGCGCTCAATACACCAGTTGCCCAACACGGCGCCAAACACAAAGGTAAAGATCACGCCAAAGTACAGCAGGCCGTTTTCCAAAAAGCCGCGCCTGTGGGTGATGATGTAATCGTCCACGTTTTGCAGCGCGTTGCGCAAGTTGCCGATGCACATGGTCGTAGCGATGCCGTGACCGTGGATCTTGCGGAAGCTCTCGACCTGCATGCCGCAGGCAAACGAGGTGAGGCAGTTGGCGAGCAGGTTGAAATTGCCGCCCGGGATAAAGCTCACGCCCAGCAAGATGACGGCTTCAAAGAACACCGTTACCTGGCGCCAGTGAATCACGCTGCCAAACCGCTCATGCACCAGGTCGGCAAGCATAATGCCCACGGCAAACGACACCACGGGGAAGAAGTAGCGTCCCGCAAGTGCCCAGTTGCCCTCCGAGATGCTCACGCCCACGAGCAGGATGTTGCCTGTCTGCGCGTTGGCGAAAACATGATCGCGCCCAATGTACGAATAGACGTCCATAAAGCCACCGGCGAGCGCCAAGATGATGCCCAGCTCAATAGATTCCGATATCTGTTTGGCACGCTGCATCGTCGTGCATCCTCCTTGTTGACGACTCTCTCGTGCGTTGGCGGAAACATAGCCGCCGTTCATACTGTAACCCATTGACAACATGGCGTGCGCGCGAGACGGGTTCTCCAACGCGCAGATACACAGTCTGGAAACAAACGATCCCCGCATCGACGCGCCGATCCCCAGCCCATGTACTCCCCCAGTCTTTTTAGCCCCGTCCCAAAAAGACTGGTTACAATTACGTGCAGCATACAAACACCGGGAGGGATCGTGGCAAAAAAGCCTCAGCACGCTCAGAACAACCAGCGCAGTCAGCAGGGCAAACAGGGCCAGCAGCAAAAGCGCGGCGGTAAGGCGCAGGCCACGGTCGCCCGCACCAAGCATTCCCAAGCGACGCCCGCCCGCCCCTGGCGACCGGGCCGCGATAAGTTCCTCCCCGTCAGCCGCGCCGACATGGATGCGCGTGGCTGGGACCAGTGCGACTTTGTCTACATCTGCGGCGACGCCTATGTGGACCATCCCAGCTTTGGCATGGCCATCATCAGTCGCGTCCTCGACGCGCACGGCTACAAGGTGGGCATCATCTGCCAACCCGACTGGACCGACCCCGCCAGCATCACTGTGCTCGGCGAGCCGCGCCTGGGCTTTTTGGTCAGTGCCGGCAACATGGACTCCATGGTCAACCACTATTCGGTGACCAAACACCGCCGCCACACCGACGCCTATACCCCCGGTGGCGAGGAGGGGCGCCGTCCCAACCGAGCCGTCACGGTCTACGGCAACCTCATCCGCCAGACGTTTAAGGACGCCCCCATCATCATCGGCGGCATCGAGGCAAGCCTGCGCCGCCTGGCCCACTACGACTACTGGCAGGATAAGCTCAAGCGCTCGGTGCTGCTCGACTCGGGCGCCGACATCCTCATCTACGGCATGGGCGAGCACGCGATTGTCGAGATTGCCGACGCGCTCGACGCGGGGCTGCCCATCGATCAGATCACCTATATCAACGGCACCGTCTACCGCACAGGCTCGCTCGACGAGGTCTACGACTACGACCTGCTACCCAGCTGGGACGACCTTACCGCCGACAAGCTCAACTACGCACGCAGCTTTAACGTGCAACAGCAGAATATGGACCCCATCACCGGACATCGCCTGGTAGAGCCCTATCCCAACAGCGTCTATGTGGTGCAGAACCCGCCGTCGGCGACGTTGACGACCGATGAGATGGACGAGGTGGCCGAGCTCCCCTACGCACGCGATTGGCATCCCGACTACGATGCCGCGGGCGGCGTGCCGGCCTTTGCCGAGATCAAGTTTTCAATCAGCTCCAACCGCGGGTGCTTTGGTGAATGCTCGTTTTGCGCCCTCACCTTCCACCAAGGTCGCGTGTTGCAGATGCGCAGCCACGACTCGATCATGCGCGAGGCAGAGCTGCTCACGCGCGATCCCGAGTTTAAGGGCTACATCAACGACGTAGGCGGACCGACGGCCAACTTTAGCCGTCCCGCCTGCGACAAGCAGCTCAAGCACGGCGTGTGCAAGAACAAGCGCTGTCTGTGGCCGAGCGTGTGCAAGAACATGGTGGTCGACGAAAGCGGCTACACGCAGCTGTTGCGCGACCTGCGCCAGCTGCCGGGCGTCAAAAAGGTCTTCGTGCGCAGCGGCATCCGTTTTGACTACACCATGGCCGATGCCTCGGACGAGTTTTTGCGCGAGCTGCTGGAACACCATGTCTCGGGCCAGCTGCGCGTAGCGCCCGAGCACGTGAGCGACGCGGTGCTGTCCGTGATGGGCAAGCCGAGCCGAGCTGTCTACGACGCATTCTGCCGCAAATTTGAACGCTTGAACCGCGAATATGGTCTTAAGCAATACGTGGTGCCATACCTAATCTCGAGCCATCCCGGCTCGACGATGAAGGAAGCCGTGGACCTTGCCGAAGCCGTGCGCGACATGGGCTACATGCCCGAGCAGGTACAGGACTTCTACCCCACCCCGTCCACCATGTCGACCTGCATGTACTACACCGGTGTAGATCCGCGCACCATGCAGCCGATCTACGTGGCGCGCGACCCGCATGAGAAGGCCATGCAGCGCGCGCTCATCCAGTATCGCAAGCCCGAGAACTACAAGCTGGTGCGCGAGGCGCTAGAGAAGGCCGGGCGTCGTGATCTGATCGGCTATACCAAGCATTGCCTGATTCGCCCCGTGCCGCCACGCCCGGGCGAGACGTCTGCCGGCGGTGGGCATGGCACCGGCAAGAAGGGCGGCAAGGCCCACGGTGGCGCCGCCGGCAAGGGGCCCAAGGGCAGCAAGGGTCACGGCGGTATGTCCCGCGCGCAGAACACTGCCGGTCGCAATCGCGCGGCACAGGGGCGTCAGGGCGCCAACGGAGGCGGCAGACGCAACTAGCGCGGCGAGGCGGCATGCCGCCGTTGGCGACACGACACGCCCCACCAATAAAATGCCGCTCGCTGGGGCGTCGCAGAACGATTCCCCGGCGAGCGGCCGATTAATATTGTCTATCTCAAAACGTCGTTACTTTTTGTCGAAACGACCATAGAGCGCAAACGAGAGCGCCGCAGAGATAACCCAAGTCAAAGCGATGCAGACGACAATCATGATCAGGTTCATGGGATTGCCGCTTGGATCGGCATAAACGGGCAACGAGGTAATGCCGGGCATAACAAAGCCGAAGCACTTTGCGCCGAGAACAACGGTAAGCGCACCGCCAATGCCATCCGCAATCATCGCAGCGATAAGCGGAGTCCTGTTAGGAACCTGAACGGTAAACAAGGCGGGCTCGGAAATTCCCATAAATGCTGAGAAGGCGCACGTCATTGCAGCGGACTTGAGCTTTTCGTCGGTCATGCGCAGGGCTGCACCAAAAGACGCACCGCTTTCGGCGAGGTTATGGCAGAAAGAGATCGGGAGCAGATAGTCATACCCAAGCGTTGCGATATTGGAAATCTGGATAGGGCTCGTTGACTGATGCATGCCGAAGAGCACGATAAGCGGCATAAAGAAGCCCAGCAGAAAACCGGCAACGGGGCCTAACGTCGAGAATAGCCAAACGATACCGTTGGCAAGACCAAGACCGCACCAGGCACCAATCGGAGCGAGCACAAACAGGTTGACGGGAATCACGATAGCAAGGGAGAGCGCCGGAACGACAACGAGCTTAAAAAGATCCGGCACGACTTTGTCGATTGCGCGATATACAAAAGACAAGCCAATGACGCCAAAGACAACCGGGAACACGGAATCGGCGTAGCTAAAAATCGGCACCGCAAAACCGAACAGCGCAAGGGGCGTCTCGCCCGTACCGACAGCGTTGACAATGGTCGGGTACATCAGCGATCCGGCAACACAAAGCGCAAGCGAACGGTTGACTCGGAACTTATCAGCTGTAGACATTGCCAGCAAAAACGGCAAGAAGTAGAACGGGATATCCGAAATCATATTGAATATCGCAAAGTCGCCGGCACCCGTGTCGATTCCAAAAGCCGCGATAGCAGCCAGGATGCCCTTTACGATGCCTCCCGCCACCAGTGCGGGAATGATAGCGGAGAAGATGCCGGTGATGATATCGAATACGCGAGCCGAACCTTTTTGGAGCTCAGGCTGCTCGGCGTCGGCGGAGACCTCGCCACCCATCCTGTCGCCTAGCATGGGCTCCAATTCGTCATATACCGACCCCACGCTGGCGCCGATGATAACCTGCCACTGCCCGTCTTTAACCTGCGCGCCCAAGGCGCCGTCAAGCGTCTTAAGGGCCTCCAGGTCTGCCTTGCTATCGTCCTTCAGGTTGAATCTGAGCCTTGTAATGCAGTGCGTTGCCATAACAACGTTATCGGCGCCGCCCACGAGCTCGAGGACACGAGCGGCCAGTTCCTTCTTGTCTGCCACAACAATCACTCCTACCCAAGATCCTCGCCATTAGTGGCGATACATTTCTGATACCAATAGAAAGAGTCTTTACGCGAGCGCTCCGCAGTGCCGTTGCCGCAATTATCCAGATCGACATAGATAAGCCCGTAGCGCTTGTCCATCGTAAGAGGACCACAGGCAACAAGGTCAATGAATCCCCAGATCATGTATCCGCGCACGTCAACGCCATCGATCACCGCTTCCTTAAGGCACTTTATGTGCTGGCGCAAATAATCGATTCGATACTCGTCGTGGATGCTGCCATCCTCCTCGACTACATCAGATGTACCGAGGCCGTTCTCGGCGATATACAGGGGCAGCCCATAGCGGTCATACATCTGGTTAAGGGTAACCCTCAGGCCAATGGGATCGAGCTGCCAGCCCCACTCACTCGTCTCGAGATAAGGGTTCTTGTTTGCCATGACCAGATTTCCCGCAGTCTTCTCCCATCCCTGATCGCAGGTGGATACCTGGGAAAAGTAGTACGAGAAGGCCAGGAAGTCGACCGTGTTGCGAGCGATGAGCTCTTCATCGCCCGGCTCCATTTGAATCTCGATATCGCACGCGTCGAAATAGCGATTCATATAAGCGGGGTATTTTCCACGAGCCATCACATCCGTATAGAACCAGTTGGAATACTGGTCGTCGTGAATAGCCTGCATGTTATCTTCGGGACGGCAGGTGGCGGGATACGTACAGAATCGAGCGATCATGCCGCCAACGGGAGTATCGGGCGAAAGACGATGGACAATCTCGACGGCACGCGCATTGGCAACGAACTCGTGGTGCAGGCACTGGAAGATGGCTCGATCGAAGTTCTCCCCCTCTTCGTCTTTGACCAGACAGACCCCGTCCCAAGGCGAAAAACGCGCTGCATTGAACTCGTTAAAAGGCAGCCAGAAATCGACCAGATCGCCCAATTCCGTAACGATTGTCTCGACATAGCGGGCGAAGAAATCAATCGTCTTGCGATTCTTCCATCCCCCATATGTGGTGACAAGATTTACCGGGATGTCATAGTGGAGCATGGTGACGAAGGTTTTAATGCCGTGCTTTTTGCACTCACCCAGCATGCTTCGATACCACTCGATGCCTTCGCGGTTAGGCTCAAGATCATCTCCGTTAGGATAGATCCGGCTCCAGCAAATAGAGGTGCGGAACAGCTTGAGGCCCATCTCCGCAAAAAGCGCGATGTCCTCACGGTAGTGATGATAGAAGTCGTTACCGCGCCTAAACGGGTAGAACTCAACACCATCATCTGCGAGAGCGTTCATTAGTTCGTCATGGCAGAAGGGGTTGTTTTGATGCTTGTCCTCAATCTGGTCATGAGTCCAGGTACCATCCAGCCATCGACAATCCTGCGTCGACTTTCCCTTTCCGCCCTCATTCCAAGCGCCATCGGCCTGCGAGCACGATATGGCTCCGCCCCATAAAAAGTCGGAGTCAAACCCATGTTTTAACTTACTCATTTGCCCTCCTTGATCGGATGCTCCAGCGGATAACCCAATACTAGGAAGAACAAGATGCATAAGATATCGCATAGAAAGCGTGGGCTTATAACATTTTTTTAGATATAATACCGTTTAAGGCATCGATTCTACCGTTCACCCCTGGAGCACCCCATGGATTCGAATCTCAAACAGCTGCTCTACACGCATACCGAGACCGAAGAGTGGCATCGCACGCATCCAGGAGAGCTCAGCCCGCGATATAACAGGGTGGAAACCACAACCATTAACGGCGAAGAGGTCTATCTGTTTGACTGGAAAGAAACCCTCGACGAAAACCCCGTGGGCCTTATCAAGGAGTCGCGCTTTACTGACATTCCTCCTCATATGAATCGGGATATGGAGCTTAACTACGTGTACGACGGCGTCTGCACGTTTATCGTCAACGGACGGCGACTACTCCTTAAAAAGGGCGACGTGCTCATTTGCAACACCGGCGTAGTCAGAAGCGTTCCGTACGTTAAGGGCGAGCACGATATCGTCATTTCAATCGTCTTCAAAAAAGAAATGTTCGATTCGTTGTTCCTGAGCCAGCTACCCGGCGCGTCACCATTAACGAATCTCCTATTTGATTTTGTGTCCAAAAACCGTGAGGCCCGCAAATATCTCATTCTCCCAGAGGAATACGCCCGACATGCGCGACGCCTCATCGAGATGCTCTTTATCGAATATCACTTTAAAGATGCCTACTCTAATGAACTCATGAGGCACCTCGCCGTCAGCCTATTCCTTGTTCTCATTCGAGGACTGTACCGACGCTCCGCAACTGATAACCAGGCAATCATGTCGGACGAGCGCATCGTGTCGATTCTGAATCATATTGAGCGAAGCTACGGCGACTGCACGCTCGAAAGCATTGCGAGCGATACGGGTTATAGCACCAGCTATCTCAGCAGCTTGATCAAGCAAAAAACCGGCAAAACGTTTTCGCAAATCAAGCTCAACCAGCAGCTCACAGAGGCGGCATATCTTCTCAATAACACCGAGCGCAGCGTGCAGTATGTAGCCCGAAAAGTCGGCATCTCCAACATGTCATTCTTTTACTCAAAATTTAAAGAAGCATTCGGCGAAACGCCAGGTGCGTTCAGGACGCATCGGTCTAATTAAAGGCGTTATTACTCAGACCGATCAGCTTCGCGCGACACGGGAATGCACAATCGAAGCAGCGAGCGCATCGCCTCTACCAGCAGAAAGCCGGCGATGCCAACCGTGACCACAAGGTCGAGCGGTGTGCTCACAAACCACAGCAGCCCCATGAGATACGACCCGGCGTTAAAGGCAAAATGCAGCAGGATCGTGTAGCGGAGCTTTCCGGTGGTCACGAGTACCCAGCCAAAGATGAGGCCGGCGGCACCCGCATAGCAGCCCTGTACCCAATTCATGTGCATAAAGCCGAAGATTGCCGCCTGCAGCACAATCGCCGCGGCGATACCCCAGGTACTCGGGGCCGCCCAGGGCACCATGGCGCCGTCTTGCGGTCGCACGAGACGTCGGCGCTTCCAAAGTGGGCGACACTGCGGGTTAAACGCTCGGAGCGAAAACTCAAAAATGATGCCGCGCACCAGCAGCTCCTCGCAAAACGGAGCGCCGAGCACCGTAGTCAGGACGGCGAGATAGCTGGTGTCGCCCATGCCTGTTTCCTCGACAAGTTCACTGTAATCGGCCGCGACCTCGGGCAACAATGACAGTACGGCGTCGGTCACGTAGCCAACGACCACCTGCAGTGCCAAGCCGATCACGATAACGCAGGCAATGCGCTTCCACGCGCTACGCACTCCCCCGCCAAGCGGACGCTCACCTTGCCAGCGCGCGATAAACGACCGCGGCCACAAATAACGCCACCATAGCAGCGCCATCAAAAACGACGCCGTCTGAGCGACGGCTTGAAACCATTGAATATCGAGGTTGTCGATCGGGAAACCCGTCAGCGCCGACACGATGTCCAGAACGGAGAACAAAACCATGCTCAGGACAATATCGGCAGCGACGACGCCAAAACAGGCAAGCGCCCAAACCAGCGCATTGAGCATGCCGACCTCCTCCCAACGACTAGTCATTGGGGACGTTCTTCAACGACTAGCTGTTGGGGACAGTCTTTGCCAAAGGCCCCGCTGGGCGAAATGTCGAACGGAAAGGTGCCGCAGCGATTGAAGGCAGCGATGAACATGCGGATGGCGTTGGACGGCGTGGTGCCTACGAGTTGGGTTGCCGCCGCGAAGGCCGCCTTTTCCTCGGGCAAGACCTTCGCGACAACCGGGGTCATGTGTTCTGCCATGGCGCTTCCTTTTTGAAACGACGGTGGTGCGGATAGATGCGGGCCACGCGGCTGGGCGACGGGCTGTGAAGGCAACCCGATTGGCCCGCATCTGGAGTTTGTTTCTACTGCGTTGGTATTACTTCGTAATCCTAAGTATTACCCCGCAGATAGAATACCATACCCAACCCTATGGGGACGGAGAAAAACGGATCATTTTGTTGCTGAATAAGTATTTAGAGCGTGATGATGTCCGAGATATTGAGGGCCTGAGCGTCGACGGCATCGTGCGTAGCAAGCAACAGCATGCGGCCGTCGAGCAAGTCGAGCACGACCTCGGCGCATGCGTCGCGCGCAGCGGTATCTAGGCCGGTAAAGGGCTCGTCCAGAATCACTGCGCCGCCCGGACACAGCAGGGCTCGGGCAATCTCGACGCGACGGCGCTGCCCGCCCGAGAGCTCGGCCACACGAGCATGCACATCGACCCCCGGCACCAGCAGGCGCAACAGGGCCGCGGCACTCGAGGCGTCCACGCGCGCGTCGGCGCACACCAGCACGTTATCCAAAGCCGAGGCGCCCTCTACCAGGCGCACATCCTGAAACACCATGGAGCACGGCGCGCACTCCCCCGCCGCCAGCGCAAGCAGCGTCGACTTGCCCACGCCCGAGGTGCCCATCACGCAGGCGCGCCCACCGGCGGGCACACGAAGCACCAGTCCGTCGAGCGCCGGAGCCCAGGGAGCGCGATCGCCCACGGCGAGCGCAAGCTCCGCAGCAGCCCTGCCGCCAGCAGAGCCGCCTGCACGTCCGCGAGGACAACGCCCATGCGCCCGCACAGCAGCACGCCATGCTGCGGGCCCCGAAGCCCGCAGCAGCCACACCAGCACGCGCTCGCATGCCCACGATGCCGCCACGACCAACACGGTCCACGCCAGCAGGTCAGCCGTCTCGATGAGCAGCTTCGCCTGATAGATGCGCTCACCCACGGTGCCCACCGCCATGCCGATCAGCTCCGCCGCCACGCCGGCCTTCCAGCTCATGCCAATCACGGCGCGGGCGCACGAAAGCACAAACGGCAGGACTTCGCGCCAGGTGTGGGCACAAAACAGCCGCCAACCCCGCACGCCATGCAGACGAAACATCTGCTCCAGCGGTTTATCCGCTTGCGTCAAGCCCTCGACCAGCGAAAAATACACTCCCGGCAGCGCCATCAAAAAGACCGCCGCAATGCTTACGCGCGCCGACCCCAGCCAAATGAGCAGCAGGACCACCACGCAGGCAACCGGCGTCGCCTTAACAAACGAAAGCGCCGGAGCCACCAAGCGGGCAAACGCCCGCGAGCGCGACGAAATTCCGGCCAGCAAACCACCGCACACCGCGGCAAGCGCCAAACCGCCTAGAATCCGCACACCCGAGCCCGCCAGAATCGCCCACGTGCCGACATCGCATACCAGCCGCAGCAACGCCACCACAACAGCACCCGGACCCGGCAAAATCAGCGGCTGTGCCACCAGCGCCGCCACGAAGACCCACACGGCAAGCCAAAAGGCGGCAACGGCACCTGCTGCCGCCACCGCCTTCATACGCTCTATCATTTGTCGAGCAAACGCACGCACGGGTTACTCCATGTAGTAGAAATCATCAGCCGGGAGCTTGCCGCCCACGGCGCTCGCGTCCGCATCGGCCAGCACCTTCAGGTACCCACCGAGCGCGGCCTTCATATCCTTCCCCGTCTGGCACACGAGCATGCACCCGGGAATCGCCTTTTCGGCAATCGTGGCGTTATCGACGATACCCGCATCGACTACGGCCTGCGCCCAGTCTGCCGGCGCCGCATTGACGGCCTTCACGCTCGCCTCATGGCAGCTCAGGAATTCCGCCACGGCCTCGGGATGCTCCTCGGCAAAGGCACGGCGCACCACGGTCACACCCGTCAGCAAGCGCGAGTCCGTGTCTCCTGCCAGCTCGTCCCACACATCGGTCAGGCTCACCGGTGCCGACGGCTTGCCCTCGCTCTTGGCGATGGCCGCCGTCTTGAACGGCTCGGGCAGCACGCCCACGGCAGACGGATCAGCAAGCAACGCCGACAGTACCTCGGTGGGCTCGCTCTTAAACTCAAGCGCCACCTGGCCGGTCAGGCCCGCGCGCTCTAGCAGGTAGTTCATGACGTACTCCGGCGTGGTGCCCTTGCCCGTCATGTAGACGGTATGGCCCGCCAGATCGCCAAACGAGGCCACGCTCGCATCGCCCGTCACCACGTTCAGCACGCCCAGCGTGTTGATGTCGATGACCTGCACCGCGCCCTCGGTCTTGTTGTAGAGCACGCTCGCCACGTTGGCGGGCACTAGGGCGATATCGATATCGCCCTGAATGACCTTGGGCACAATCTCGTCGGCGGCAGTGTTGATCGCAAAGTCGAACTCATTGTCCGTCTCGCCATCGGCAGCCTGGTCCATAAACTGCACCAGGCCAATCGAGGTCGGCCCCTTGAGCGAGGCGACGTGTACCTCGACCGGCTCTGCGGCAGCACCGGCGCCGTCCGTGGCAGCCGAGCCCGCGGCGGACCCCGCCCCCGCAGCTCCGCCGCCACAGCCAGCCAGTGCGAGCGACAACGCGCCTGCGGCAAGCGCCGAGGCAAATCCTCGGCGCGTCATCTCAGCATCAAACGCACGCATCGTTAGCACGCCCCCTCGTGGGGCATCGACCAGGCATGATGGTCGGCATGCAGTAGCTCCTCGGCCAGCGGCGAGAGCGGCGCGCCCAAGAACTCGCGATAGCAAGCCTGGACATCGGGATTCTCGTGCGAGAAGCGAATGTCCGCCTTCGCATCCAGGCCCCACAGCACCTGGCCGCGCTCGGCTGCCAGCTCGCAGCCGTCGTGGATGGGCTGACCGCCGCCACCGACGCAGCCGCCCGGACACGCCATAACCTCAACGAAGTCATAGCTCACACGGCCGTCGCGAATCGCGTCGAGCAGGCGGGCGGCGTTGCCCAGCCCGTGCGCCACGGCAACACGCACCTTAGTGCCATCGATATCGGCGACGGCTTCCTTCCAGTCGTCGAGTCCGCGCACGTCAGTAAAGAAATCGGCATCTGGGTTCTTGCCCGTCACCAGGTAATATGCCGAGCGCACGGCGGCCTCCATCACGCCGCCCGTGGCACCAAAGATCACACCCGCGCCCGTGCCAAAGCCCAGCGGCGTATCGAGCGGCTCCTCGATCAGCGTGTCGACGCTCACGTGGCTCGCGCGGATCATGCGCACCATCTCGCGCACCGTCAGCGCAACATCTACGTCGGGCGCGCCGTCCTCGCCCACCATGCTCGGCAGCGCACACTCGGCCTTCTTGGCCGTACACGGCATAACGGACACCACGAACAGGCGCTCGGGCTCAACGCCCAGCACCTTGGCGTAGTAGGTCTTGGCGATGGCACCGAACATCTGCTGCGGCGACTTGGACGTGGACAGGCTGTCAACAAACTCCGGATAGCGCGCCTTCACAAAGCGCACCCAGCCCGGGCAGCAGCTCGTAAACATGGGCCAGCCGCGGCTGTCGCTCTCGCCCTTGGCGGCCTTGCCCAGACGCTCGAGCAGCTCGGAGCCCTCCTCCATAATGGTGAGGTCGGCCGAGAAATCAGTATCGAACACGTACTCAAAGCCCACGCGGCGCAGCGCGCAAGCCAGACGCTCAACGGTTGCCTCCTCGCGCGAAATGCCGAGTTCCTCGCCCCAGGCGCTGCGCACGGCAGGCGCGATCTGCACCAGCACGATCTTGTCGGGATTAGCGAGCGCGTCAAACACGGTCTCGGTATCGTCGCGCTCGCGCAGTGCGCCCGTCGGACAATGCGTAATGCACTGGCCGCACGCGACGCAATCGGTCTTGTCGATCGGCGCACGCCCGCGGGTACCCACGGCGGTATGCGTGGCGCGGTTGGTCAGGTCCCAAATCCCTAGGCCCTGCACGCTCTCGCACACCTTGATGCAGCGCATGCATTTAATGCACTTGTCGTTTTCGCGGATGATGGGAAAATCGAAATCCCAGCCCTCGCCCGCCAAATGCCTTTGATACGGCAGATAGAAAATGCCCAGGTCGTTGGCGATGGTCTGCAGGTTGCAGTTACCGCTGCGCACGCAGCTCGTGCACTGCGAGTCGTGCTGGGACAGCAGCAGCTGCACGTTGGTGCGACGAGCCTCGCGGGCCTTGGGGCTGTTGGTGTGGACCACCATGCCGTCGAGCACGTAGTTGTTGCAGGCGGCAACCAGCTGGTCGCAGCCCTCAACCTCGACCACGCACACGCGGCAGCCGCCGATCTCGTTTAGATCGCGCAGGTAGCACAGGGTGGGAATCTGGATGCCGACGGACTTGGCCGCATCCAGGATCGTGGTGTGCTCGGGCACCACGACTTCGCAGTTATCAATAATGAGCCTGACCATGTTGTGCGCTCCGTTTTCGCTGTTGTCGCCGGCGGTGGTTTTGTTGAACTCTACCATTCCAGGTTCCTCCCTCCGCGGAACGCGCCAAAGCCAAAGTGGTCGCAACGCAGGCAGCGACTCGCCTCTTGGCGTGCCTCTTCCTCGGTAAGGCCCTGTTCGACCAGATTCCAATCATGAATGCGCTCGCCGGCCTCGCGCTCGCCCAGCTCGCAGCGGCCGCACTCGTGCTTGCCCTTAAACTGAACGGTCGGCAGCTCCACGTCGAGCTTAATCTTGTGGTCGAAGCCCAGGTAGCGGTCGATATTTGCCGAAGCCACGCGGCCGGCGTTGATGGCACGGATGACAGTGGCGGGGCCGGTCTGGCAGTCGCCGCCGCTAAAGAGGCCATCGAAGTTGGGCACGGCGCCGTCCGAATCGGTGACGACGCGACCCCACTTGCAGGCGATGCCCATGTCCTCAAACGACTTGGAGTCAATGTCCTGACCAATGGCCACGAACACGCGCTCGCAAGGAATGACCTGCTCGGGTGTGGCGGCGGCACGCGGGGCCGGGCGCCCGCGGCGGGGCTCGCCGATAATCTGCGGCTGCACGCGCAGGCCGCTCACGCGACCGTCCTCGCCCGTCTCGATGGCGAGCGGGGCCGTGAGCTCCAGCACCTCGCAGCCCTCGGCCTGGGCACCGGCGATCTCGGCGTCCTGGGCTGTCATATCGCAGATGCGGCGGCGGTAGACGATGCTCACCTTTTCGGCTCCGCAGCGCACGGCAGAGCGTGCCACGTCCATGGCCACGTTGCCGCCGCCGATGACGCACACGCGCTGTCCGCTCAGGTCGGGCAGCTCGTCGTCACCGATGGCGCGCAGCATCTTGACGGCCGACTCCACGCCGGGCGCCTCTTCGCCCGGAAGGCCGAGCTTCTTGTCGCTGTGGGCACCGATGGCCAGGTAGACGGCATCGAACTCGTCGCGCAGGCGGGCGAGCTCCTCGCCGTTCACGGAGTGGTCGAGCTCCACGTCGATACCGGCGCTCAAGATCCAGTCGATCTCGGCCTGCAGGCGCTCGCGCGGCAGACGATAGCTGGGGATGCCGTAGCGCAGCATGCCGCCCAGGTGATGGCGCTGCTCAAAGATGGTCACCTTGTGGCCCATCACGGCCAGGTAGTAGGCACAGGAAAGGCCGGCCGGGCCGCCGCCGATCACGGCGACGCGCTTGCCGGTGTCGTCCACTACATGGGGCTTGTGGTCGTTGAGGTCACTGTGTTCAACGGCAAAACGCTTGAGGGCGAGGATGTTCATGGGGTCGTCGACCATGCCACGGCGGCAATGCATCTCGCAGGGATGCTCGCACACCAGGCCGCAAACGAGCGGCAGCGGGTTATTCTTGCGGATGACCTTGACGGCATCGGCATAGCGGCCGGCCTCGACGAGCGAAATGTAACCGGGAATGTCGACATGCGCCGGACAGCCCGAGACGCACGGGACGCGGGCCTCGCGGTCAAAGCCACAGGAGTGCTCGCGGATGTGGTGCTCAAAATCGTCACGGAAACCGCGGATAGCCGTAAGCGCCATGGCGCCGGCCTCGTAACCGATGGCGCAATCGCTCGAAAGATAGATGGTGCGGGCGGTGCGCTCGATCAGATTGAGCGTGGACTCGTCGGCGCGGCCCTCGAGCACATCGGCGAGCAGATCGCTCAGCGCGCTCAGGCCCACGCGGCAGGGCGTGCACTTGCCGCAGCTCTGGGTGGAGCACAGGTTGACGAGCGCTGCCGTAAACTCAACGGGACACGGGGCGAGCGAACTCACCGCCAGACGACGTCCGAGCGCATCGTGCAGGTCGTCCATGACGGCCTGAGCGTGGCTGCGTTCCTTTACGTGCAGTCGAGCCATAAGATCCCCTCTCACATGGCAGCCCGGAGGCGAGGCCGGGCGAAATTGCTACACGCACAACACTGACCTAGAAAGTTGTGAGGTCTCCATACGGTTCGGCAGGCGGTATAAAATGTCACCCTCAGCGGTGAAATAGAACATTACCGCAGATAAATGCCATATTTGATAAAACGCGTTACCAAATTGCAATATTCAATGTGAAAAAGAGCGCCTTACTATTTTTCCTTTTTGATCCGTTTTCCTCCGTCTCCTTCGGATCACATGATCCCTTGGGAACGGAGGAAAACGGATCGTTTTTGGTGCAAAAGGGCCAGGTTTGTTTGCACCAATCTCACTTGCGCTAGATGAAGAGCTCGCATTCCTTCCGCGCGACGCAAACCTTGCTCAGCATCTGGGAAACAGCGGATAGCTTGTTGGGATCAAGCTTGCGAGCGCCTCGCGGACATACGGCGATGCAGCGCATGCAGGAGATGCACGCCTCGCCAGCTGCTCGCTTGGGGTCGCCCTTGTCGATAGCACAAACGGGGCACGCCGCGGCGCATGCACCGCAGGAGACGCAATCCTCTGTTGCCTCGGGTGCCATGCGGTGACCTCCAGCTTGTTTATAAGGACGATTGCCGGGGATAGAGGGCTCGGACGCATCCTCAGCCAACAGCTTTTGCTGAATTTGCTGAGCAAACTCAGCAAGCTGCGCCGCATCCTGCGCATCCGGACGACCGGCAGCAAACTGTCGCGCAATGGAATGTTCTGCAATGGCTGCAACTGCCGCGATCACCCGGAATCCCGCATGCTTCGCAACGTCCTCCAGCTCTACGAGCGTGTCCTCAAACGCGCGGTTTCCGTATACACAAACCAAAACAGCCCGAGCCCCGTTGCCGCGCACCATGCCCAACCGGTCAGCCACCACAGCCGGGATTCTACCGGCATACGCCGGCACAGAGATTACGGCCACGTCGTCCTCGGTCATCGAGACAGCGCTGAAATCTAGCCCGCTATCGGTCAGATCGACGGTAACGGTATTCTTGTCCAGTGCCCCGGCCACAAGGCCAGACACCTTCTGCGTTCCACCCGTCGGACTAAACACAATTTCGAATACGCTCATCGAGGCACCCTCCCCTACGCCTGGCAACGCGTCAAGCCGCTTTCACATCCAGCCAGAGTATACGGCACGTGGGGTCCCCGTTTTGATGCACCAAGCACCCCAATGCACCCACCCTACGCTGTCTGCCTCTTCGTTTTGTATAAATTACGGTACAAATTGTATATATTTACGGGATACCGCTGTGTTCTCCTGAGGTACCCCATCCTAGCCCGTGCAAAAAACGGAGTATTCTGCAACGTAACGGTCGCGCGCGCAGACGTGGTGTAAGAGTGTCCTGAGGTCCGTCGCTGCAAGT
>CAUFRY010000037.1 GCA_959028445.1 uncultured Collinsella sp. | reverse complement strand
CCCGCAGACCGCAGGGACGGGAGAAGCTATACTACTCTCAGTAGTTAAGGGTCGCGGATCCGCCGCGTCGCCGCTCTCAACAGGAGGTCTTTGTTTATGGCAGATCAAAAGCCGGTCGTCGGGATCATCATGGGTTCCAAGTCCGATCTGGGCGTTATGGAAGGTTGCACCGCCGAGCTCGAGGCGCTGGGTGTGCCCTATGAGCTCGTCATTGCGAGCGCACACCGCACGCCGGCGAAGGTCCACGAGTGGGCCTCGACTGCCGCCGATCGCGGTATCAAAGTGATTATCGCCGCCGCCGGCAAGGCTGCTCACCTGGGTGGTGTCGTGGCTGCCTTTACGCCGCTGCCGGTTATCGGCGTGCCTATGAAGACAAGTGACCTGGGCGGTATGGATTCGCTGCTGTCGATGGTGCAGATGCCTTCGGGTGTGCCCGTGGCCTGCGTTGCCATCAACGGCGCCAAGAACGCCGCTATCTATGCTACGCAGATCCTGGGCGCCTGCGACCCCGAGTATCGCAAGGTTATCGAGAAGATGAAGCAGGAGATGGCCGACGCCTAGGCGTTCCGCCGTTTCACCGCAGTATAAGGAGAGCCATGTCCGACTATCAGGGAAAACGATTCAAGGCTTCTCAGATTCCCGATCCGTCGAAGCCAGGTGCTGCCCGTGCGGCACAGCAGGGTCGGACATCCTCTCCTCAGCAGCCGCGCGCGCCGCGTTCTGTAACGCCGACGTCCCATCGCCGTCAGGATACGCCGGCTGCGTATCGCCCTTCGTCTTATAGCACCGCTAAGAAGCCGCCCCGGTCTTCATCGCATGCCGCGCCGTCGGATTATACCGAGCCGCCGCGCAAAAAGCGCCGCTCCATCATTCCCATTCTGCTCATCATCATCGGTATCGGTCTGATTGTTGCCGCCGCTGCCATCTTTATCAATGCGCAGATCGGTTACAAGCAGGCGAGCGAGTCGTACCAAAAGATCGAAGAGCAATATGCGCCCGCTAAGGACGCCAGCGGCGTGCCGGTTATCGACTTTAATGCCCTTGCCCAGACAAATCCCGAGGTCGTCGGTTGGATTTACGCACCGGGCACCAACATTAACTATCCAGTAGTGCAGGCTACTGATAACTCCAAGTACCTCAACACGTTGTTCGATGGCACGTCCAACGCATCGGGTGCTATCTTCTTGGATTACGAGGACAATGCGCCCGGCATGGTGGATCAGCAGACTACGATCTATGGTCACCACATGAACGACGGATCGATGTTCAATGTGATCTCGGACACGACCGATCAGGCGACGTTCGACAGCATAGAGTACGTGTATTACATCACGCGCGACGCCACCTATAAGCTGCGTCCGCTGGCGACCAAAGTTGTCGAGGACACGTATGCCAAGGCGCGCATACCCAATTTTGAGGGCGACGACGGGCTCAAGAACTACCTGTCCGAGATGCTCGACGGTGCCTCTGCCGTGGCGAGCGATGCCACCGATCGTGCTGCTTCGGCAACCAAGGTCGTAACGCTTGTGACCTGTCGTTCGTTATCGCTGAGCAACACGCGTGCTGTCATGGTGCTCACGCCGGTCGAGGAATAAGTTGTTCGAGAGTAGCTAAAAAAGCCCCGTTCCAAATTGGCTACTCGACGACGGTAAGGGAGAAATGATGCTCGAGAACGGCAAATCGATGCCTTCGGTTGATGCTTGGCTGCGCGAAGCCAAGGCCGATGTTTCGGCGGCTGATTGTGGGATGTACCTGACACACAACGGTGTGGTGCGCGCGACGCCCAAGGCCGAAGTGCGCGGAGTCGAGACCGATGGCGTGGCGCCAGGCCACAAGGTGGGCGGCATGGTGTTTGGCTTCGATGCCGAAAAGGTGCAGGCCGCTATCGAGGCGACGCGCACGATGCCGGGTATCGGCTATGTGCGCGTGTGGCTGGCGAGCGGCGAGCTTACCGTGGGCGACGACATCATGCTCGTGCTCATTGGCGGAGACATTCGCCCGCATGTGGTCGATGCGCTGCAGTCGCTCGTCGGCACCATCAAGAACGAGTGCGTGAGCGAGGTCGAGCGCGAGGCGTAAGGCCTCGTCGGCAATCCGAGTCTGTCTATAGCGAAAGCCCGCCGGCAGTTCATGTAGATCTGCCAGCGGGCTTTGATGTGTTGGAGCTATTTTGCTCTGGCGTTTGCTACACGCGTGTGGCGTCCTTGGGGCTCATGGTCATACTCTGAAAACGGTTCTCCATATATTCGTTATCGAAATGCTTGTCATAGAACTGTGCGACGGGAATATTTCGAACGGTTCCGTTGACGCGCTGATACCAATAGTCGAGCGATTGCAACGTCATGACGCCGTCGATCAACATGACGGCGGTCAGGATGACGGTAGCAGAGTAGCGGCGTTTCCATGGAATCATATTGATGAGCTTAAGCAGGTGCGGCAGCAAGACCTTGATCCAGATGAGGCCACCCAGGCCCCACATGCAGGCAAACGGCGTGCATGTGCGTCCCCCGGTCAATACCGCGATGGGATCGGGCATGCCGAATAGCCTAATGTGTGAATAGCTCCACGACACCACGCCAAATGAGGTCTGCATAAACCAGCCTACAAACACCTCGAAAGCGCCGCCGATCAGGGCACTTACCAGGAAAATGATCAGAGGATTCTTTTTATAGAAGCGGTTGAGCGCCATGGTCATGAGCACCGCGCCAAATCCGTAGATGGGGCTAAAGGGGCCAAATAGCATACCGGCACGGTCCTGATAGACGCCGGGATCGACGACGACCATATGCCAGACTTCCTCGAGAATGAGACCTAACACGCTGCAGACGAAGAATACCCAGAACAGGTTGAAGTAGTTGAGCTTGATGTAGCCCTCGCCGGTTTCGTCGCGGCCGAGCATCCCCTCGGCGGCGGCATCGCGGTCGAGCATCTCTTGCAGACGGCGCTGCAGTTCGCGCTCCTGGCGTAGCGTGGGGTCGACGGTGGCCGACAGCGCAATGAGGATGACAAGCTGGACGGCGGGGCGCAGCAGGAAGGGTCCGATGCCCTGGAGCATCACGTCAACTAAAAGCTCGACGACGGTAAACGCGATAAGGATGTAGGAAAGACGGGCGGCGTTGCGGCGCTGGTTCTTGATGAGGTCCAGGCCAAAGATGATCAAGATGACGGCACTGGCAGCCGAGAGCATGATGCCGGCGACGATAAGGCCGACTGCGACGAGCGTGTTGTCGCCGAGGTTGGCGGCGGCGTTGCCGTTGATGAGCGCGGTGATGACCTGCCACATAAAGGCGCCGACCGACGGGAGCGTACCAACACCGGACAGGATGCACAGGACGGCATACACCTTAATGATGAGGGGGATCTTCTTGACCTCCGTGACGCTGGGGACGCTGGGGTCGAGTTCGTTTCGATCCATACATAACCTTTCTCGTTTTGCTGTAGGTACAAGGATACGCCGCCGACCTGCTAAAAGACAGGACAAACGACCCAATTGCAGCAATGTAAGCCCTAGCGGTGGACGAGACGCGTCGCGACGGAAGCATGCGGGATCGTCGGCCCCGAGGCGGTTGCCCAATAAAATGTTTGGCTGCAAAACGGATTATAAGCTCGGTGGGCTTTTAAAAAGCGCTGTTCATGCGCGGGAGTGCTTGTCTTGCCGTGCGTATAATAGGGCAGGTAACGCCAAATAACGAGGCTCTGAGGGGATGCCATGTCTCAAGAAACCATCCGCGCGGCCGAGCGTGCCGCGGGACAGGTGAAGACCATGTCGACGTATGATCCGGACTCCGACCAGCTGCATGAGGAATGCGGCATTTTTGGTGTGTGGGCACCCGATCGCGATGTGGCTCGACTGACGTACTTTGGTCTGCGCGCGCTACAGCATCGCGGCCAGGAATCGGCGGGAATCGCCGTGGGTGATGGCGGCACGGTTATGGTTCGCAAGGACCTGGGCCTGCTCGACCGCGTGTTCTCCAACGCCGACCTGTCGACACTCTCCGGCCAGCTGGCCGTGGGCCACGTGCGCTATGGCACTGCCGGTGCCAAGAGCTGGGAGGCCTCTCAGCCGCACCTCTCTACCATCAATAGCGTCATTATCGCGCTCGCGCACAACGGTACCCTCGTCAACACCGACGAGCTGCGCCGCCAGCTGATCGAGCTGGGCGTGCCGTTCCTTTCCAATTCGGATTCCGAGGTCGCGACTAAGCTTATCGGTTACTTTACTCAGCGTACAGGCCATCTACGCGAGGGCATTCGCAAGACCATGGAGCTCGTGCGCGGCGGCTATGCCATGACGCTCATCAACGAGCAGGCGCTCTACGCATTCCGCGATCCGCACGGCATTCGCCCGCTCGTGCTGGGCAAGCTGGTGGACGAGGGTCTGGACCAAGCCGATGCCGCATCCGTTTCGCAGCTGCCGTCGCAGGACGGCGCCGCGACGGTCGACGCCACCACCCATGTCACCCGCGCCGGCGGCTGGGTCGTTGCTTCCGAGACGTGCGCGCTCGACATTGTGGGCGCCGAGTATGTTCGTGACGTCCGTCCCGGCGAGATCTTGCGCATCAGCGCCGAGGGCCTTGTGTCCGAGCAGGGCGTGCCTGCCGCCGAAGAGCCTGCTAACTGCATCTTTGAGCAGGTCTACTTCGCTCGCCCCGACTCCATCATGAACGGCAAGAGCGTCTACGCCTGCCGTTATGACATGGGTCGTCAGCTGGCACACGAGGAGCCCGTCGAGGCCGACCTGGTCATCGGCGTGCCCGATTCCGGCCTGCCGCCCGCGGAGGGTTATTCGCACGAGAGCGGTATTCCCTTTGGCGAGGGCCTTATCAAGAACCGCTACGTGGGCCGTACGTTTATCGAACCCACGCAGGAGCTGCGCGCCATGGGCGTGCGTATGAAACTCAACCCGCTGCGCGACAACATCGAGGGCAAGCGCCTGGTCGTCATCGACGACTCCATCGTGCGCGGCACCACCATGGTGCAGCTCGTCAAGATGCTACGCAACGCCGGCGCCAAGGAGATTCATATCCGCATCAACTCACCCGAGGTTATCTGGCCGTGCTTCTACGGTATCGATACCGACGTGCAGTCGCAGCTTATCAGCGCCAACAAGACGGTCGACGAGATTTGCGAGTATATCGGCGCCGATTCGCTGGCCTTCCTTTCGGTCGAGGGCCTGCTTAAGGTCATGCCCAAGGGCGGTTACTGCGATGCGTGCTTTACCGGCCGCTACCCCGTGGCGATTCCCGAGAGTTTTGGCCGCGACAAGTTCATGGAGGGCTTTAAGCCCCGCAACCTGGACAAGCCGCTGCACTTTGATGACGACGCCGTGGTCGAGAAATACGACGACCGCAGCTGGGAAGAGGAGCACGGCGAGGCCTAAAGCCTGCCATGTAGGGACAGGTTTATTTTGGTAGGTTTTACCTGCTGTTTTGTTGATATGACGGCGCGCGTTGTTATGGCGCGCGCCGAAATGAACGCAACTATGAGCACCGTTTGGCGCCCGGGCGGCGGACGGTAGTGGGAGAGGAAGGCTCAGATGAGCGACAGCAAGCATGTGACGTATGAGGATGCCGGCGTCGATACCGCCGAGGGCGGCCGCGCCGTCGACGCGATTAAGCAGATGGTCAAGGACACCAATCGCCCCGAGGTTATCGGCGGCATCGGCGGCTTCGGTGGCCTGTTCTCGGCTGCCGCGCTTAAGGATATGGAAGACCCGATTCTGATTAGCGGTACCGACGGCGTGGGCACCAAGCTCGTGCTCGCCCAGATCATGGATCGCCACGAGACGGTGGGCCAGGACCTGGTCGCTATGTGCGTCAACGACATTCTGGCTTCGGGCGCCGAGCCGCTGTTCTTCCTGGACTACGTTGCCATCGGCCACATCGAGGCCGAGCACATGGCAAAGATCATCAAGGGCGTGGCCGATGGCTGTAAGCTCGCGGGCTGCGCGCTCGTGGGCGGTGAGATGGCCGAGCACCCCGGCGTCATGGCTCCGGCCGACTACGACCTTGCCGGCTTTACCGTGGGCGTCGTCGACCGTCCCAAGATGCTCGACCCCGCAAACGTCCGCCCGGGCGATGTGATCCTGGGCCTGCCTTCCACCGGCGTGCACTCCAACGGCTACTCGCTCGTGCGCAAGGTCATCGGCGTCGACGGCATTAAGCCGGGCACGCCCGAGGCCGCCGCTAAGGCGGAGGAGCTGAGCCGTCTGCTCGAGGAGCTCGGCGGTGCTTCGCTGGCAGACGCCCTGCTGGCTCCCACGCGCATCTACGTCAAGCCGATTCTGGAGCTGCTGCGCGGCGGCGCTCCGGTGCACGCCATTGCCCACATCACTGGCGGCGGTATTACCGAGAACCTCAACCGCGCGCTCGCCGACGACGTCGACGCCGTGGTCACCCGCAACGGTGCCGAGATGGGCTGGGACGTTCCTCCCGTCATCACCTACGTGTCGCGCCAGGCCGAGCTCGCGCCCAACGAGGCATGCAAGACCTTCAACATGGGCGTCGGCCTGTGCCTGATCGTCGCTCCCGAGGACGAGGCCGCGGTGACCGAGGCCCTGGTCGCGCTGGGCGAGAAGCCGTTCCGCGTGGGCGAGTGCGTCGAGGGCTCCGGTAAGGTCGTGTACTCCGATGAGCGCTAACGAGCAGATGGCTGCTGCCGAGGGCCTGGGCTTTGTGCCCTACACCCGTCCGACCGGCACCGATACGGCCGAGCCGCTCAAGATCGGTGTGCTCATCAGCGGTTCGGGTACCAACCTGCAGGCGCTGATCGATCTGATCGCCGCCGGCAAGCTCAACGCTTCGATTGAGCTTGTGGTGTCGAGCCGTCCTTCGGCTAAGGGTTTGCAGCGCGCTGAGCGCGCGGGCATCCAGACGCTCACGCTGTCCAAGGATGTGTACGCCGATCCCATCGCTGCCGACGAGATCATCGCGCATGAGCTGCTCGAGCGCGGCTGCGAGTACGTGGTCATGGCCGGTTACATGCGCATGGTGCACACGCCGCTGCTGGCAGCGTTCCCCAATCGCGTGGTCAATCTGCATCCGGCGCTGCTGCCCAGCTTTACCGGCGCCCATGCAATTGATGACGCGTTTGCCCGCGGCGTCAAGGTGACCGGCGTGACCGTGCATTTTGCCAACGAGATCTACGACAACGGCCCCATCATCGCCCAGCGCGCGCTGGCTGTTGAAGAGGGTTGGGACGTCGACACGCTCGAGGAGCACATCCACGCGATCGAGCATGTGCTGTATCCCGAGGTCGTGCAGATGCTCGCCGATGGCCGCGTTCATGTGCTGGAGAGCGGCAAGGTCGCAATTGATGCGCCTCGCGGCTAGTGGCGCACAGTACAATTTAGCCGAGTAGTCAGGGTGGTCATTGGCGCCAAGGCGCGAGTGGCCACCCTTTGTTTTAGGTAGTCATCGGGGACGTTCTTAAACGACTAGTCATTCAAGAACGTCGCAGGTGACTAGGTGAGAGAGGTGAGCGCATGGCGGATAACGAAGCGCTTTTTACGCCTGAGCTGGTGTTTTTTGATTGGGAGTGTGCGACGTCGGATGAGGTGTTTGCGCTGCTCGAGAACGAGCTCGCCCCGCGCGGCTACATTGCCGAGGGCTGGCTTGACGCCGTCCGCACGCGCGAGGATGCCTATCCCACGGGGCTTGCCATGCCGGCTGCCAACATTGCCATCCCGCATACCGACCCGGGGTTTGTGTCCAAGCCCTATATCGCGGTGGTAAAGCCCGCCGCACCTGTGGCGTTTAACGCCATGGCGGGCATGGGCGCTCCGGTGCCGGCGCAGATCATCATCAACTTAGGCATTTCCGAGCCGGGCGGTCAGGTCGAGGCGCTGCAGGCGCTCATGAACATCTTTATGGATGCCGACGCCGCAGCCGATGTACTCGGCCAGACCACGCCCCAGGGCATGGTCGACGCCATCCGCCGTCACTTCTAAGGTCGGGCTAAGCCGGCACTTAGGGACGTTCCTTATGTGCCGGCACTTGGGGACTGTCCCTAACTGCCGGCAGAGACGATATGAGCAGGACATAAAAACATTGAGAGCCCCTGCTGCATGAAAGACCGCGGATTAGGCCGACAATGGTGAGTGTCTAATCCAACCGTGGCGGCCACGCCGCATTCATGGAAGGGGCTCCCATGCTCGATACTACCACCTTCGTCGGCCTCGACGTCCACGCCCGCTCGATAAAGGCAGTCTCCCTCGACGTCATGACCGGGGAGGTGCGCTGCGCGACCTTCGGCTACGACGCCGGGGCAGTCGCGGAGTGGGTGCGGTCCGTGGACCCCAGGGCCAGGTGCGTGTACGAGTCCGGGGTCACGGGGTTCGACCTGCAGAAGAGGCTCTCCGGCCTCGGGGTCGACTGCGTGGTCGGCGCCGTCTCGAAGATGATCAAGCCCAGCGCGGACAGGCGCAGGAAGAACGACCGCAACGACGCCGAGTTCCTCGCCCGCATGCTGTCGGTCGGCAACGTGGTCGAGGTGTGGGTCCCCGACGACGAGTGCGAGGCCGCCCGCGACCTGACCAGGGCGCTCGAGGACGCGAGGGACGACCTCTCGCGCGCGAAGCAGCGGCTCTCCAAGTTCCTGCTCAGGCACGGGCTCGCCTTCGACGAGAGGACGCCCACCGGCCGCAGGAAGGGCAACTGGACCCGGGCGCACTGGTCCTGGATCGAGTCGATTAGGTTCGCGGAGGGGGCCGACAACGACGTGCTCGCCTACTACGTCGACGCGGTCAGGCGGGCGGCGGAGGAGAAGGCGAGGCTCGAGGGGCTCGTCGAGGCCGAGGCCCGCAAGCCCAGGTGGAGGAAGAGGGTCGACTCCCTCCGCTGCCTCAAGGGCGTCGACACCGCGACGGCCGCCGACCTCGTGTTCGAGGCCGGCGAGTTCTCGAGGTTCGGGAATGCCCGCTCGTTCGCGGCGTGGGTCGGCCTGACGCCCTCCGAGCACTCCAGCGGGGAGAGCGACCGCAGGGGCGCGATCACCAAGGCTGGCAACAAGCACCTGAGGAAGACGCTGGTCGAGGCCGCGTGGCACTACCTGACGTGCTCGGGGCGGCCGAAGGACCTCGCCAAGGGCCAGGCCCCGGACCCGGGCGCCCGCAGGCATGCCGCCAAGGGCGTGCGGAGGCTGGTCGAGAGGCGCGGGACCCTGCTCGCGCGCGGGGTCCACGGCAACAAGGCGAACGTGGCCACGGCGCGCGAGCTCGCCTGCTGGGTATGGGCGGTCGGCCTCATGGCCGAGGAGGCGTAGGGGGGCCGGTCCCCGCACATAAGCCGATCACCCCGGAAGCGGTTCGATCCGAAGCCGTTGAGGCGAACCTCAGGTCCCTTTTCTGCGAGCGCCCAGGGCGCCACACGCGTGCACAGACTGTCGGTTCGACGTAGAAGCCTCAGCCGTAGCAACGGATTGCCCAGCGAGAGATCGCCGCGGGCGGATATTAAACTGCAAAGACGAGCGTCGGTAAGACACGCCGAGGTCGCCGCGGACGGGTTGATATAGGGAGAGGGCCTGACCCCATATCGTTGGGGCCAGGCCCGATTTTGCCTCTTGACAATGTCCTGCTCATATTAAAAGGAACGTCCCTAACTGCCAACTGCCAAATCTGTCACCTTTGCACCAAAATGGTGCAGATTAACCTGTCCCCTTTGCGCCAGGTGTGCCGTGGGGGCTGCGTTGTGACACAATGGCGTTTGTTCGATTCGTTTTGCGAAAGGCCAAATATGGCAAACAAGAAAAAGAACCCCGAGGTCGCGCCGACGCCCGAGCAACGGTCCCGCGCCGCCTCCAGCTCTCGTAAGAAGCAGCGCAAGACCTATGTGTCCAAGACCGTCAAGATTGTCCTGGTGGTCATTGGCGTGCTGGCGATGCTGCTCTCCGTCTCGGCCATGGCGTGCTCCGGCCTGATGTCGCAAGCCGAGGACACCGGCTCGGGCTACAAGCTCACCGGCGGCGTGGCTGCGACCATCAACGGCACCAACCTCACCGAGGACACCGTGACCAAGCAGATCATGAGTATGCGTACGTCCTACGGCTACACTAAGGACGAGGACTGGGCGCAGTACCTGGTCGATAACGACCTCACGCCCAAGAAGTACCGCAAGCAGCTCATCGACTCCTACACGCAGCAGATTCTGCTTCAGCAGGCGCAGAAGGAAAACGGCGTGACCGTCTCGGACGAGGAAGTCGAGAAGGCTTGGAAGGACGCATGCAAGAGCGCGGGCGGTGCCAAGGCCTTTAAGAAGACCCTCAAGACCTACGGCTATACCGAGGATACCTACAAGGATTCGCTCAAGGAGAGTCTAGCGCAGCAGAAACTCAAGGATGCCGTCGCGCCCACGAGCAAGCCCAAGGACAGCGAGATTGTCGATTACATCAACGAAAACCTGTCCAGCTACAACGACGCCCGCCGCTCGTCGAACATCCTGATCAAGGTTGATTCCGACGCTTCCGACGAGGACAAGGCTGCCGCCAAGGCCAAGGCGCAGGAGTGCCTGGACAAGATCAACTCCGGTGAGCTGAGCTTTGAGGACGCCGTTGAGCAGTACTCCGAGGACACCGGTTCCAAGGAGAAGAAGGGCGATGTGGGCTGGGATAAGCTCACCACCTTTGTCGACAGCTACCAGACGGCGCTCGAGGGGCTCAACAAGGGCGACGTGAGCGAAGTCATCGAGTCGACCTATGGTTACCACATCATCAAGTGCACCGACTACTTCCATGTCGATAATCAGGTTGATGACATCAACCAGGTGCCCAAGGCCATCAAAAAGTACGTCTCCAACGTGGTGAAGACGCAAGCGGCCAGCACCGCGTACAGCGAGTGGCTGGAACAGTACAAGAAGGATGCCGACATCACCGTCAACCCCATGCCCAAGGACGTACCCTATAACGTGAGTCTGAAGGGCATCACCAAGAGTTCGACCGACGATTCGTCGACGACTGAGTAATCATGGGGCGGTGCTCGCGCGAGTGCCGCCCACGCTATTAGAGAGGATTTGCAGATGACCAACGAAGAGCTGCAGAAGGAAATGATCGCGGCCATGAAGGCCAAGGACAAGGTTCGCCTGTCCATCATTCGCCAGGTTAAGGCCGAGGTGAAGAATATCGAGGTCAATGAGCGCCGCGATGTGACCGAGGAAGACGTCAACAGCATGATCAAGCGTCTGATCAAGCAGACGAGCGAGACGCTGGAGATGTCCATCAAGGCCGGCACCGACCAGGAGCGTACCGACAACCTGACCGAGCAGGTCAAGATTCTGGAGAGCCTGCTGCCCGCGCAGGTTTCGGGCGAGGAGCTCGAGGCTCTGATCGAGCAGGTCATCGCCGAGCTGGGCGCCACGTCCAAGAAGCAGATGGGCCAGGTTATGGGTGCACTCGGCAAGGCCACTGGCGGCAACTTCGATAAGCCGGCCGCGGCAAAGATCGTCGGAGCCAAACTCGCGTAATTTGTTACGCGGTTTTACCAAACCGCGTAACGGCTCGACGCTGCAAATCCGTACACACGGCAATCTGACGTTCAATTTCAAGGGCGCGACCATAAGGTCTGCGCCCTTTCATTTCACGTCACCTTGCTCGCGTGTACGGGTTTTCGCTGACTTATGCTCAACAAGGGCGGTTAGATTATTTTTGGGTCTGATGAAGGGCGCCTCCTCTGGCTGGTTATTGGGCACTCATTGGGGACAGGCTTAAATGAGTGCCCAATGAGCAGGTACTCATTTAAGTCTGTCCCCAATGAGTGGGTGGAAGGTTGCGGGTTCTTTACGGGAATGTAGTGTGGGCTGCGGAAACGTGGTTCTTTCCGTACAATAGTTCAACTCATGTAAACGCAGGGAAGGGACATTCATGGCAGACATGATCGAGATCAAGCATCTCAACAAGTACTTTGGCGACCTGCATGTGCTCAAAGATATCAACCTCACCGTCAAACGTGGCGAGAAGCTCGTAATGATCGGGCCTTCCGGCTCGGGTAAATCGACGCTCATCCGTTGCGTCGATTATCTGGAGGAGCCCACGTCGGGCGAGGTTGTCATCGACGGTACGCCGCTCACCAAAAAGAATCACCTGGAGATGGCTCGCAAGTATAGTTCCATGGTGTTTCAGCAGTTCAACCTGTATCCCAACATGACGGTGCTGGGCAACCTGACGCTCGCGCCCATCAAACTGCAAAAGAAGAGCAAGGAGGAGGCGACCGAGATCGCCATCGCTGCGCTCAAGCGCGTCGGCATGGCACATAAGGCCGGCGAGTATCCGCAGAATCTCTCGGGTGGTCAGCAGCAGCGCATCGCCATCGCCCGTGCCCTGTGCACCAAGCAGCCCATCATCCTGTTTGACGAGCCGACCTCGGCGCTCGACCCCGAGATGGTCCAGGAGGTTCTGGACGTTATGATTGAGCTCGCGCAGGAGGACATCACCATGATCTGCGTGACGCACGAGATGGGTTTTGCGCGTCAGGTGGCCGACCGCGTCATCTTTATGGAGGACGGCCGCATTCTGGAGGAGGGCACGCCCGAGCACTTCTTCGATAACCCCGAGAACCCGCGCTGCCGCGAGTTCCTGTCCAAGATTCTGCACTAGGCGCGGTGATGGACATGACGGATATGACGAGGGCGGCCGTGTCGCGCCGTCACTTTTTGCGGCTGGCGGGCGCCGGCATGCTTGCGCTGACGGGGACCGCGCTTACCGGTTGCGGCAACTCCACCAGCGGCGAGGGCTCCGACAAGGGCTCTAAGCTTGCGGCCATCAAGTCGCGTGGACATCTGAATGCCGGCGTTAAGAAGGATGTTCCCGGCTACGGCTATTACGACACCGCCAAGGGTCGCTTTGAGGGCATGGAAGTCGATTTGTGCTACCAGATCGCCGCTGCCGTCTTTGGCGTGAGCTACAAGGAGGCCCGTGCCCAGGAGCTTGTCGAGTTTAACGACGTAACACCCAAGACGCGCGGCCCGCTGATCGATAACGGCCAGCTTGACGTGGTCGCGGCGACCTACACCATCACCGACGAGCGCAAGAAGAGCTGGGATTTCTCGACGCCGTACCGCACCGACTACGTGGGGCTCATGGTCAAGAAGCGTTCGGGCTTTACCTCGATTGAGGATCTGGACGGCAAGGTCATCGGCGTGAGCCAGGGTGCTACCACGCAGGGCCTGATCGAGCAGATGATCAAGGACAACGGCTTTAGCTGCAAGCCAGAGTTTAGGGCCTTTAGCGGCTATCCCATCATCAAGAGCTCGCTCGACGCCGGCAATATCGACGTCTTTGCCATGGACCGCTCCACGCTGGCCGGTTACATGAACGAGACCGTTGAGCTGCTGCAGCCCGAGGTCAAGTTTGGCGAGCAGGGCTACGGCGTGGCGACCAAGAAGGGCTGCGACCTTTCGGCCGTGGTCGATCAGGTGATTTGCGATCGCCTGGCCGACGGCTGGCTCGACCAAGAGGTCAAGACCTGGGGTCTTGTATAGGCGCATCGTCCAAGGAAGGAATCAAATGCTCGAAGGATTATTTGACGCCGACCGTTGGTCGACGACATTTCAAAATATGGGGCCCTTCTGGGAGGGCTTTGGCGTGACGCTGCAAGTGGTCGTTGCCGGCCTGCTGTTGTCGCTGGTGCTGGGCACGCTGCTGGGCGTGTTCTCTACCACTCGCTCGCGCGTGCTGCGCGCCATAAGCCGCGTGTACGTGGAGTTTTACCAGAACACCCCGTTGCCCGTGCAGGTGCTCTTTATGTACATGGCCGGTCCGCAGTTTTTGCAGGCCATAACCGGTGCCGACCAGCCGGTGCGCATCGCGCCGTTCGTGCTGGGCTTCTTGGGCGTGGGTCTGTATCACGCGGCCTACATTTCGGAGGTCATCCGCACTGGTATCGAGGCGGTTCCGCGCGGTCAGATGGAGGCGGCCCAGAGCCAGGGCTTCACCCGTGCGCAGGCGTACTGGTACATCGTACTGCCCCAGACATTCAAGATCATTCTGCCGCCGCTGTGCAACCAGGCGCTCAACCTGGTCAAGAATACGTCGGTGCTGGCGCTTGTGGCCGGCGGCGACCTTATGTACCGTTCCGACAACTTTGTGAGTCTGTACGGTTACCTGCAGGGATACATCGTCTGCTGCCTTATGTACTTCATCATCTGCTTTCCGCTCGCCATACTGGTGCAGTGGCTCGAGCGCCGCTCCAAGGAGCGTCCGCGCGGTGTGAGCCTGGCCGAGCTGGGGCTCGACAACGTAGAGGAGGCCTAGCGCATGGAAATCTTCAACGCGACCAACCTGCTCTACATTTGGGGCGGCTTTGTTAAGACGATCGAGATCTCGGCGCTGTCGATCTTTTTCTCGCTCATCTTTGGCACGGTGCTGGCGCTCGTTAAAAGTTATGCGCCCCGTCCATTCCGTATTTTGGTGAGCGCCTATATCGAGCTGTTCCGTTGCACGCCAAACCTGCTGTGGATCCTGTTTATCTACTTTACGGTGCAGGGTTTGGACATTGTGATTTCGACCATCGCCTTTACGCTGTTTACCAGCGCTGTTATGGCCGAGATTGTGCGCGGAGGCCTCAACTCGATTCCGCGCGGCCAGTTTGAGGCAGCGCAGAGCCAGGGTTTTGGCTTCTTTGCCACCATGCGCTACATCATTCTGCCCCAGACGTTTAAGACGATCATTCCGGCGCTGTTTAGCCAGTGCACGACCGTCATCAAGGACAGCTCGTATCTTTCGGGCATTAACGTGGCCGAGCTCATGTACACGGCCAACGTCGTGATGGCCCACGCGATCGATCTGTCGCAGGTGCTTATGCTCTACGGCCTGGTGTTTGCGATGTACTTTGTGCTCAACTTTGGTATCTCGCTGCTGGTCCGAGCGTATCAACGTCGTATTGTGGCAGCGTAGAATGTGACAAAGGGACTGTCCCTTTGTCACATAGAGAAAGGAATCGCGATGAGCGATCTGGAGAATAAGAAGAGTCCTGTGGTCATTACCATCGCGCGCGACTTTGGCGCCGAGGGCCACGAGATTGGCCGTATCCTCGCCGATGAGCTGGGGATTCCGCTGTACGATAACGAGCTGCTGGTGCGTGCTTCGCTGCGCGCGGGCGAGTCGCTCGACAAGATGGCCGCCTACGACGAGCGCCTGGCCGTGGAGAACATGGCGTTTCTGCCCGACCGCTACGATGCGCGTTCGTACTCGGACAAGTTGTTCCAAAAGATGAGCCAGGTGATTTTGGATCTGGGTGAGACCGAGAGCTGCATTATCGAAGGCCGTCTGTCCGATTATCTGCTGCGCAACAACCCCAATCACATCGCCGTGCTGGTGACTGCGCCCTTTGAGGACCGCGTCGAGATCGTGCGCAAGAAGCGCGGCCTCAACAAAAAGAAGGGCGCCAAGCTGGTCAAACAGCAGCAGAAGGCGCGCGAGGCGTTCTATAAGCGCTACAGCGCCGGAAAGTGGAAGATGACGAGCGGTAAGGATATCGTTGTCAACCGCGCTAAGCTGGGCCGCGAGGGCTGCAGAGACGTTATCGCCGCTGCCTACCGCTACAAGGCGGCGCAGCTCGAAGGCTAACCGACCAAAACCACCACGAAGGGGACAGGCACCTTTGTGGTGGTTTTTGTTTTAGGCGGAGAAAGTCAACTGGTTCTGCCGGGGGCCGATTGCTCAAAGAACTCAAGGATGCTCAAAGAACTCAAGGATGCTCAAATAACTCAAAGATACTCAAAGTAATTAAAGATTGTAGGGGCATAATTAAGTTGTATGAGTTCAAGGGAGGCTTTATGGCGGCACCGACGGCGTACAGGCAGGCAAATCCATTCACTCCGATGTTCGGACGTGTACCGGCGTATATGGCCGGCCGTGAGCAAATCATCGATGATATGGTGCTGGCGTTTGAAAATGACGATTCCGATCCCAATCTTTGCTCGGTTTTCTATGGTGCGCGTGGTACAGGTAAAACGGCGCTTTTGGCATATCTGTCGTATCGCGCCCAGCAAGAGGGCTGGATTACAGCGAATGTGACGGCCTCGGAGGGGATGCTCGAAGACATTTTGCAGCGCCTCAACGAATCAGCCGCCCATCTGATCGAAAAGCCCGCTTCTAGGCGTGTGAACAGTGTCGGCATTGCCCCCGTAGGAAGCATGAGCTGGGAAAACATCGATATTGAATTTGAGGGCGCTAACTGGCGTACTAAGATGAACGCTTTGTTTGCTCAGCTTGAAGCGACTGACACTGGAGTGCTTATCGCCGTTGACGAAGTGGATGCATCGTTTGCGCAAATGACAGAGCTTGTTACTACCTACCAGCACTTTGTAAGCGAGAATAAAAAGGTAGCTTTGCTTATGGCGGGACTGCCGTTTCGCGTGCTGGCGCTGCTGACGGGGAAATCGACATCGTTTCTTCGTCGTGCGGCTCAACATTCACTGGGATCAATTTCACCGACTGAGGTAAAAGAAGCGTTTCGACTAACGATTGAGGACGGCGGCAAGACGATTTCTGATGAGGCAATCGACCTCGCTGTCAAAGCGATCGATGGCTTTCCGTTTATGTTCCAGTTGGTGGGGTATCGGGCATGGAATGCTTCGCGCCAAGCCTCCGAGGTTTCTATTGAGGATGTCGAACGAGGCGCGAAACTTGCGCAAGAGGAGCTGGAATCGCGAGTTTTCGCTTCAACAGCGGCGGAACTTTCACGAGGGGACCTTGAATTTCTTCGTGCAATGAATCCGGTTGGGACGACGACCAGGCAAGAGCTGGCAGCGAGGCTTAAGAAGAGTTCCGGTTCGATTTCAACGTATAAAAAGCGTCTGGTAGAGGCTGGGGTAATTGAAGAGCCTCTACAAGGACGTTTTGAGTTTGCATTGCCAGGCTTCGGCCGATATGTCGCATCGCTTTACTAGAGGGTCGTTGCTGCGAAGGATCGCTTCGTGTCCCTTTACTGTCTCGATCTGTAACAATAAGCCTGCTTTTAGGGGCCTATCTGTTACAGACTGAGACAAACTGGCAGAGTGGCCTTCTGCTCCGCTCAAACCACCGCAAAGGGGACAGCGCCTTTGTGGTGGTTTTTGTTTTAGGCCGAGGGGAAGGCTTTGGCGAGACCGGCGCGCGTCTGTGTGTTGGTCTTTTGGTAGATAGAGCTCAGGTGGCGCTGTACCATGCGCATCGAGATACCGAGTTCCTCGGCAACCTGCTTGAGCGGGCGTTCATCCTGGGTCACGGCCATGAGCACGTTGACTTCGCGCGGGGTGAGAGCGTGGTTGGCGATGAAGGCCTGGCGCTGTTCTTCGATACTCGGTGATGCGAGCGCTTCCTCGGCAAGCTGTTGATGTTTGCGTTCCTGCTCGGTTTGGGGTAGGCGGAACAGGCCGGCTGCCACGAATGCCGCGCAGGCGGCGACGAGCAAAACGAGCGCACCGATCATGATGAGAGCAACATTGTCCGAGGTCACGAGAGCAAGCGAGATGCCCGATGTGGTGAATGCGCATGCATTGTTGGCGGCGCGTCCCATGCCGGCCCAGAGGGCGGGCGCATGCATGCGCGGTGCCAGCTGTGTAAAGGTGGCGGTAAAGAACGTGACAAAAAAGCCCGAGCTCAGGTAAAAAACGACAAGGCCCAGGTTAGGATCGGCGCCGGCTTCCACGGCCAGAATGGAAATGGTCGAGAGCACGGCAATGCCGAGCATGACAAGTCCCATGTATCGGCGCTCGGCAAGATCAAAGATAATGCCGGCGGCAAGGCCGCTCGCCGCCAAAAAGAGGCGCGGCCATGTTTGTACGGCAATGGTGCCGTGGGCGTTGGAGAGCGTGACAACGTTGTCGAGGGTCGAGAACAAGCAGGCAAGAATCATGACGAGTGCGATGCTCCAGCATGCCTGTTTGGCGAGGGCATGAGAGGGCTCAACAAAGGGATTGATGGCAGGCCTTTCGGGGGGGCGCTTGGCAATCGCATGCTCGTTGCCTTTTGCGCTGGCAGGTGCGCCACATGAGAATTTGTGCCCCGGGATCCGGATATCTTCCCGTAACATGGTGTTACAGAAGCACCCCTTACGACAAGGAGGCTCATATGCGAAAGCAAATCCATGACAACCCAATCGACCACGGCCGCGCGTGCGCTCTCTCCCACGGAACGTGGCGTCGCGTGGGCGCCAAGCTCGCCTGCGCGGGGGCTTGCGCGCTCATGGTCGGTCAGCTGCTGCTACCCAGCGTGGCGCTCGCCGCCAAATGGGTCAACGTTGGCGGCACGCAGTACAACAAGGGCGCCGGCGACGAGGCCGGAACGTGGTTCTGGGACGGCGCCGACGACATGAAGCTCAATGGCTACAACGGCGCCGGTATCAGCGCTCAGGGCAACCTCAATATCGGCGTGACGGGCACCAACACCGTAACGGCCGATTCCTTGCAGAGCGCTATCGAGGTCAAGGACGGCAACCTTGCCATCACGGGGGAGGGAACCCTCAACGCGACGGCCGAACCACAGAAGAGCAGGAGCGCTGTTAAGGTCGAGTGCGGTAGCCTCGCCATCTCGGGCGACGTGACTCTCAACGCGACGGCCGGGACCGATACGATAGCGGTTTCGGGGGACGGTAAGGCCGGCGGCGACGTGGACATCCGCGGTGCCAACGTTAACGTGACGGCAACGAACAAAGTGCCTCATACCATCGGCATTCATACGCGGGCAGGCAACATAACCATTAACGAGGGCGCCGACGTCCACGTCGAGGCGGAGGCGAATGCGGGGCTCAATGCCGTTGCAGTCTATGCCGAAAACATCTCCTTCGAGCATGGAGGCTGCATCGCGGTGGATAACGCAAAATTAGATGTGGCGGCGCGTAATGCAAACATGTTGTCGGTCGCCCTGTATTCGTTCGGGGGTAAGGATACATATTTGAGTATTACCAACGGGGCGGATGTTACGCTCGTGGCGAGTGATAGTGTCGAGGTTTTGGATGGTGTTTGGATGCGCGCGCAGGACGGCGTGTCGCGGGTGCTCGTCGAGAATTCGAGCCTTACAGTTCGATGCGGTGACGGAACTGGCCACAGTCGTAAACATGGCTACGGAATATATTCCCAGTCCGGCTCCCAGTCCGCCATCCCTCGAATTGACATCATTAATTCAAATGTTGAGGTGTCGGGTAATGCAGCGGCAATCTACGCTGTCAATCAAGGTGATGCAGCCTCTTGTCTCTCAATTGATGGCGGATCGGTAGTTACGACTCCCGCCGGCGGCACTGTGCGAGAAACTACGGGAAACGGACTCGTCATCGGTGTTCCCGGGTCGTCTGTCATCCAGGACATTAGAACTTCCGACGAGGTCGCCCGCAGCGTGGTAATCAGCTCCGGAGATGCGGTCGAACCCGAGCCCACCC
>CAUFRY010000036.1 GCA_959028445.1 uncultured Collinsella sp. | reverse complement strand
AAGAGAAGAGGCGGGGCATGCCCCGCCTCTTACACCACATCTCTGCGCGCTACCAGAGATAATAAACGAATGTGGAATATCTTGGCGTCAAGCAGGCTGTGCGGAACTCAAAAGGGCCCGTGGGACGGAAAAACGCTGTTACTAAATTGGTAACAGTACTCATATTTGCCGTTTTTTGCACACGGCACCCTGAGACGGGTGCCCCGGAGCTCCCCGTAGGGGAGCTCCGGGCTTCATGGGGGCACGAATAGTCCGCTCCGACCTGCAAAATCTGTGCTCACGGTGCGAATGACGCCCCTAACCTTAAACTTTAGCTTGAACTTAGCTATAATGCGCTACGTTCCTGCCAGGCTGTGGTTGCGGACGGACGAAATGTCCATCCTAGTCCAAGACAGACGCGGTCAAAGGGATCCACGTAAGCGACCGCGTGCGCGCGGCGCGATCATGGCGCGTCCTAGATGTAAGCCGCACCGTCCGTTCTACTTTCTTTGGGGCAATACCGCCTCGCGGGCGAGCGGGCCAGTCGTGAAGGTGGCTATGGCCTCCCGAGCAAACACCCCGGTGCGCAAGTGTGGGGTCAAATACCAGGTCAGCTGGTGGGAACACCCGTTATTCCGCGCAACGCACGGATTGTATACGACATAGAAGGCAGGGTAGTGGACATGGTGAGGGGCAGCTTGATGCACGCGGCTCGGTTAGGTGCTGGGACCGCGGCGGTCATTGCCGTATTGGGCTTGAGCGGATGCGCGTTCAATCCACTGTCCACGTTCACGACACCCACGATCGACCAGATCGAGCGCGAGACCGTTACCCCTACGGTGTCGGACGATGCCCTGGTCACTCCCGGCACCCTGACGGTTGCCCTCGATACCTCCGATGCCCCGCAGGCCATGCAGGGCGCCGATGGTAACCTCACGGGCTACGCGGTCGATGCTGCCCGCGCCCTTGCAAGCCGTATGGGCCTTAAGGTTGCCTTCGTCGATGCGTCTTCTGCCGATTCCGCGCTTGGCGACAAAAAGGCCGACATCTTCATTGGCGACATCAATTCCACGGATGGTGACATAAGCACGCTTGGTACTTGCCTGTACGACGCTGCGGCAGTGTTCGGAAAGACGAGCGACGGCGAGTCGCTGAGCGTTTCCGCCGAAACGCTTAACGCCGCTACCCTGGGCGTTCAGACCTCTTCGGCCTCGCAGGAAGCGCTCGCCAAGCAGAGCATCACGGCCAACCAAAAGACCTTCTCCAACATCAACGAGTGCTTTGAGGCGCTCGAGTCCGGCGAGATCGACTACGTGATTTGCGATTCCACGGCCGGCGGCTACCTTGCGCGCCTGATGAGCCAGATCTCTTACGTCGGCGCGCTCGAGACACCCTCGACGCTCGGCGTCGCGGGCCTCGCGGCCAACGATGAGCTATGCCGTGCCGTGAGCGATGCCCTCGACGGTATCACGGTCGATGGCACGCTCGAGGCGGTCCACTCCGTCTGGTACGGCACGATGCCCTATGATCTCACCACCAAGACGGTCTCGGGCGCCGACGTGCAGTCGTCCGACACCGGATCCAGCGAGTCTGCATCCTCCGATTCGAGCAGCGAGGGTGCAACCTCCGAGGATAAGTCGTCCAGCCAAGAGGGCGCTATCACCGACGACGACATTAACAAGCTCAATAGCTAGTTATTGCTAGGGGTGGCGTCTCCTATGCGCTAAGAGAGACGCCTCTTCACGGTTTCAACACGCATTGCCGGGCTTTCCCAACAGGGGAGCCCGGCTTTTTCGTTTCCGTAAAACCAGCAGGTCAAAGACATTTTTTAGGTGCAAAACCAAAGTCGCCGTCGCCCTCCTATAGCGCACTTTGCCACAGAAAAGTGCGAGACTTCGGTATGCGGTATCAAGCAATCGTTATTCGGGTCTTTGGGAATCCGCGTGATTAAATGCACGGCAATGGGTACATAGCCAGTACAGTAAGTCCCCGAGGCAGATTGGAGCCACGTATGGATATCAAGGTTTCTGGACGCAAGACGACGGTAACCGATGCTCTGCGTGCGCATGTGGATGAGAAGATCGGCGAGGCGCTCAAGGTTTTCGATATCGAGCCCATGACGGTCGACGTTGTACTTCGCTATGAGAAGAACCCCTCGAACCCCAACCCGGCAATCGTCGAGGTTACGGTTCGTGTCCGCGGTTCGGTGATTCGCGTTGCCGAGCACGGCGCAGATATGTATGCTGCCATCGACCTCTCCGCCGATAAGGTCACCCGCCAGCTGCGCAAGTTCAAGACCAAGGTCGTGGACAACCGCCAGGGTGGTGCCAGTGCCGCGGATGTCGCGCCGGTCGAGCGCGTTGAGGATCTGGCCGACCTGCTGCTGCCCGAGGAGGACGACGACCTGCTCGTCCGCGAGAAGGTCATCGATGTCACCCCGATGACCGAGGAGCAGGCGCTGGTGCAGACCGATTTGCTGGGCCACGACTTCTACGTGTTCGAGAACGCGACGACCGGCCTTATCAATGTGGTGTATCACCGTAAGAATGGTGGATATGGCATCATCAAGCCCCGCATCGAAACACTTGACGAGTAAAATACGTTAACTTGCATGAGTTAACGGTTGGCGGCCATCCCATGCGGGTGGCCGCCTTTTTACGTAAGGAGTCGCTTTGATGGACAAGGCCGCATCCGCCGGTCATTCGAACCGTTGCCGCATCGTCGTCGATACCTGCTGCGACTTTAGCCCCGAGGTCGCCGCGAACCTCGATGTCGATATCCTGGGTTTCCCTTTCATTATCGATGGCGAGGAGCGCACAGACGACATCTGGTCGAGCATGAGCCCTAAGGAGTTCTACGACCGCATGCGCGCCGGTGCCCGCGTGTCCACCTCGGCTGTGTCGCTCGGTCGCTATATCGAGTTTTTTACCGAGTGCGCCAAAGAGGGCACGCCCACGGTCTACCTGTGCTTTACCTCGGCGCTGTCGTCGAGCTACAACTCCGCGTGCCAGGCGGCAGATGTCGTGCGCGCCGAGTATCCCAACTTTGAGCTCTACGTGGTCGACAACGCTCTGCCCTGCGCGACCGGTGCGCTCTTGGCGCTCGAGGCCGTGCGCCAGCGTTCGGCGGGACTGACCGCCAAGCAGCTGGTCGATTGGGCAAACGAGGCAAAGACCTACGTGCACGGCTACTTTACGCTCGAGAGCTTCGACGCACTGGCTGCCGGCGGCCGCATTCCTCCCGCGGCGGCGCAGCTCACGGCAAAGCTCGACGTCAAGCCCGAGCTCTCCTACGACCTGGCCGGCTCGCTGTCGCTGATCGGCGTCAACCGCGGCCGCAAGAAGGCGCTCAAGTCCATCCTCAAGTCGTTCCGCGAGAACTACGTGCCCGATCGCACCATGCCCATCGCCATCATGACGGCCGATGCCGAAAAGGATGGTGACTGGCTCGAAGCCGCCATCCGCAAGGAGGAGGGTTGCGCCGACGTCACGATCATTCGCGGCTCCGTGGGTCCCACCATCGGCTCGCACGTGGGCCCCGGCATGGTGGGCTGCGCGTTTTGGGGTAAGAACCGCGCCGACAAGGCGTCGCTTTCCGACCGTATCGCCCGCCGCGTGCGCGGTCAGTAGGCAAGCGCTGCGTCCGTAATCGCCCTCGACTCACAGCCCAAACGCTGGCACCGAGTATTCAACCTGGTAACAACACCCAACCCAAAAGGAAAGGTTTCATGGCAAACAAGCTCTCCGTCGCATTCATCGGCACCGGAATCATGGGTGCCCCCATCGCCGGCCACATTCTGGACGCCGGCTATCCCGTCACGGTCAACAACCGCACCAAGTCCAAGGCGGCGGCGCTTATCCAGCGCGGCGCCGTCTGGGCAGATACGCCGGCCGATGCCGCGGCGAACGCCGATGTCGTCTTTACCATGGTGGGCTATCCCTCCGAGGTCGAGGAACTCTACCTGGCGGGCGACGGCCTGCTCGCGTGCACTAAGCCCGGCGCGGTCTTGATCGACCTCACCACGAGCTCGCCCGAGCTTGCCCGTGACATTGCCGAGGCCGCCCAGGTTTCTGGTCGCATGGCGTTTGACTGCCCCGTCACCGGCGGCGAGTCGGGCGCTATCGCCGGTACGCTCACGGCTATCGTGGGCGCTACCGAGAACGACATCGCGCCGGTCCGCGACATCCTTGCCACCTTTGCGGCCAACATCTGCTGCTTCGACGGCGCCGGCAAGGGCCAGGCTGCCAAGCTCGCCAACCAGGTGTCGCTGGGCGCCTGCATGGTCGGCATGGCAGACGCCATGGCATTTGCCGAGCTGAGCGGCCTTGATCTGGAGAAGACCCGCCAGATGATCCTGGGCGGTACCGGCAAGTCCGGCGCCATGGAGAGCCTGGCGCCCAAGGCGCTCGACGGCGACTACAAGCCCGGCTTTATGGTCGAGCACTTCATTAAGGACCTGCGCTTGGCGCTCGCCTATGCCGACGACCGCGAGCTTGCGCTGCCCGGCGCCGACGTGGCCTTTACGCTCTATGACATGCTCGACGCCATCGGTGGTGCCAAGCTGGGCACCCAGGCCATCACGGTCCTCTATAAGGAGGAAGCCGACGCCATCGCCGCCGGTCTGGACTGGTCACAGTATCGTCCCGAGGAGCATGGTGCTCACGAGGAAGGCTGCGGTTGCGGCGAGCATGGCGACGACCACGAGTGCGGTTGTGGCCACCACCGCGACGAGGGTCACGAGTGCTGCGGCGGCCACGGCCATGACGACGGCCACGAGTGCTGCTGCGGCCACCATCACGGGGAGTAGCGCCCATGAGCTGGACGTTTGTGGTGCTTGCGCTGGTGCTCTTTCTCTTTGCGATCTACATTGGCTTTTTGTGCGGCCAGTGGGCGTGCGAAAAGCGCGTCATCACCAAGCGCGACTACTGGATTGCCAACTTTGCAGGAGCGGCGGCAGTCGTCCTACTGACCTGGGTGTTCTCGCTGTTCCCGCTGGTGCAGTTTGCGCCGATCGGCTGGCTCGGCGGTTTTATCGCCGGCCTTAAGATGAGCTTTGGCGAGTCCGTCGGCCCATGGCGCAAGCACGACGAGGTCTTTAACGTCAACAAGGCACACCGCGCCGCCGCCGATGCGGGCGATGCCGAGGAACGCCGCCGTGCGCGTCGCAATGGCGCGGCCGACCGACAGCTCATCTCGGTCACCGGTGACAGCAAGGGTGCTGGCAAGCACGCTAAGAAATAGTAAGAAGAGGTAACTATGGCAGAAAACAAAGACGAACAGCTCACCGACGAGGAGCTGGCACAGCTTCAGCTGGCAGAGGAAAACGAGAACGCCGTCGACCGCCTGGTCAAGGAGCTCGGCTGCCCCACGCGCCGTATCCGCCAGTTTGCCGCCCGCGTGCTGCACCTGCTTGCCGAGCGCGATCCGCAGCGCGTCGTGCCCTGCGTGCCCGCGCTGATCGAGGCACTCGACCGCCCCGAGGCTCAGACCCGCTGGGAGGCCCTCGATGCCCTGACGGCGCTTGCCACCACCTGCCCCGAGCAGCTGGGCGATGCCTTTGAGGGCGCCGAGACCGCACTGTTCGATGAGATTTCCTCCACGCTGCGCTATGCCGCCTTCCGCCTGCTGTGCGTGTGGGGCGCCACGAGCGTCGAGCGTTCGCGCGAGGCTTGGCCCATCCTGGACGAGGCCATCCAGTGCTACCACGGCGACCTTGAGTATCGCGACATGCTCGGTTGTCTGTACGAGTTTGGCCAGGGCGAGATTGACGCCGAGGTCGCCGAGAAGCTCGCGCTGCGCCTTAAGTTCGATGCCGAGAACGGCAAGGGCAGCTATCTCAAGGCCCGTTCGAGCGAGATTTGCGAAATGCTTGTTAAACGTTTTGGTCTGGATCTCTCCAAAAAGAAGAAGCGTGCTAGCGTTAAAAAATCTGACGACGCCGAAAACGAGGAGTAACAGATTATGGCGCACGATGTAGTCCTGATTCCCGGTGACGGTATCGGTCCCGAGATTACGCAGGCCATGCGCCGCGTGGTCGAGGCCACCGGTGTCCAGATCAACTGGAACGTCCAGGAGGCCGGTGCCGGCGTCATGGACGAGTTTGGCACGCCGCTGCCCCAGCACGTGCTCGATGCGGTCGCCGAGACCAAGGTCGCCATCAAGGGTCCCATCACCACGCCGGTCGGCACGGGTTTCCGCAGCGTCAACGTGGCCCTGCGCAAGCACTTTGACCTGTACGCCTGCGTGCGCCCCTGCCTGTCGCAGCCGGGCGATGGCTCGCGCTTCCGCGACGTCGACCTGGTCATCGTGCGCGAGAACACCGAGGACCTCTATGCCGGCATCGAGTTCGATGAGGGCGCAGCCGAGGTCGAGGAGCTCTCGCAGCTCGTCGAGCGTTCGGGTCAAAAGACCTTCGCCGCCGATTCCGCGATCTCGATCAAGCCGATCTCCATCGCCAAGAGCCGCCGCATTGTGGAGTATGCCTTTGAGTATGCCCGCCGCTGCGGCCGCAAAAAGGTGACGGCCGTGCATAAGGCCAACATCATGAAGGCGACCGACGGCCTGTTCCTGCGCGTAGCGCGCGAGGTGGCCTCCAACTATCCCGATATCGAGTTCAACGACAAGATCGTCGACGCCACCTGCATGGGCCTGGTCCAGAACCCCAACGACTTCGATGTCCTGGTGCTGCCCAACCTGTACGGCGACATCGTGAGCGACCTGTGCGCCGGCCTGGTGGGCGGCTTAGGCATGGCCCCCGGCTCCAACATCGGTGCCGACTGCGCCATCTTTGAGGCTACGCACGGCTCCGCGCCCGATATCGCCGGTCAGGATATCGCCAACCCCACGGCCGAGATCCTCTCTGCTGCGATGATGCTCGATCACCTGGGCGAGAACGATGCTGCCAATCGCATTCGCGCCGCCGTCTCTGCCACGCTCGACGAGGGCGAGCAGGTTACCGGTGACGTGCGTCGTGCCCAGACCGGCTCCGTTGAGGGCGCTGTGGGTACGCAGGCCTTTGCCGATGCCGTTATCGCTCACCTGGCCTAAGGCATGCACGCTGCAAACGCCTAAATAGTACTTAAGTGTTTGCGTATAACCTAAGAATCAATACGCCCGGCGCTCTGCCGGGCGTATTCTATTGGGGACTATGTTTCCTAACAAGGAGTAACTGATATGGGTCTGATTCAAAAGAAGGACGAGAAGGACGAGATCGACGGCATCCAGATCATCGAGCGCGGCGAAGGCCCCGACGGTGACGAGGACGAGAAGATCGACCTGGTCGCCGGCACGTCTGCCGAACATATTGCCGCCGGCACGACCGCCGAGGAGGAGGACGCTCGCCTGGAGGCAAAGATCGCCGCGGACGCCGCCGACGAGAATCTGATGCCCGAGGCACAGGATGAGGACGACGATATCCTGGGCTCCGACGAGGACGACCACGCATCCAAGCACAAGAAGACGATGATTGCCGCCTTTGTGGTCGCCGTCGTGATTGCTGCTGTGGTGGGCTTCTTTGTGGGCAATGGCGGCTTTGGCGGCAAGGGCGTTGGCTCGGCGACCCTCACCGAGGACCAGCTCGACTCGACCGTGGCAAGCTACAGCTACAACGGCAAGAAGAGCGATATCACCGCGCGCGAGGCCATTGAGAGCCAGTACAGCCTCGATACCGTCAAGGACGACGACGGCAACTACACCGCTCCGTCTGCCGACGTTATCCTGTCCTACGTGCGCAACCAGATTCTGCTGGACGCTGCCGAGGACGAGGGCATTACGGTCTCTTCCAAGGAGATGAAGCAGTACGCCGAGGATTCCATCGGTACCTCCGACTACAAGACCATGGCCACGCAGTACGGCGTGTCCAAGGACCAGGCCAAGCAGATCGTCCGCCAGTCCGCGACGTTGCAGAAGCTCTACAAGAAGAAGGTGGGCGACACCTCCGCGAGCATGCCAACTGCCCCGACCGAGCCTGCGGATGGCAACGAGGAGACCGCGAGCAAGGATTACGCCGACTACATCATCAACCTTGCCGGTGACGAGTGGGATAGCTCGAAGGGCACCTGGAAGGACGAGGACGGCACCTACGCCAAGGCCTTCGCCGACGATGCCTTTACCGCCGATAGCGCCACCTACAAGCAGGCCATGACCGCCTACTACACCGCCTATCAGCAGTATTCGTCTCAGGCCTCGAGCGCCAGCTCTAAGTGGACCGAGTACGCCAACGGCCTGTACGCCAAGGCCAACATCAGCATCTACGGCCTGTTTGCGTAAAGGTTTGCCTGAGCTGCTTAGCGCGTAGCCAATCAATCTGATAAAGCCCGCTAGAACGGACATTGTTCCAGCGGGCTTTTTGCGTTGAGGGTAACGGTGGCTTGCTAATTGATAATTACCCTTTAAGCCCAAAGAGGCTATCGATCGCGCGGCGGCGCTCGGCCCCGCTCAGCTTCGCCATGTCCCGTTTGAAGGTGGTTACCAGGTCCTCGGCGTTCATGCTGCCCCGTCCGTCGCGGTCTACGGGGCTAACGATATGGCACCATGGGAACACTCGTATGTCAATTCTGGTCTAACAGAGCCAAAAGAAATATAACCTGCTGCAGCAATTGACTTGCTAAGGGCTCGAGTTGGTTATATAAATCTAAAATAGTCACAATATACAAATATTAGAGATGTTGGGGATATAGATGAAAAGATCTAAGAGTTTTCTTTTGTTAGTAATGATGCTGCTCGGACTGTTCTGTCTGAGCAGCCCTTCTTGGGCCGAGGCTGCCTGTCCTGAAGGTGAGCCTCAGCAGTCTTATACGGGCAGCCTGCTGATAACCGCTAAGGAGGGCGATGCCGACTCTCAGTCTGGGGTAAATCCCCTTGCCACTTTTGAGGGGGACGGCGGAACGGTCAAGCTCGACCATATCGGAAGCGGGATTTTGAGGTGGCAAGTTCTTCCGGACAAAATTGCCAACGACCCCTTTTCTTTCGCTGGAACGATATATCTATACAAGGTTGTGAGCGGAAAACAAAAATACGTCGATTGCTATCCGACAAACGGTTCAGGAATTGCCTTCACTGGCATTTCGGGGCAGATTGATACGCATGTACGGAAAGGAACCTATGTGGTGCGTTGGGTTGGAGCTGCTGCAGGCCCGATATGGATTGCCGTCTTGCGCCCCGATGTCCAAATAGGTTTCTCCCTTTAGTCGGGAGGTCGCTTGTGGACACCATATATGACGGGGATGACTGGGTCGAACATTATACTTGGCGCCTGGTCGGCTCGAATGACAATGGGGATGTGGTGTTTGATGGGCTATGTCCAAAGCATCTCCATCCTTTTGTCTCGTCGTTAATTGAGAGTTCCGCTCGTGTTGCCCCCTACAGCTCGGCATCGCTTCATGATACGGACGTTTTGAAGACCATAAGGGAATCAATTGACGAGGGCACGATGAGCGGCCCGCTGTTTTCTCGGCTTGTGGGGCTAGATGAGATTGGCTCGAAACGACTGCTTGCGGGTGAAAAGGTGGAACTCACTTATCGGTCGATGGTTTCAATCCTGCGGCTGGCCGATGCTCTTCGAAAATAAATAAAAACGGGACAAGTGAGCTACATCACTTGTCCCGTTTTTAATTGGCTCTGTTAGACCAGAATTGACATACGAGTGTCCCCATGGTGCCATATCGTTAGCCCCGTAGACCGCGATGGACGGGGCAGCACGAACGCCGAGGACCTGGTAACTTTCCTCAATTCATCTGGGAAAACAACTGCAAACGATTGCAAGTAACCGGTGAACGGTCGAAAACTACCGTTCACCGATAATCTCAAAACTGGTTCTAACTGGTATTAAGTCAAAAAGACCAATTCACATATCTTCACAATGACCTGCAATTTTTCTACACGCTATTTTTAGCCGCCCTGCGTTGTTTAGACACAGGAAAAGATCCGATCTTTTGCCAAAACATTTCGAAACGGTTTCAAAACCGCAGGTAGAAGTGTTAACGACCGGTAAACGGTCGATTTATCACCGTGAGCGGTGCAAAAACGTTTTACCGTATGAATCAACGAAAGCGACCTCTTTTGGGGTGATATAGTGACAACAACACATCACGTGGTTACTACCAGTTTAGAAACCACTGGTCTTCAAAGAAGGCTTTCTAAGAAGCTTTAAGGGCGAGCGCCCGCTGGCTTCCGAAAATCATCGGACTCAGATTGTACACACCTTCGGAAGGGAAATTTGAATGGTTGGCTTTATTCTTACCGGTCATGGACAGTTCGCACCCGGCCTTGCAAGCGCTATCGCTATGGTTGCCGGCGACCAGCCTGCTTTTACCGTCGTTCCTTTTGAGGGCGACCAGGCTGCATCCTACGGTGAGGATCTCCGCGCCGCTATTACCGCCATGCGCGAGGAGTGCGATGGCGTGCTCGTCTTTACCGACCTGCTTGGCGGCACCCCGTTCAACCAGTCGATGATGATTGCCCAGGATGTCGACAACGTCGAGGTTCTGACTGGCACCAACCTTCCCATGGTTATTGAGCTTCTGTTCCTCCGCGGCAATGCCACGCTCGCCGAGCTTGGCGAGCAGGCCGTGACCGTTGGCCAGACGGGCGTCACCGCCCAGACGGTCGCATCCGTTGCCGGCTCCGAGGAAGAGGATATCTTCGGCGACGAGGACGGCATCTAATGGCCGATTTCGGAGCCAACGTCCTGAGCTCCTCGGTCGCCCTTTTAGGCCTGCTTGTCATCATGGGCTTGATTTACACCATCTGGTCGCAAATCAACATGAAGAAGAAGCAGAAGTACTTCAAGGAGCTGCACACCGAGCTCAAGCCGGGTCAAGAGGTTCTTTTCGCCGGCGGTATCTACGGAACCGTCAAAGGCATCGAAGGCGAGAAGGTCCAGATCAAAGTCCGATCCGGAGCCGTCGTAGATGTTTCGCGTTACGCGATTCAGGAGATCAAGTAACTGTCGTCAGCAAATAACGAAAGGAAGCTGATCAACATGGCAGAACCCAACATTCTTCTTACCCGCATCGATAACCGACTGGTTCATGGTCAGGTTGCCACCCAGTGGAACTCCACCCTGGGCTCCAACCTCATCCTCGTCGCCAACGACGACGTGGCGTCCAACACCATGCGCCAGAACCTCATGAAGATGGCCGCTCCCGCCGGCGTCGCTACGCGTTTCTTCTCTCTGCAGAAGACCATCGACGTCATTGGCAAGGCGAGCCCGCGCCAGAAGATCTTCATCGTGGCCGAAACACCGGAAGACGTGCTTACGCTCGTCAAGGGCGGTGTGCCTATAAAGAAGGTAAACATCGGCAACATGCACATGTCGGAAGGAAAGCGCCAAGTCGCCACCTCCGTCGCAGTTAACGACGAGGATGTCGCTGCGTTTAAAGAGCTGCAGGAATTGGGGGTGGAGTTGGAGATCAGGCGCGTTCCGAGCACGCCTGTTGAGGACACGAGCAAGCTCTTCTCGTAATCCTCGTGATCCACGTTGTCAGGAGTGAAACCCTGACGTTCTGTACGTGATATCCAAAGTGCGTACATTCATTTTGAAAGGAGGAGCAAGATGGAATACTCGATCATCCAGATCGCTCTGGTCTTCGTTGTTACGTTCATCGCGGCAATCGACCAGTTTGATTTCCTCGAGTCTCTCTATCAGCCCATCGTCACCGGCGCCGTCATCGGTCTTATCCTTGGCGACCTCAACACCGGTCTTCTCGTGGGTGGTACCTATCAGCTCATGACGATCGGCAACATGCCGATCGGAGGCGCTCAGCCGCCTAACGCCGTCATCGGCGGCATCATGGCAGCCATTCTCGCTATCGCCACGGGCCTCGAGCCCAACGCGGCAGTCGGCCTCGCTATTCCGTTCGCTCTGCTTGGCCAGCTTGGCGTTACCCTGGTCTTCACGCTTATGTCCCCGCTTATGTCCACGGCCGATAACATGGCTCACAACGCGGACACCAAGGGCATCGAGCGCCTGAACTACTTCGCCATGGCTCTGCTCGGCCTGATCTTCGCTGTCGTCGTCACCCTGTTCTTCATCGCTGGCGCTACCATTGGTCAGACCATCGCTTCCGCCATCCCGACTTGGCTGCAGACCGGTCTGTCCGCTGCAGGCGGCATGATGCGCTTCGTCGGCTTCGCCGTCCTGCTCAAGGTTATGATGAACCGCGATATGTGGGGCTTCTTCCTCATGGGCTTTGGCCTCGCGCTCATCACCGTTGCCAACGATTCGCTGGCAACTCCTGCTCTGCTCATCCTCGCTCTCATCGGCTTCGGCATCGCTTTCTGGGACTTCCAGCAGCAGACCGAGCTGAAGGGTGCAGCTGTTTCTGACGGAGGTGACTTCGAAGATGGCATCTAATGAGTATGTGATCCCGGAGCACTACGAGGATCTCACTCCTGCTCCGCAGCTCGACCAGAAGACCCTCAACAAGATGGCTTGGCGCTCCTGCTTCCTGCAGGCCTCGTTCAACTACGAGCGTATGCAGGCCGCTGGCTGGCTCTACTCCATCATCCCCGGTCTGGAGAAGATCCACACCAACAAGAACGACCTCGCGGCTTCCATGAGCCACAACCTGGAGTTCTTCAACACCCACCCGTTCCTCGTCACCTTTGTTATGGGCATCGTGCTTTCGCTCGAGCAGAACAAGGTTGACATCCCCACGATCCGCGCCGTCCGCGTCGCCGCAATGGGCCCGCTCGGTGGTATCGGTGACGCCCTGTTCTGGCTGACGCTCGTGCCTATCACGGCCGGCATCACCTCCAACATGGCCATCAACGGCAACGCTGCTGCGCCGATCATCTTCCTGGTGATCTTCAACGCTGTCCAGTTCGCTCTGCGCTTCTGGCTCATGAACTGGTCCTACAAGCTTGGCACCAGCGCTATTGACGCTCTGACCGCCAACATGCAGGCCTTCACGCGTGCCGCTTCCATCATGGGCGTCTTCGTCGTCGGTTGCCTGGTCGTCACCATGGGTGGCACCCAGATCAACCTCCAGATCCCCAATGGCACCACCCGTGGTCTCTCCGCTACTACCGTGATCGTCTCCGAGAAGGAGGCCGAGAACTTCACCGGTATGGAGGGCATCGATACCGAGACCGCTGAGGCTGGTACCATCGCCATGACCGATAAGGACGGCAACGCCCTTACCGCCTCCGATGCTGACGGCAACGCTGTCGAGTGCGGCGTCACCAATCTGGGCAACGGCATGGAGTCCGTGACCTACGGCACCGTTACCGAGGATCCGGTCAACTTCTCTGTTGCCGACACCCTCAACACCATCGTCCCGAAGCTCGTCCCGCTTATGCTTACGCTGCTGCTTTACTACATGTTCGCTAAGCACAGCTGGACCCCGACCAAGGGCATTCTGCTGCTCTTCGTCCTCGGCATCCTGGGCGCTGGCCCGCTTGGTCTCTGGCCGAGCATCTGGTAAGGCTCTAGCTTGAGGGGTGTGTCCCTACGCGGCTCACACCCCGACCCCTTAAGCCATGTGTATGTTAAAAGCCGCGTGCTCGAAAGAGCGCGCGGCTTTTGTTTTCTTGTTGATTCGGGTGTGGCAGACAGATAATGCTAAACACCCAAGGTAGTAGCCGAGTTTGAGAAAATGGGAGGATAGGATGGCGATCGGAGCGCGTAAGCAACCGCTGTACGATCAGCTGGTCGATATTCTGACCGAAAAGATCGACCATGAATATCGCGCCGGTGACATGATTCCTTCCGAGCGCGAACTATCGGAGCGCTATGGTCTCTCGCGCACTACGGTACGTCTGGCTCTGCAGGAACTGGAGCGTTTAGGATTGGTGGTTCGGCAGCACGGTCGCGGTACCTTTGTGACCGACCGTTCGGCAAAGGCAACCAATCTTATGCAGTCCTACAGCTTTACCGAGCAGATGCGCGCGATGGGTCGCGACCCCGAGACCACGATTCTCGAGTTTTGCGAGATGGAGGCCGATAAGAATCTGGCCGAGCATATGGGATTGCGTATCGGCGATCGCATTTTTAAGCTCAAGCGCCTTCGTTCTGCCGACAACATGCCCATGATGGTCGAACGCAGCTATCTACCGGTTCGTCAATTTCTGTCCCTAAAGCGACCGCTACTGGAGCGTAAGCCGCTTTATGATGTGATTGAGCAAGACTTTCAGCAAAAGATACGCGTGGCCGAAGAGGAGTTCTATGCGAGCATAGCCCGTCCCACCGACGCACACCTTTTGGGAATTGTCGAGGGCTCGCCTGTGCTCGATTTGGTCAGGACTACGTATAACGAGTCAAACGAGGTTGTGGAGTATACACTCTCGGTTGCTCGTGCCGATCAGTTTAAATACAAGGTTTACCACCAGCGTAGCGACTAGTGTTCGCATCGTTTCCATATGATGATTCTTTGCATTTAACTGGTTACTACCAGATAACCAACTGAAGTGTATAATTGCACGTCAGAGGATTACTTCTAGAGAGAGGTATTAGAAATGTTCGAGAAGAGTGTCGAGGAGCTCACCGAGCTCGGCGCCCAGATCACCACGGCCGAGATTGCTCAGCAGCCCGAGCTTTGGCGTGATACGCTCAACATCTATCGCGAGAACAAGGAGGCCATCGAGGCCTTCCTGGCCGAGGCTCGCGCTATGGGCGAGGGCCGTCTGTCCGTTGTCTTCACCGGTGCCGGTACGTCCGACTACGTTGGCGATACCTGCGCCCCGTACCTGCGTCACGCTGGCAACACTGATCTCTACGACTTTAAGCCCATCGCCACGACCGATATCGTGAGCGCCCCGCGCGACTTCCTGCGCGCCGAGGATCCCACGCTCGTGGTTTCCTTTGCCCGCTCTGGCAACAGCCCCGAGAGCCTTGCGGCCGTTGCCGTTGCCAAGGAGCTCGTCCACAACGTCAAGTTCCTCAACATCACCTGCGCTCCCGAGGGCAAGCTCGCCGTCGAGTCTGCCGATGATCCCAACGCGCTGACGCTGCTCATTCCGCGCGCCAACGATAAGGGCTTCGCCATGACCGGTTCTTATTCCTGCATGACCCTGCTCTCCACCCTTATTTTCGACACTGCCTCTGACGAGCAGAAGGCCGAGTGGGTCGAGACCATCGCCAAGATGGGCGAGGAGGTCATCTCCCGTGAGCCCGAGATCGCCGATTACCTGGCTGGCGACTTCAACCGCGTGACCTACTTGGGTTCTGGCTCCTTCGGTGGCCTTGCCCAGGAGAGCCAGCTCAAGATCCTCGAGCTCGCTCACGGTCTGGTCGCTACTTCCTACGACACCTCCATGGGCTATCGTCACGGACCTAAGTCCTTCGTCGACGATAAGACGCTCGTCTTCGTGTTCGTCAACAACGACGCCTACACCCGTCAGTACGACATCGACATCCTCAACGAGATCGGTGGCGACGAGATCGCTCAGCACACCATCGCCGTTCAGCAGGAAGGTGCCACCGTCTATGAGGGTGAGTCCTTCACCTTTAAGGGTTACGAGGCACTTCCCGAGGGCTACCTTGCTCTGCCGTTCGTGATGTTTGCCCAGGCTATCAGCCTGCTCAACTCCGTGCGCGTGGGCAACACGCCCGATACGCCGAGCCCCACCGGCACGGTCAACCGCGTGGTTAAGGGCGTGACGATTCACCCCTTCACCGCTTAATCGCGTCCCCCTGTAAGGGCGCCCGTCCGCTCATAACGGCGGGCGGGCGCTTTTTGTTTTTACATGGACCGGGTATAAGTATCACCACGGTCAACTGCTTCAAGAAGCAAGGAGTGCATATGAGCACATACGCAATTAAGGCTGACAAGTTCTTCTTGCCGGCAGGCCCGCAACTGGGCGGCTATCTTATGGTCGAGGACGGCGTCTTTGGTGCCTGGCAGGCCGACGAGCCCTCTTGCGAGATTAAGGACTACACGGGATCGTGGATCGCACCGGGTATGGTCGATACTCACATCCATGGCTTCTATAACCACTCTACTACCGATAACGATCCCGAGGGCATCGATATCAGCTCAACCGAGCTCGCCCGTCGCGGTACCACTAGCTGGCTGCCCACGACGTTCACCGATGGCGTCGAGCAGATCAAGGACGCCTGCGCCGCCATCGCTCAGGCGGACGAGGGTCGCGGCCCCGACTTCTGCGGTGCCCGCATTCAGGGCATCTACCTGGAGGGCCCCTTCTTTACCATGAAGCACGTGGGCGCGCAGAACCCCGCTTACCTCATCGATCCCTCCGAGGAGGTCTTCGATCAGTGGCAGGAGGCTGCGGGTGGTCGCATCGTTAAGAGCGCCATGGCGGCCGAGCGCGACGGTGCCGCTGCTTATGCGGCTGCTCTGAACGCCAAGGGTGTGGTGACCAGCATCGGTCACTCCGATGCCACCTACGATGAGTGCATCGCCGCCATCAACGCCGGTGCCAGCTGCTTTACGCATACCTATAACGGTCAGCGCGGCCTGCATCACCGTGAGCCCGGTGTCGTGGGCGCTGCCATGTCCACGCCCGAGACCTACGCCGAGATCATCTGTGACGGCAAGCACGTAAACCCTGCCGCCATCAAGGCACTGCTGCAGGCAAAGGGCTGGCAGCACACGGTGCTCATCACCGACTGCCTGGGTTGCGGCGGCATGCCCGAGGGCAGCTACACCAGTGGTGGCATGGACGTCATCATGAAGGACAACCTGTGCTGGCTCGCTGACGGCAAGAGCATTGCCGGCTCGGTGCTCACGCTTGCCCAGGGTGTCAAGAACATCGTCGACTGGGGCATCGCCAGCGCCGATATCGCCATTCGCATGGCAACCGAGGTGCCGGCACGCTCCGCGCACATCGAGGATAAGTGCGGCAGCATCATGCCGGGTCGCGACGCCGACTTTGTCGTGTTCGACCATGAGCTCACCCTCGTCGAGACGTATGTTGGCGGCCAGAGCGTCGGCAACGCCTTTACCGAGTAACGATAGAAAAAGACGGCGGGCCCGAATCTGCTCGGACCCGCCGTATGGGTTAAACGCTCAAAAGCACCTTCACAGTTACAGCTTGTTAGCGATCTTCTTTGCCGTGCGCTTGACGCCGGCCACAAGACCTCCCGCAGGATGCTCCTTTTCGTAGGCTAGACGCTTCTCACGCTTGGCGTACTCTTCGACGATGATGTCGCCATACTCGTCTTCGATCTTGTCGAAGAAGTCGACGGCGCCCTTAATTTCCTCAGCGGTCGGGTGTCCCTTTTGGACACCGCCGGCGAGCTTGAACGGCCCCCACGTATCAAAACCGGGGCAGCCGTAGACACCCATAAAGATGGCCTGCTTCATGCGGCAGATGCCATCGATATCCTTGCCGTACCACTTGTTTTTGCCACCGTAGGTCATGAGGCCAAACACCTTGTCTTGCGGCTGCAGCACATTGGTGAGCACGCGTGCCATATCTTTGTCGATCTCGGAGTAATAGATGCCCGTGGCGACGCCGATTAGATGATATTCGTGCAGGTTGGGGTACTCGTTTTTGCCGAGTGACTTCACGTCGAGGGTATCGATCTCGGGGTGCGCCTCGACGATGGCGTCCACGAGCTTTTTCGTATTGCCGTGATGGCGCGAGGCGTAGAGGATGATGGTTCGCATAAGAAGGCCTTTCAGCTGTAATTGCATCAATGTCTGTATGGTACCCCGTTACATGGCGGGGATACCGGACGCATCGATGAACGTGCGGGTTTGTCCTTTGGTCAGGGCCGAGACGGGTTCTTGCGAGCAAAAAGCAGTTGTTCGAAAGGATGGATAATGGAATACGCTCTTTCCAACGATTCGATTTCTATCAAGGTTTCCACGGCCGGCGGCTCGTTTACCTCGATTGAGGCTGACGGACGCGAGTATTTGTGGCAGGGCGATCCCGCCGTGTGGTCCGGCCAGGCACCGATTTGCTTCCCGATTTGCGGAGGCTTGCGCGACAACAGCGCCATGACATTTGCCGGGCATCATGTAAAGCTCGCTCGCCACGGGTTTGCGCGCAAACAGGAGTGGAAGCTGTTGAGCCAAGGCGAGAACGAGCTGGCGATGTGCCTGGCTTCGGAGGATAACGCCGCATTGCTGAGTGATTATCCGTATCCGTTTAAGCTTGTCGCTCGTTATGCGCTCGAGGATACCGCCGTGCGCGTCTCCTATGAGGTGACCAACGAGGGAACCGAGGACATGCCGTTCTTTATCGGCGGTCATCCCGGCTTCAGGTGTCCGCTCGATGAGGGCGAGGCCTATACGGACTACGAGCTGCGCTTTGAGAAAGACGAGGCTGCGGAGCTTTGCACCGCCGTGCCCTCGACCGGATTGATTGACGTGGCAAACCGTTCCAAGAACCCCATGGTGGGAAAGACGCTGCCCCTGTCGCACGAGCTCTTCGATTTTGCGGAGACCATCTTTGACGTGCTCGAGAGCCGCCAGGTCACGCTTTCTAAGAAGGGGGAGGACAAGGGCGTTCGCCTGAGCTTCGAGGGCTTCCCGTATCTCATTGTGTGGAGTAAGCCCGAGGGCGATTTTGTGGCGGTTGAGCCTTGGGGCGGTCTCTCGACCTGCTCCGATGAGGACGACGTGCTTGAGCATAAGCGCGGCTGCCTTGTCGCCAAGCCCAAGGAGACCGTCGTTCGCTCGTTCACGATTGAGATTCTGTAATTCCGTTTTGTCGACTCGTATCGCGAGGCACAAGGAGCCTGCGAGATAAGGAGCTAAAAATGATCCTCACCGTTACGATGAACCCGTCTGTCGATACGCGCTATCAGCTCGATGAGCTCATTATCGACGACGTTAACCGTGTGACGCCCGAAAAGACCGCTGGCGGCAAGGGCCTCAACGTGGCCCGTGTGCTGGGTCAGCTGGGCGACGACGTTGTGGCAACCGGTCTGCTCGGCGGCCACATGGGCGCCTACATGGCTGAGCTCATGGACGCCAACGGTATTAACAACGACTTTGTGCCCATCAAGGGCGAGACTCGCATTTGCCTCAACATCCTCCACGCCGGCAACCAGACCGAGCTGCTCGAGAGCGGCCCGACGATTGCCCCCGAGGAGCTCGATGCCTTTACCGCCAAGTTTACCGAGCTTGCGAGCAAGGCCGACGTCGTCACCATTTCGGGTTCGCTGCCCCGCGGTGTCGAGGCAGACTACTATGCCAAGATCACGGGCATTGCCGAGAACGCCGGCGCCAAGGTGCTGCTCGATACCTCGGGTGCTTCGCTCGAGGCCGCCCTTAAGTCCGAAATTAAGCCCGAGCTGGTCAAGCCTAACCTGACCGAGATCAACGGCCTTCTGGGCACGAGCTTTACCACCGACGATGTGGACGAGCTCCGCGCCGCGCTCGCCTCTGATGCCCGCTTCTCCGATATCCCCTGGGTCGTCGTGTCCATGGGTGCTGCCGGCTCCGTTGGCTTCCACAATGGCCGTGCGTTCCGCGCAAAGACACCCGATATCCCTGCCGTTAACGCCACGGGCTCTGGTGACTCCACTATCGCCGGCTTTGCGCATGCCATCGCTGCTGGCGCAGACGACGAGACGGTGCTGCGTACCGCCAACACCTGCGGCAAGCTCAATGCCATGGATCCCATGACCGGCCATCTGGTCATGGACCGTTGGGACGAGGTCTACAACGGCGTTGTCGTGACCGAACTGTAAGAGCTTGGGTGACGGCCCCGGCATCGGTTGTTTGCTTATGGTTAGAGCCGATGGCAAGTGCGGTAGCATTATGCCGGGGCACGACGCCGACGCTGTCGTGTTCAATCCCGACCTTACCCTGGTCGAGACGTATGTGGGCGGCAACAGCGTCGGTAACGCGTTTGCCGAGTAGCCGCCAAAGAAACGATCCGAGAGGGGATTTAGATGATTTACGGTGCATTGGGCGATATCGAGGAGTACCGCGGAATGCTCAAGGGCCTCGACGTGCTGATCGACTGGCTCGAGGAGAACGACCCGGCGCAGCTCGAGGTCGGCAGCCATCCGATTCTGGGCGACAAGGTCTATGCGAACGTCATGGCTCCCACGACGCGTCCCGAGGCCGAGGCTCACTATGAGACGCATCAGCGCTATCACGACCTGCAGATCGATGTCGAGGGTCGCGAGGCCTTTAAGGTTGCCACGGGCAGCCTGACGCTGGTCCAGGAGTTTGACGAGAAGGACGACTACGATCTGGTCGATTCCGACGCTTCGATCGCCGGCGATCTTGCTGACGATAAGTTTGCGCTGTTCGTTGCCGGCGAGCCTCACATGCCCACGCTCGAGTTCCCGGGCGATGGCGCACAGCCGGTCAAGAAGATCTGCTTTAAGCTGCTTGCAGATGCTTACTGGGAGGAGTAACGAACTGCTCGGCTGAGCTATTCGTGTTGTGAGCGTTTTCCTTTGGAGGAGCGCGCTTGAGCCCTGTTAATCGCGGTTCCCTTGGGGATTGCGGTTGGCGGGGCTTTTTTGTTGAGTAGGGGAGTTGCCGGCGGCGTTTTGCTTGGATTTATTTGCGAAGAACATCGGCTAGCCGCAGGATTGAAATCATCGACCGATAAGTGAGTTCCACTTTTTCGCCCGCAAGCAGTCGTTTCGAGCCAATCTCATCTAGCCCCACAAGCCGAGAAAACAGCGGGCCGCTCATCGTGCCCTCGTCAATTGATTCCCTTATGGTCTTCAAAACGTCCGTATCATGAAGCGATGCCGAGCTGTAGGGGGCAACACGAGCGGAACTCTCAATTAACGACGAGACAAAAGGATGGAGATGCTTTGGACATAGTCCATCAAACACCACATCCCCATTGTCGTTCGAGCCGACCAGGCGCCAAGTATAATGATCGACCCAGTCATCTCCGTCATATATGGCGTCCATGAGCAACTTCCCGTCTAGAGAGAGAAACCTATTTGGACATCGGGGCGCAAGACCGCAATCCATATCGGGCCTGCAGCAGCTCCAACCCAACGCACCACATAGGTTCCCTTTCGTACATGTGTATCAATCTGCCCCGAAATGCCGGTGAATGCAATTCCAGACCCGTTTGTCGGATGGCAATCGACGTATTTTTGTTTTCCGCTCACAACCTTGTATAGATATATCGTTCCAGCAAAAGAGAAGGTATCGTGACTATTTTAGATCTATATGGCCAATTCGAGCCCTC
>CAUFRY010000035.1 GCA_959028445.1 uncultured Collinsella sp. | reverse complement strand
TCTCCTAAAGCGGGTGTCGACGGTTCGAATCCGCCCGGGGGCACCAGAAATTTGCCGAGCCCGGTACCACTACGGTGCCGGGCTCTTCTGGTCTAAAGGCCGGATTCGGACCGCCGACACCCGCGTCACCAATTTCCCCGCGGGGGGGGGTTTCGAATCCGCCCGGGGGCACCAGAGGAATATCGAGCCCGGTACCGCTATGGTGCCGGGCTCTTCTGGTTTAAGGCATGCCGTAGTATTCGCTGCTTCAGATAAAGAAAGCGCCCGCTTGCTGGGGGAGCAAGCGGGCGCCTGTGAGCGAATATGTTTGCGGCGAAAGCCGCGATGAGCGGTGGGGTGGCGACTAGTTGGTCGTACCGGAATCGTCGCCCGTGCTCGTGCCCGAGCCCGAGCCCGAACCAGAAAGTGCGACCGTCAGCGTGATCGTGCTGTCGGTGGACTGCTTGCCGGTGGGGGAGACGCCCGTAACGGTGGCATCCTCGTTACCGCTCACGGGATTGCCGTTCTGGTCACAGAATCCAATGTTATAGAAACCGGCGTTGTTGAGCGCGGTAACGGCGGCGGAAATGCTCTTGCCGTACAGGTTGCCCGGGACGGTGGCCTTGCCGGACTTCTTGGCAATGACGACGGTAATCGTGGCGCCGGGCTTCTGCTTACCGCTGGGGTTCCAGCTGATCACGGTGCCCTCGGTAACAGAGTCGTTCTCCTGGTAGCTCACGTCGACGCCAAAACCTGCCATATCGAGGGCGTTGCGCGCCTGGGCCTCGGTCATGTCGGTCAGGTCGGGGACGGACGTGGTATCCGGGCCGCTCGAGACCTTGTACGAGATGGTCGTGCCCTTCGCGACTTCCTTACCGGCTCCGGTGCCCTGCTCAAAGACCTGGCCCTCATCGGCCTCGTTGGCCTCCTCGGAGGCGTTGCCCTTCAGGCCAACGCTTGCCAGCGCGGCTTCTGCCTGGTCCTTGGTCAGGCCGACAAGCTGGGGAACCTCAACCTTCTCAGAGGGCTTGGGGCCCTTGGAGATTACCAGGTTCACCTTAGTGCCCTTGGCCTTCTTGGTGTTGCCGTTGGGCGTCTGCTCGGCGACCTTGCCCTCGTCGACATCGTCGTTGTAGCTTTGGTCGATGGTGCCGACCTCGAGGCCGGCTTCCTTGATCAGCTCGACGGCAGTCTGCTGGTCCTTGCCCAGTACGTCGGGCACGGCGACCTGCTCGCCGCCAAAGAGTCCTGTGGCAAAGGCCACCACGATGCCGATGACGGCAACCGCTGCCACCACGGCGGCGATGATCTTGTTCTTGTTGGATTTGGGCTCTTCGACCTCGTAGGAGCCGGTGGAGCCCGAAACCGAGCTACGGGCGGTATTCTGGCCGCTCACGCCCGAGACAGGACGCACCATGGCGCGCGTCTGATCGGAAAGCTCACGAGTCTTGGTGGCGCCCAACTCACCGGGGGCACCGATGATGCGCGTGGGCTCCGAGACGTTGACGGCACGGCCCGACAGGTAGCTGTTGAGCACCTGACGCAGCTCGTCGGCGGTCTGGAAGCGGTTTGCCGGGTCCTTCTCCATGCACTTGAGGATGATGCGCTCAAGGTCGGCGTCGACACCGGAGTTGATCTGGCTCGGCGGAATAGGCAGCTCGTTGACCTGCTTGAGTGCGACCGAGATAGCGTCGTCACCGTCAAAGGGGACGCGGCCGGTGGCGCACTCGTACATCACGACGCCCAGCGAGTAGATATCCGAGGTGGGGCCGAGGTCCTGACCACGGGTCTGCTCGGGGCTGACGTAGTGGGCGGTTCCCAGCACGTTGTTGTCTTGCGTGAGGTGGCTGTTCTTGGCGCGCGCGATGCCAAAGTCCATCACCTTAATGTTGCCGTCGGGCAGCACCATGATGTTCTGCGGCTTAATGTCGCGGTGGATGATCTCGTGCTTGTGGGCGACCGAAAGCGCGGAGCTGATCTGCGAGCCGATCTGGGCGACCTTCTTGGGGTCGAGGGCGCCGTGGCTCTTGATGCCGCTCTTAAGGTCGGTTCCGCGCAGGTACTCCATGACGATGTAATAGGTGTCGCCGTCCTTGCCCCAATCGTAGACGCCCACGATATAGGGGGAGGAGAGACCGGCTGCTGCCTGGGCCTCCTGCTTAAAGCGTGCGGCGAAGGTTGCGTCGCCAGCATACTGCGGCAGCATGATCTTGACGGCTACCGTGCGGTCGAGAACCTGGTCCTGTGCACGGTAGACGGTCGCCATGCCGCCTGTTCCTACCTTATCCTTGAGGAGGTATCTTCCCCCGAGGACCCTCTGTTCCATTCCTGCTCCTAACATAACTATTCGCTCAACGATGTGTAGTACCTATGATGTGGCCGCTGGGGCCGTGTGGCGCGTTGCCGCTAACCCTTAGGCCGCGGCGCGCCTCGGGTGTCCGATTCGATCATGGGCATCACGCTCCCTGTGCGGCAAGCGCCGCGGTCAGGACGATACCGGCGATCTTGGCAGCCTCGACGTCATGCTTGTCGAAATCCTCCAAGGCCACCGAGATGGCGACCGTGGGTGAATCGTAAGGTGCAAAGCCAACGAACATCGAGTTGACGTTGGTGCCGCCAGTCTCGGCCGAGCCGGTCTTGCCGGCGACCTTGACGCCGGGGATTTGGGCATCGGTGCCGGTGCCGGACTGGACGACGGCAAGCATGGCCTGCTTGACCTGGTCGGCCGTGGCGGAGCTGACGGCCTGCCCCAGCGAGCGGGACTGCGTGGTCTTGACCACGGTTCCGTCCGGGGCAAGTACCTGGGCTACAAAGTACGGGTCTATGACCACGCCGCTGTTAGCGATGGCGGCGGCAATCACGGCGTTTTGCATGACGGTGGTCTGCGGGCCGGGCGTATGGTCCATGCCGACAGGCTGGCCGGCGCCGGCCCAGGCGGTCTCCCACTCGGTCATGAGCGACGGGTCGGCCATGATGGAGGCCGCGGAGGTCAGGTCCTGGCCGAGCTTTTGGCCGTAGCCAAAGGCGTTGGCAAACTGCACGAGCGTGTTTGCGCCAACTTCGTTTGCCACCTGGCCAAAGACGACGTTGGAGGACACGGCAAAGGCCTGCTGCAGGCTGATGGTGCCGTAGCTCTCGTTGGCAGAGTTGGTGACCGGTGCGTTGCCGATGTCCATGGAGCCGGGCGCCTGGTAGGTGCTGGTCAGGCTGGCGGTGCCGGTTTCGAGTGCCGCGGAAAGCGTAACGACTTTAAACGTGGAGCCCGGCGTGTACAGCGCGTCCATGGCGCGATTGTACATGGAGCCGTCCTCGCCGCCGCCCGTCTGCAGCAGGGCATCGATGTTGGTGTTGTCGTAGGTGGGCGAGCTGGCACATGCGAGTACCGCGCCGGTACGCGGGTCGATGACCACTACAGCGCCCTTAAAGCCCTTGAGTGCCTGCTCGGCCGCCGTCTGGATGCGCGAGTCGATGGTGAGCTTGGCGGTGTTGCCCGGCTGGGTCTGGCCCGCGAGCGACGCGATGGCGTTGTTCCAGCTGGAGTAGTCCTTAGAACCGGTGAGTGTGTCGTTCATGACGCTCTCGATGGCGGTGGTGCCATACTGCTGGCTCACGTAGCCAACCACGTGCGCTGCCAGGTTACCGTTGGGGTAGGAGCGTACGTAGGTGCCGTCCTCCTGCTGCAGCGACTCGGCCAGCGTCACGCCGTCGGACGTGATGATGGAGCCGCGCTGGATGTACTTGGAGCGGGCGATGGTGTGGTTGTTGGTCGGCATGTCCTGATAGTCCTTGGCCTTAATGACCTGGACATAGGTGAGGTTGCCGATAAGGATGGCGAACAGCGCCGTAAAGGCGAGCACCGCACGGGTTAGACGGTTGGCGAGCGCCACGCGGCCGAGTACACCGGATTCAGGCGTGTCGAGCAGGCGACGGCGCATGCGCGAGCCGACGGAATGGCTGCCGCTGCCGTAGGAAGACGAGGTGGCAAAGCGCGTGCCCGTCGGGGCGGCGGCAGATGCGACCTGATCATCGGTGATGGCAGCCATGGTGCCGGTGCCGGTAAGCTCGGCCTCGCGTCCGGTCGCCTCGTCACCGGCGCGCAGCAGGAGCGCGACGATGATAAAGCTCGCCAGCAGAGAGGAGCCGCCCTGGCTCATAAAGGGCAGGGTGACGCCGGTCAGCGGGATCAGGCGGGTTACGCCGCCAACGATCAAGAAGGCCTGGAAGCTGATGGCGGCCGTAAGGCCCGTGGCACTAAAGGCGGCGAGGTCGGACTTTGCGCGGGCGGCTGTGGTGAGGCCACGCACGGCAAAGAGCATAAACAGGATGAGCACGGCGCCGCCGCCCAAAAGGCCCATCTCCTCGCCGATAGCCGAGAAGATAAAGTCGGACTCGACGACAGGGATGTTGTTGGCCATGCCGTTGCCGATGCCAACACCGACCAGACCGCCATCGGCAAGCGAGAAGAGCGACTGGACGATCTGGTAGCCCTGGCCCTGGGCGTCCTTAAACGGATCGAGCCAAACCTGGAAACGCACCTGAACGTGAGACAGGAACTTGTAGGCGCCCACGGCTCCGACGGCTAAGAGCGCAAGGCCGATAACGACATACGAAAAGCGCCCCGTGGCCACGTAGAGCATCAGCAAGAAGATGGTGTAGAACAGCACGGCCGAACCCAGATCGCGTTCGAAGACGACGACGAGCAGGCACACACCCCACACGGCAAACAGCGGCAGTAGCAGTCGCAGGCGAGGGATCTTAAAGCCCAGAATCTTGCGGTTGGAGATGGAGAGCAGCTCGCGGTTCTCGGCCAGGTAGCCGGCCAGGAACAGGACGATAAAGACCTTGGCGAACTCGCCGGGCTGGATGGTAAAGCCCGCGATGCGAATCCACAGCTTGGAGCCCGAGATCGTGGTGCCGATAAAGATAGGCAGCATCAGCAGAATGATGCCGATGATGCCAAAGGTGTACTTGTAGCGCATGACCACGTCGAGGTTTTTGACTAGTGCAAGCGTTCCCACCATGAGCGCCACCGAGACAAACAGGATGATGAGCTGTGAGATGGCGAGGGCGGGGGCGAGACGCGTCACGAACGTGATGCCGATGCCCGAAAGTATAAATACGATGGGCAGGATGGCGGGGTCGGCACCGGGCGCCAAGATGCGCACGGCAATGTGGGCCGCGGCAAAGGCGGCAAAGAGGCCGATCGGTACGGCGAGCGTCTCAAAGGAGATGGCAGCGCCCGCGGTGAGGACGTACATCGCATACAGCAGGATGACGGGGAACGCCGAGGCGATGAGCAAGAGCAGCTCGGTGTTGCGGCGACTCATAAGCGGCACTCCCTTTCTAATTCTTATCGGAGGCTTCGGCCTCGGCGGACTGTTCGGCGGTTTTCTCGGAATCTGATTCGGAGGTCGATCCCTGATTGGTGTTGTCGCGAATCGTTTGCGCGTCGATCACCTGGCGGGTCTGCTCCTCGTCGATCTGGTGGCGGTACTTGGATATCGTGTCCTGCGCATCGTCGACACTTGTTTGCGGAATGCCCGCCTTGAGGCGGTTTTGCGTGTCTTCGGGCAGGTCGGACAGCTTGATGCTGGTTTCGCTTTCGAGCCAGTGGAGCTTGAGTCCGAGTGGCTTGCCGGGCAGGCCGCGCCAGACGGCGACATTGCCCTGGTAGGTACCCAGGTAGTACGAGCCGGTGACACCCGTGTAGGCCCAGATGCCAGCTGCCAGCACAAAGACGAGGGCCAGGATGGCGGCGATAGTAACGTTGCGGCGACGCACGCGTTGCGCCTCGCGCATGACGCCATCGTCAACCAGGTCAACGACTACTACGGTCACGTTGTCGTGGCCGCCGGCGGCAAGCGCCGCGTCCACTAGGTTGTCGACGCAGATTTGCGCGGTTGAGGACTGCGTGGCGATGTTCTCGATATCGCTATCGGGAATCATGCTCGAGAGGCCGTCGGAGCACAGGATCAGGCGGTCGCCTTCCTCGATATGCAGAGTGAAGTGGTCGGCATACATGGCGGGGTCCGAGCCCAGTGCGCGGGTGATGACCGAACGGTTGGGGTGGACGCGAGCCTCGTCTGCCGTAATCTCGCCGGCGTCCACGAGTTCTTCCACATAGGAGTGGTCGCGGGTCACGCGGATGAGCGTGCCCTCGTGGAGCAGGTAGGCGCGCGAGTCGCCCACGTGGGCGATGGCGAGCGTGTCGTTTTCGATATAGGCGCAAGTGGCCGTGCAGCCCATGCCGGGCTTGCCCAGGCCGTTCAGGGCCGCCTCGATTACGGCGGCGTTGGCTGCCTCGACGGCTGCGGCCAGGCGTGCTGCGTCGGCGGACTGTGGGGCCGTCTTGGCAATAGTCTCGACGGCGATGGAAGAGGCTACCTCGCCGGCAGCGTGACCACCCATGCCGTCGCATACGCAAAAGAGCGGCGACTGCACCAGGTAGGAATCCTCATTGTGCGGGCGCACACAGCCAACGTCGGAGCGGGCGCCCCACATGAGTTGCGTGGTGGTGCCGGCATCATAGGTCGAGTCGGTCTCGATGCGCTCCTCGGTTAGGGGTTCAAAGCTCATGGTCGAGCCGGGGTCTTTGAGCTTGGCCTCAACGACGGCAACGTCGATTTCGGCTGTGTCACCGGGAGAGACGGTGTCGGTCTCGGCGTTTGATTCGGAATCGCCGGTGTCCGGGGAGTCGGGCTCCTCGGAAACGCGGGCGGTCGACTCGTCATCTTGCGGGCTGACGTCTATAGGCTCGGGCGTCGGCGTAGACGCGGGCGCAACCTCGGATGCCGGGGCTATGGGAAACGCCGGCGCGGCGGGCTCGGGTGCCGCAAACACCGCAGCGCTCTCGTTGATTGCCGCGGCGACAGGCTCTGCAAAGTGAGCTGGCGCCGAGGTTGCTTCGGGCGCTGTGGGCTGTTCCGCGGCATGTGCGCCGATGGGCGCCGCTACGGCATCCTCTTCGTCCTCGTTATCGGCGAGATCCGAAATATCATGCGTTACATGCGAAAGAGGCAGGGAGAACACGGTGTCCTCGGGTTCCACGGGTGCGGAGCCCGCCGGAGCGGCGTGGGCCGGCGCAGCTGTGGCGGCAGCCGGTGCCTCGGTCATAGTCGCGGACTTGTTCTCCTCGTCGATCATCGACGGTTCACCTTCATGACCACATCGCCAATCTGGACTTCGTCGCCCTCGCGCAGCGTTGCGGGCTCCACAAGCTGGCGGCCGTTGACGAGCGTGCCGTTAAGCGAGTTGAGGTCCTCGATGATGAGCGCCGGGCCCTGCAGCGAAAAGCGCGCATGCGAGGCCGAGACGAATGGTTCGTTGATGCAGATGTCCGAAGATGGCGAGCGACCGACGATGACGGGGCCGAGCATGTCTACGTGGATGCCGCGGATACCGCGCGGGCCCTTGTCCACATCGATCGTCCAGATAGCCGAGTCGCGGCGCTGTCCGCGCACAAGTCCCACGCCGGTCTTCATGACGGCGAACAGGAAGATATAGAGCAGGGCGACCAGGACGATGCGGCCTGCAAAAAGGACGATATCGATGTTCATAAGCGACTATCCCCTAAATTCAAAGGTGCTCAGGCCAAACGTCAGCAGATCGCCGTTGCGCAGCGGGCAGCGCGTAATGCGGCGGTTGTTGACGAGCGTGCCGTTGGTGGAATTGAGGTCCTCGATCGACCAATCCGAGCCCGTAAAGGTGAGCTGGGCGTGGCGGCGCGACACGTTGGGGTCGCGCAGGGCAATGTCGGAAACTGAGCGCTCGCGACCGATGGTCACCTGTGCGGAGGTGATGCTATGGCTCTCGCCGCTCACGACGTCGACGAGCTGGGCGAGCGGGCGCTGCGGGGCGCGAGTGCTCGCCATGTTGGAGGCGATGCCGGCTGCGGCGCCTAGGCCCACGGCGGCACCGGTCGCGGCGGCTCCGCCCATGCCGGCAAGCGCGTCGCGCGAGATGGTCTGCGGCACCGGGATGGGTGCGGCGGCGGGGTCGGGGACGCCAGGCGCGAAGGGGTCTGCCGTGGCAAGCGGGTCAGGAGTGGCGGCGCGAGGCGTCGGCTGCTGCTGGGGCATGGCGGCGGGGCGCTGCTGCTGCGGGGCAGCAAACTGCTGCTGGCCGGCGCGCGGGGCGCTGGCGGCACGGCTTACCGCGGAGTTGTTCTGGCCCAGGCCGTTTTGATAGGCGCGCTCTTCTTCGTACAGGCGGCCGAGCGTGGGGGCATCGACGTTCTCGGCAAAGACCGAGAACTTGCCGGCGCGCAGCTGCGGATCGATCATAAAGCGCACGAGGGGCTCGCCGACAAAGACATAGCGGCGCTTTTCGGCCTGCGCCTTCACAAACTCGCGGACCTCGCGCGAAAGCTCGGGGTAGAACGGGGCGAGCATGGGATCGTCGTCGGCGGCGATCAGGATGGTATAGAGTGCCGGCGCCGTGTTGACGCCGTTAATCACCAGAGTCTGATCCTCCATGTCGCGAGCGGCCTGCTTGGCAAGCTTCTTAAAGGAGAACGGGGCACGGGTGGCACCGAAGATGCCGGCCACGTGGTCCTCGAAGATGTTCAGGAAGTTCACGAAAGATCACTCTCCGTATAGGTTCTTTGGTATCCGAGCAAATATAGGCATATCCCAACGATTATAGAGGATAGGGTTCCCGCAACTGCCGCCTTGGCGGCGACCGCGGCTGCAAGGCTGGCAATTTCCATATGGTGTGCAAGACAGGATGCCGCTGCGCAGCCGATGCCGGTGACAGCGATGGCGGCGATTGCGGCAAGGTTTGAGCCCCGGTCGGCACGCTTGGCATGGGCATTGAGCAGCGCAGATGACGCCGCGGCAGTTGTCGCGACCAGCACAAAGGCAGTCCAAAGGAGCGGGTCTTCCAGCGCTGCGGCAACGTTACCGAGCCCCAGCACGCCTCCGGCTGAAAGCGCGACCGTGGCCAGACGGGCAAAAAGCACGCCCATGCCCGTTGCCGCGGCGGCGCTTGCCGGGCCGAGCCAAAATGACGCGACGCCGGCGGCGACCCCAGCTGCCAGGAAGGTATTGCCAGTCAGACAGCCAAGCGCGAGTGCACAGGTGAGCGCGGCGCTCGCGGCAGCCTCGGTGCGACCCCAGGTGATCCACCAACCGGACATGGCAGCGGCAAAGATCACCGCGACGGGCAGCATCGACAGGATGCCCTGCGCCTGCATGGTGGCGTTTGCCATGAGCACCAAAAAGCCCACGGCCGAGATGGCCGAGCCAATCTGCGGTGCCAAGCCGGCTGCCGCGCCAATAGCGATAGCCGCGACGACCAACCCGGGAAGCGCCGCGACCCCGGCCGTTTGCATCAGCAAAAAGCTAAAGGTGCCGCACGTTAGCGCCGAGATAGCGTGCATGGTGTAGTCGCGCGCATGGCTCCAGCGCGTGCCCGCCCAGCCGAGTGCGGGGTCGACCTCGATGGCGTCGTCCTCGTAGTGCGACGGCTCGATATCGTTGAGCTCCTGCTCGTCATCCGAAAGCTCGCTAACCATTTGCTCCAGACTGCGACGGCCCTCACGCACGCTGCCCAGACCGGCAAGGAGTTGGTCGCAAAATGCCTCGATGCTGTTGGGGCGGTCCTGCGGCATGGGGGAGAGCGCGCTCATGAGCGCGGCCTCGGCTCCCGGGGGAAAGTGTGGTATCAGCTCGCTGGGATAGGTGGCGCCGCCGATGATGCGGTCGAGCGAGTCGGCGGGCGTGGCTGCTATAAAGGGAGCGCTGCCGCACAAGCCCTCATAGATAACGCAGGCAAGGGCAAAGACATCGGCGCGTTCGTCGACCGTGCCGGTCTCGATATCGAGCTGCTCGGGCGGCATGTAGCCGATGGTGCCGCCGCGCGAGCCGCCAAAGCCACCGGCGGACGACAGTCGTGCCATGCCAAAGTCGGTGAGCTTTACATTGCCCGAGTGGTCGATGAGCACGTTGGCGGGCTTAATGTCCAGGTGGAGTACGCCATTGCTATGGGCGAAGGTGAGCGCCTGACCCAGGGCATCGGTAATGGCCGCGGCCTCGTCAAAGGTGAGCGAGTGGCCGTCCACGCGATGCAAAAACTCGGCCAGCGACATACCGTCGACATACTCCATGACCAAGTAGGCATAGGCGGTGTCGTGCGTAAAGTCGATGACCTGCACGATATTAGGATGTTGAAGCATGGCGGCAGTGTGCGCCTCGCGCAGGACATCCATGATGTCGCTGGCGGGCATGCCGGCGCCGTTGATAAGGGGAATGCGCTTAATGGCGACGCGGCGGCGCAGGTGCGTGTCGCGGCAAATCTCGATGGAGCCAAAACCGCCGGTCGCAAGTGTCTCGAGCGGCTGGTACCGCTTGAGCAGCTCGCGAGAGCTGGTGCCCTCCAAAGGAACGTCCGGCGAGAACCGGGCGGTATGTTGCGAGAAAAGCGGCATGGCCAACCCTCGTGCGTTTAAAGTTCGTTTGCGAGCGGCGGGCGTGGGGCCGAGCCATTCGCGGTGGCATAGATGCTGCTAGTGTAGCACGCTCGGGTGCATGGGGAGGATAGCGGGATGCGAGGCTGTCTGTCTGGTTTGGTCTTAGCGCTTCTTCTTGTTCTTCTTCTGCTTGCGCTGCTTGCCTTTGGTCTCCTGGGGCTTGTCGCCCTGCTTGGCCTCGGCGGCGGCCTTCTCGGCCTTCATCTTCTTGCGTTTGGTCTCGATGCGGAGTTTTTTGTTGATGCGCGCCTTGAGGAAGGGACCGAACTGCTCGGCATCGCCGCGGACAAAGGTGTCCTTAGGGATCGTCACGCCCTGGTCGGCGAACATGGCCACAAAGATGCGCTCGCCGTCGAGCACGTGGTCGAGCTTTTCAAACGGGAAGAACTGCGACTTGCCGCTCTTGCCCCAAACCATCAGGCCGTCCTCGTTGGCGGCGACGCGGCGATAGCGGCCACCCATGGACTCGTCGGCCTCGACGGCGTCGATAAAGTCGCGGGCGAGGGTGTGGTGCAGGTTTTTGCTCCACCAGGCCAAAAAGGCGCCGAATACGATCAGGACGACGCCAAACTTGATCCAGTTGCCGCCGGCCACCAGCATGCCGATGCCGATGAGCGCGGCAATTGCCGCGGCGACATACAGCGAGCCGCGACGCCTGGGCGAGGCGACCAGGCGGGCGAAGTCGGTGACCAGGTCGTTTTCGTACTGGTACTCGTTGAGGTACAGGATGCCGTCGTCGGCTGCGGCCTGCTCCTCGAGCGCGACCTCGACCTGGTCGGCTGCTTCGGAGGGAACGAGGTTGCTCTCTGCGTCTGCCATGCTCTTTGGACTCCTATCGCGGCGGGCTCGCCGTACGGGTTATTATGGAATGCAGTATGCCGTGCGACCGCATGGCCGCCGCGGCAACAAGACTCAGTATACCCGGGGGAGCACCCATGGAATCGTTGTACCGAAAGTATCGCCCGCTCACCTTTGACTCCGTGGTGGGCCAGCAGCATATCGTCTCGACGCTCGAGCACGCCATCACCGAGGGGCGCCTGTCCCACGCCTACCTGTTCTGCGGACCGCGCGGCACGGGCAAGACCACCATGGCGCGCATTCTGGCCAAGGCGCTGCTGTGCCGCAATGCCGAGGCGGCACGCGCCGAGGGTGCAAGCGGCTGCATGCCCGACGGTACTTGCGAGGAGTGCGAGCTCATCGCCGAGGGCAACCACCCGGATGTCTACGAGCTCGATGCCGCAAGCCGTACCGGCGTGGACAACGTGCGCGAGGAGATCATCAACTCCGTCAACTTTGCCCCGGTGCGCGGCAAGTACAAGATCTATATCATCGACGAGGTCCACATGCTCACGACGGCGGCGTTCAACGCGCTGCTCAAGACGCTTGAGGAGCCGCCGGCGCACGTGATCTTTGTGCTGTGCACCACCGACCCGCAAAAGATTCTGGAGACCATCCTCTCGCGCTGCCAGCGTTTCGATTTCCACCGCATCGGTAACGAGGACATCGAGCATCGCCTGTCCTACGTGTGCGAGCAGGAGGGCTTCGATTACGACGACGAGGCGCTGGCTATCGTGGCACGCCATGCCAAGGGCGGCATGCGCGACGCGTTGTCCACGCTGGAGCAGCTGAGCGTTTTTGGCAACGGCGCCGTGCATGCGGACGATGCCCGCTCGCTTTTGGGCGAGGTTTCGGACCAGATCCTGGGCGAGTTTGCCCGCGCCATTGCCGATCGCGATGTTGCCGAGCTATATGGACTGATCCGTGCGCAGGTCGAGGAAGGAAACGACCTGCTGGAGCTGACGCGCGACCTGGTGGCGCATGTGCGTGACGTGTACGTTGCCTGCGTTGCCGGTGCCCGTGCCGAGCTGTTTGAGGGCGGCTCCGAGCAGGCCGAGGCGCTTGCTGCCGAGGCCGCTGCCTTTGGCGAGCATCCTGCCGACCGCCTGGCCCGTGTGCTGACAGTGCTCGACGATGCCGCGCTGGAGATGAGGGGCGCGAGCGACGTGCGCCTGGTGCTTGAGATTGCCTGCACGCGTCTGGCACGTCCCGAGGCTGATTTAACGATTGAGGCATTGGCCGAGCGCGTGGCACGTCTGGAGGCCATGGTTGCCAACGGCGCCGTGCCGGCGAGCGTGGCCGCTGCTCAGGCCGCCGCGCCTGCAGCATCCGTACCCGCTGCTGCCCAACAGCCGACGCTCATTTCGGGCGCCCGTGCTGCCGCTCCGGCGGCATCCGCTGCCCCCGCTGCTACGTCCGCGCATCAGGGTGGCATGCCTTGGGACCGCGGCGCTGCTGTTCCGGCTGCCCAGCCTGCTCCCCGTTCTGCGTCCGTGTCAGCTTCCAAGTCTGCAGCGCCTGCACCTCAGCCTGCGCCGACGTCGACGCCTCAGCCCGTTGCTGCCCCCGCGCCTGCCACCGCTCCGGCACCTAAGCCCCAGTCCAACAATGCCGCCCAGGTTGCCGCCGCCGGTGCTGCCGAGACGCCCGCGGTCGAGGATGCCGGAGAGCTGCAGCGCAAATGGGCCGAGGTCGTCGAGCGTGTCAAGGCGCGTCAGGCTTCCTACGCAGGGCTTTTGCTCAACGCCCGCGCCACGGCCGACGACGGCTCCAAGCTCACCGTCTCGTTCCCCGCGGGCTCGACCTTTGCCATCAAGATGCTCGGTCGCGCCGATACGCAATCGGTGGTCCTGCCGACGGTCTGCGCAGTCTTCGGTCGTCGTACCGTCGACTATGTCTTGGATGGGGGTGGCACGCCGGCTCCTCAACATGAGGAGCATTCTCCATCTGCACGGGCTGCGGCATCTGCGGACCCGCAACCCGTGTCCTCGGCGGCCCCTGCATCCTCGAGCGCCAGCGCGACGCAGCCAAAAGCGGCGCCGGTAGCGGCACCGACCCCGTCGGCGCCTGAACCCGCTGCGCCCAAACCGGCTGCTCCGATCCCCGCGCCCAAGTCCGCTGCCGCGCCTGCGCCCAAGTCATCCGACCTGGCCAAGGCCCCTTGGCTGCGCTCCGACAACCCTGCCGGTGCTCCTGCCACGGGCAAGCTCCCGACCGAGCCCGCGCCCCGAGCGCCCGAGCGCGCGTCCGTCCCCATGGCTCAGCCGCCTGCGCAGGCTGCGCCATGGGAATCCGAGCAGGTGCCCTACGACGATGCTATGGTCGGTGGTTTTGCTGCCGATGCCGGCGGGGACGATCTGCCCCCGTTCGACGTGCCGGGTGCGGCGTCCGCGACCAAGGCCGCTGCTGTGGCACCCGCAGCCTCTGCAAACGACGACGTCCCCGCCGCTCCCTGGGAATCCAATCCCGGTGCTGGCAGCCCCTTCGGCCATCAGGGCGCAGCCCCGAGCATCCCGCAGACCGAGGACGAGGCCAAGGCCCTCATCCGCAGCGTCTTTGGCCAGGCCACCATCTTCAAGCCGGTGGAGTAGCTGCGCAGGCGGGTATACTGCTCAAGAAGAGAACCCTTTGAACGGAGCGAGCTTATGATGTGGGAATATGTCCGCCTTGAGGACGATACGCAGGTTTCGTATTCCGAAGTCCGGGAGGACAACACGGTGAAGGTTGTTGTGGAGCGCCCGCGCGATTGGGGTTTTGACACGGCGGAGTGTATCTTGCCGGCATTCAATTGGGTGTCACACGAGGGCTTTAGCGAAGCGAACCTCAAAGAACTCGATGATTTCGTGCGCAACAATGCCCCGCTCATCCTGCGTTTTGCCTACGAAGGCGGACGAGTCTATGCCTAGTCTGTTTCGACTCGGGCCGTACATCATCTTCTTCTGGACGGGGGAGAACGGCGAACCTGTCCATGTTCACGTTGCGGTCAAGCGCCCCACTGCCGAGGCAACCAAGATATGGCTTACCCGCTCCGGCGGATGCAAGCTGGCCCATAACAAGGGCGATATTCCTGCTCGGGATTTACGCGATATCATGCAGTTTGTTTCATCTAACCATGCGCTGATTTGCAAACGCTGGAAAGAAACAACCGGTGGGCTGTCGTTTTACTGTTGAAAATCGCTTGCTGGGCTTAGGACCCCTAGCCCTTTAGGGGCTCTTTATCCGGGCGCATTTGAATTTCGGACATGTGTAGCGTGGTGCCGCGTGTCTCGCATTCGAGCAGGCAGATGCGTGACGGTCGGCCTAGGGTCCTGAGGTCGACACGATACGTCGCGCGGCTGTCCGTGTACTCGACTTGCTCGGCGTCGAGGGTTGCTCCGATTGTCAAGAAAGCGCCTGGTTCGGCACCGACAATCTTGGAGTCCTTTATCTTGACCTTGAGCTCTTGGTAAAGGGACGGGCTGTTGTAGTAAACGGTCCGGGTCCCGTCGGTGCACTCATCGGTCGCTTCCCATTTGACGACGGGCTGGTCCGAGCTGGCTATCAGCAGTTCTGCTCCAAAGGCTATAGCATGGGTGATGACAACCAGTAATGCCCAGCCGACAAAGAGATAGAGAACCACATATGCAACGGGGTGTTTTGAGCGGATGTTTTGGAGCGCGTCGGGGGCATTCATGGGGGCACCTCCAAATTGCTGTCTGTGACAATCAAATTATACCCTGCCATCATGAGCGCCGCCTCGAGCAGCGGTTCGGCATTCTGCTATTTAGCTGCACGCATAAAATGTCGGATTCCGGCCCAACTAGTTTTCGTTTGCGATATTATGCAAGTGTGAATTATTCAACATTGCATAATTCAGGAGTGCATAATGTTTGTCGGGCGCGAAGCGGAGCTTGCAAAACTCGAATCCCTTTATGAGCAGCGTTCATTTCAGATGGCCGTCGTGTATGGTCGCCGGCGCGTGGGAAAGACAACACTGATCAACGAATTCTGCCGCGATAAACGGACGCTCTCGTTTACCGCGCTCGAGCAAAGTGATGCCGACAACCTTGCGGATTTCAATCGGGCTATAGCTAGCTTTTTCAATCTCCCCACATTGCTTGGCGGGTTCTCATCTTGGACTGACGCGTTGTCTTTCATCGCCGATCGAGCGCGCACCGAGCGATTCGTTTTCGTGTTTGACGAGTTTCCCTATGCGGCGATGCGCAACGAGGCACTGCCTTCGATTTTCCAGGTCGCCATCGACAAGGCTTTCAAGGAAACGGACGTTTTTCTCATTCTTTGTGGCAGCAATCAGGGTTTTATGGAAAGCAGTGTGTTGGGACGTAAAAGTCCTCTGTTTGGCCGGCGCACGGCTCAAATCAAGGTGCGTGATCTTGGATTTAGGGACGCCGCCAAGATGCTTCCGGGCTTGAGCGCTCAAGAAGCCTTTCAATTCTATGGCTGCTTTGGCGGCGTTCCGTACTATCTGCAGCAGCTGGATCCGAGCGCGGGGCTCAAGGAGAATCTGGCACGCCTTTACTTCGATCCCATGGGGTTTCTCTATGGCGAGCCGGAGGGCCTGATTCGTCAGGAGTTCCAGGAGCCGGCAATATATAACTCGATTTTGCGAGCCGTGGCTGCCGGTGCAAACCGCGCGAAGCAGATCGCCGACCGCGTGGGTGTTGCTCAGACAACACTGCCTCGCTATCTCAGGGCGTTGGAATCGGTGGGAATTATCGAAAAGGCCGTTCCGTTTGGCGAGAACATCGAAACCAGCAAGCGCGGAATCTACCGACTTTCCGAGCCGTGCTATGCGTTTTGGTTCCGGTTTGTTATGCCGTTCTCGTCTGATATCGAGGCGGGTTTGGGGCGAGCGGTCGTCAACGCGCTTCCAGAAGAGCAGCTGAACGAATACCTGGGGCATCGGTTCGAGGCGTTGTGTGCCGAATGGATGGTTGAGCGGGCAAAACAGGGCAAGTTGCCAATTCCGGCGACGGCGGTGTCGTCGTGGTGGGGGACGAATCCTGCCAAACGGGCTCAGGATGATATTGATGTCCTGGCCGCAGATCGAGTTTCCAAGCGTCTGGTAATCGGCGAGTGCAAATATAGGGAGTCGTTTGACGAGACGGCAGAGATTGACGACCTCGAAAGCAAGCGCGGCCTGGTAAAGGGTTATGTTGCCTCGCATTTTATGCTGTTCTGCAAGCGCGACGTAAGCAACGCCACGAAAAAGAAGCTCACCGCATGCGAAGATTGGCAAATCGTCACGCTTCAGGACATGTATATCGACTGAGGTAGCGTGTCCGCCCCGCTTGCTTGCCCCGCGCCGTGGTACGATTTTTGAGTTTGAAAGTCCCGCCGTGCTCCGGCTGCCCTTGCAGCTCGGCGTGCGGCCGCACGTAAAGGAGCCATCATGGCCGGTATGAACATGCAGCAGATGATGAAGCAGGCTCGCAAGATGCAGGAGCAGCTTGCCGCCGCGCAGGAGAACCTCAAGTCCCAGACCGTCGACGCCTCTGCCGGCGGCGGCATGGTCAAGGTGACCGTTAACGGCGAGATGGAGCTCGTCAACCTCACCATCGATCCCGATGCCCTCGATCCCGAGGACGTCGATATGCTGCAGGATATGATCATGGCTGCCGTCAACGAGGCCGTCCGCGGCGTCAACGAGCTCGCCAACAAGCAGATGGGCGCCATCACCGGCGGCCTCAACATCCCGGGCATGCCGTTCTAAGACACGCATATATATGAGTGCGAATCACAGTCTGCAAAAACTGCTCGATGAACTGGGTCGTCTGCCGGGCATTGGTCCCAAGTCGGCCCAGCGCATCGCCTATTACCTGCTCGAGGCCGATGCCGAGGAGGCCCGCCGCCTGGCTGAGGCCATCCTGGAGGTCAAGCAGGAGGTCCACTTTTGCAGCCGTTGCTTTAACTACGCCACGGCCGACGAGTGCTCCATCTGCCAGGACCCGATGCGCGATACCACTCGCATTTGCGTTGTGGGCGAGCCGCGCGACGTCCAGGCGATCGAGCGCACGGGCAGCTACCACGGTCTCTACCACGTATTGGGCGGTGTGATCAGCCCCATGGACAAGATTGGTCCCGAGCAGTTGCACATCCGCGAGCTGTTGGCGCGTCTGGGCCACGAGGACATCCATGAGGTCATCATCGCCACCAACCCCAACATCGAGGGCGAGACCACGGCGAGTTACCTGGCCCGTACCATCAAGCCGTTGGGCGTCGAGGTGTCGCGTCTGGCGAGCGGCCTTCCCGTGGGCGGCGACCTGGAGTATGCCGACGAGCTTACGCTTGGCCGCGCCATCGAGGCCCGTCGCGCGATTTAGATGGCGAGCCTGCTCCTTCCGTATGTTTTCCTCGCGACGCACGGGGTAGTCATAATTTTCCCGTGCGACTGTGAGTTTGTTGTGCAACAAAGATACTTCGCATCCGCTTATCGCATGGATGCTTCCGCTTGCATCCTAAATTTGCCCATTCGTTGCGCAACCTTTTGGGTTCGCTGATACACTCAACCATGGATTTGAATGAATGCGCCGCCCCGAGCGGCGTGTTTTTGTTGGAGGAGAGCGCATGCGACCCGGTGGCACTCAGACAAAGCGCGGCACCGCGGTGCGCATGCGACGCCGACTGGGCTTGGCGCCGCGAGCGTACGCGCTGCTGTCTTGCTCGCTGGTACTGGTCGTGGCCGGTGTTTCTGCCTACGGCATGACCGTGCCGTCTATGGTGCAGGCGCACGCCGCGCGCGAGGCGCATGTGGGAAGCAAGGCGAAAAGCGACCTGGGAACTACAACCGGATATGCCTGGGCGAGCGTGGTCGCACACGTTGTGTTTGGCGTTGACGACGCAGATGGCGCCGAGGCTCCGGACAACGAGGTTACGCTGCCAAACGGCAAGACCATCGTGCTCACCAACACCAAGATCATCGATCGGTTGTCCAACAATAGCGTGGCGGCAACGGTGAATAAGGTCGAGCAGCAGAAGGAACAGGACGCCCAGCAGTCCGGAAAGCCCGGTAGCTCGGATACTTCTGGCTCCGGCTCGGATTCATCGAGTTCGGGCGGCGGCTCTGGGTCGGGTTCCTCTACCGGAGGGTCTGGAAACGGCGGCTCGACGGGCGGCAACACTGACAACGATACAAACTCCGGTGGCCTTTCCGCTGCTGAGGAAGAGAGCATTCACAGTTGGCTTCTGACCAAGTACAACATGCTCGACGGCTATGTTTCTCGTGCCAATGACGTGGTCTCGACCTATAACTCTACGGGAGATCCCAGGCCGTGCGACAGCCTGGTCGGGGAGATGTTTGTCATTCGAGCCGAGTTCGGTCGTCAGACATTCTCGCCCCGGTCAAAGTGGTATCAGCAGTATGCCAATCTGTGGGGCTGTTACACCAACCTATGTCAATGGGTCGGCCATTACGGCGATGATGACGTCGCGCTCGGTAACTTCAACAATAACGTGGCGGCGCTTGCCCTATGATGACCGATCTTGCATCCACCACACCACAATCGCTCGGTCGCGATCCCATGGTCGGCCTGCGCCTGGCGCGTGTCGACGGGTTTGAGCCGGCCATTGCGCTCGGTCAGGACGAACTGCCTGCCTATCTGCGTCGTTTTACGATGCTGTTTGCCGACGATGCCACCATGCGCCGTGGCGGTATCGGCCGCGTGACGCGTGCCGTCAACGCCCAAGGCGAGGCCGTGGCACTCAAGCAGCTCATCTTGCCGGCGCGCGATGAGTTCGACGACGATACCGCTCACGAGGCGCTGGTCGCCAAGTTCAAGGCGGCGTTTCGCGAGGAATACGAATGCCATCGCGCCCTTTCGGGCCTTAAGGGCTTTCCCCGCCTCTATGGCTGGGGCGAGGTCGACGGTGTGCCTGCAATTGTCATGGAATGGGTCGAGGGCGAGACGCTTGCCCGCTTGCGTTCGCGACTCGCCGTGGACGATGCCGGACGCCTGTCGCCGCTTGTGGCGGCGCGTCTGGGTCGCGACCTGTTCGATCTGCTCTGCCGTATGAGCCTGGTGGGCGAGGGCTTTGTCCATCGCGATATCTCGCCCGCTAATATTATGGTGCGCACGGCGCGTCTACCGCTTGACCGGCAGCTTGCCGAGGGCACCTTTGACCTGTGCCTGATCGACTTTGGCTCGTCGCTGGCGCTTGAGCCTGCGTCGGCCGTGGCCGGTACCGGCGGCAAGGCGTCGTTTACGGAGCGTTATGCCACGCTGCGTCGCGCGACGGTTGCCTATGCCCCGCCCGAGATGCTCACCGACGATATTCCCGACCTGCGCGCTTTGCGTATGTCGCCGGCGATTGACGTTTATGCCGCGGCAAGCACGGTTTACGAGCTCATTGCCGGCGTCGCGCCATACGAAGCCGCGCCGGGCACTTCGGGCACCTCGGGTTCGCGCAAAAAGACGCGCGACATCGCCAGCCCCTATCGTCTCAAGATGGACACGCGGCCCGACTATCCCATTGGTGCCCATGCGCCCGGTTGTGATTTGACTCAGCTGCTTCGTCGTGAGCCCGATGTGGCGATCGCCGCGGCCGAGCAGGCCCAGCAGCTAGGGCTTGAGCCGGATTCCGAAGAGCTACGCGATGCGCTGACGTTTGTCGATGCCCAGCTGTTCGACGTGGTGATGGCCTGTCTGTCCAGCCATCAAAAAGATCGTCCCGAGCCGGCGGCGGTCGAGGCGGCGCTCTCGGCGTTTTGTGACCACTATGCGCAAAATGTCGGTCGTTCGCTCCGCGGCGAGCCGCTCACGCCGTGCCCCATGGATGCGTCTGGCCGCGCGGTTCGTCGCGCGCTGATGGTCGGCGCGACGGTCGTCTGTGGCGTGGTTTGGGCTGTGGTCGTGGTTTCGGCCGCGCTGCTGGCGTCGGGCGCTCGCGTGACGGCGACTTTGGGATCGCTCGTGTGGTCTGGGTCGCTACCGGGTATTATTGCCGCACTGGCGTTGGCGCTGCCAGGCATAGCCGGCGTTGCCGCGGGGGCACTTGCGCGCGATCGGCGCTCGGGGTTCCTGCAGGGTGTGCTTGCGCTTTCTGCCTGCGAGGTTCCGGTGCTGGTTGTGGCTGCATGTAGCGCATTTTCCCAACGCGCCGTGATGGGCGGCCTTGTTGCCGCTCTGGTTGCAACCTATACGCTTACGTGGTTTTTGCTTGCGATGGGCTTTGCCTTTGAACTTCCCGTTTCGGCACCGCGACGCACAAAAGCCCAGATGGCGACTCCGCTTGCCGGTGGAGCCGCAGCTGCCCGTACTTTTGGCGGACCTGTCGAAGTATCGTCCGATTCTATTTCTACGACCAAGGAGGCCTAGGTCATGGCATCTCAAGTTGAGCTCACCCCATGCGGGGCCATGTTTGACATCTTTAAGCGCGCGGCGCATCTGAGCCATATCGAGTTGTGCGGCTTGGTGCTTTCGTCCCGTCCGCTCGCCGACGGCCGCAGCCCGCAGAGCCGAGCCGCCGATCGCTCTTGGGTTTCCCGCTTTATCGTTCGCGCGCCGGTCGGCACGCTTCAGCAGCGCTACTTTGCCGAATACGGTACCTCGGCTGCGCGTATTATGTCGCAACTGGCCCTGCGCCAGCGTAATCCCATGGACTCCACGGCTGTGATCAATATGGTGTGCGGTCCTGCAGGTGAACCGATGGTACGCGCGCTCGAAGAGTGCCACCAGGACACGAATCTCTATCGCAACGCGCTCGATCGCCTGTCCCAGGCGGCGGAACTCATGCCCGCCGAGCGCGCCGAGGCCGTGCTGGTGCTGTTTGTCGCCGTCGGCTGTTCGGCGGATGTGCGGTCCTCGGTGAACTATGCCATCGACTATGCGCACGCGACCTGTGGCGGAGGCACATCCACGCCGCGTTCGCTTGGCATGTCGCTGACTGCGGGCGAACGCGAACCCGCCCCGGCGCACCCCTTGGGCTTGCTGCGCGTGCAAAACAGTTTTGTCGTGAGCGCCCCGCGCTGGATTCAGCCGAGTGAGCAGGGTGTTGAGATTGGCGCGCTGGCCACTGGTGAGGGCGATATTACCGACGTCGGCGACGATGTCTCGGCCCGCCATGCCCATATCTGGTGCGATACTCAAAATATCTGGCACGTCGAGGACTTGTCGTCCACCAACGGAACCGTGGTGGTAAACGGGGCCACGCGCGTCTGCATTCAGGTCGAGCCCGGCCGTTTCGCCCAACTCAATCCCGGCGACGAGCTCAAGCTCGGCGAATCCACTACCTACGCCATCCTCTTCGGTGCCCTCTAGCCGGCAGATAGGGACGTTTCTTTTCTGCCGGCACTTGGGGACACTCCTCGGCGCGCCAGAGCCAGTCGCCCGGGGATGGAGGGGCCATTTTGGCCCTTGGCGGTCAGTCGGGGCGAAACTAGAAGATCTTTCCGATTCGCGGCTGTTCATGCTTGTAGAGCATCTAAAACAATAGGATGTTATTCTGGAATATGCCGGGTGCGTGAACTTGCCTGTCTTAGCCTTAATAAGGTATAGGGGAGTTTGGCTCAGGGGTTCCGTCTTGTTCTTCAGCGCAGTATTGTGGGACAGATTTGCTGAGATTGGCGCCTTACACCGCAGAGCGCACGGAAGGCTCTCGATTTGTGTTCTGGCCCCAGAATACAGGGCCTGATACTTACCAACTGTGGCATGGATGTAACATCTGTAGAAATCAACCCTTTTGTTGTCGACCTTTGTAAGAAGAACACTGCCATCAACTCTTTGGATGACGAAACTAGGGTGCTTGAGGGGAGCCTTTACTCCCCTCTGAGAGATGACTCATGTTTTTCGCTTGTCGTTGTGAATCCTCCGTTACTGCCGATTCCGGATGAGATTCCTTATCCCTTCGTTTGAGATGGAGGACAATCGGGTCTGGATAAAACACTTCGTATTCTTAAGGGTGGCGATACGCATTTAGAGAAAAACGGTAAATACTGAGTCCTAGGCCCTTTCGACACCACCTATATTGCGAATCAGCACCGCCGCCC
>CAUFRY010000034.1 GCA_959028445.1 uncultured Collinsella sp. | reverse complement strand
GGGCGGCGGTGCTGATTCGCAATATAGGTGGTGTCGAAAGGGCCTAGGACTCAGTTTTGAAACTCAACCGCCCTTTTGCCTGCAAGCCGCCAGCCGCAATCGCAAGTGAATTAACGCGGGTGGCTTGCGCGCCATTTGCAAAACCCCAGGTCGCAGGTCTTCGCCATTCGTGAACAAAGTGAGTAGTCTCAGGTGGCTTGCTTATGAGTTGGCGAACGGGCCTTCAGGATTCAGGGCAAACATGCTGGTAGAATAGGATTCTCAAATCAATGACAGGAGACCGAGCATGGCCGAACCCCACGATAGGAAGCCGATCCTCACGATCGAGCAGCAGATAGAGCACCTCAAGCAGAAGGGCGTAGCCTTCGAGCTGTGTTCCGAGGAAGAGGCCGCAGACTACCTGCGTGACAAGTGCAACTTCTTCAAGCTCGCATCCTACCGCAAACTCTTCTCGAAATACGAGGGAGGCCCGCGCGACGGCCGCTACGTAGACCTCGACTTCGGCCAGCTGCGCCTGCTCGCGGCGCTCGACCAGGAGCTGCGCCACGCCCTGCTCGGCATGACGCTCGACATCGAGCATTTCCAGAAGGTGACACTGCTTCGCGAGATGGAGGACCGTGGAGAGGACGGCTACGCCATCGTGGCCGACTACATGGCATCGCTTACCACTGCAAACAGGGAGTACCGCCTGCGCGAGCTCAAGATGAGCGGCCGCAGCCCCTACAGCTCGAGCCTCTACGCGAAGTACTCCGGCGACATGCCTGCCTGGGCCTTCCTTGAGCTCACCTCGTTCGGCACCCTCATCGACTTCGTGCGCTTCTGCGCCAGGCGATGGGGCGACAGGCGCCTCGAGGCCTCCCACTACGACCTCAAGCGCGTGAAGTCCGTCCGCAACTGCGCCGCGCACGGCTCGTGCCTGATCAACTGCTTCGCCGAGAGGGGCGCCGCCCGGGGCTCGGCGTCCAGCGGCGTCTCCCGAAGGGTCGCCGCCGTGGGAATCCCCAAGGCGACCAGGAGGAAGTGGATGGGGAATACGGCCATGCAGGAGGTCGCGACCGTGCTCGTGGCGCACTCCGGCTTGGTACCCGAGGGCTCCTCGCGCTCGCGCGCCGGATCCGAGCTCGCCGAGATGTTCGCCAGGGCCGACGGCGAAACCGAGGCGCTGCCCGACAAGGGGCCCGACGCCGCAGCTCGCTCCGCGCTCGAGTTCCTTCGCAGGTTGACAGAATCGCTCGGGTTGGTAGAATAGCCTGCAGATAGCAAAACCTTCACGGTTTTAGGGGCGGACTTGCGCAAGCGACTCTGCCCTATTTTTATATTCACTCGCTATAGGAGACGGGTGATACCTGGGTCAATGACAGAACTGAGAAGCCCGGAATAATGGAGCCAGTTAGAAACCCTCGGGTTTGCGGGGCGGGATCGTGAGAGCGATTCTGCCCTATTTTTTTCTCCGTCTGCCCCAAACCAAGTAGTTCGAAGATAGCCTGTAGGTGTCCTCGTGGGCGCCTTTCATCTTCAGGGAATCGGCCGCTTCATGAACGAGCGACCGGCTTGACCTAGATCGAACCGCCTTCATCTCCGTCTAGACGCCGGCAATCAACATCGTAAATTCACGCGTGCTACAATGCGGGCATCAGAGATGAAAACACAGTCCCCGTCGGGTAGTCGTGGGCGTGCGGGAGTCCGCATCAGTAACCTGCCTCCTTGGTTGTCCCTTCTCTGCATGGTCATCTACATAAAGGAGGAACCAGCCATGCAGATCAGCGTGTCGTCCACCCTGGCCGTATATCACGACGGTCAATTTTGGGTCGGGCTGGCGGAGCGCGTCGAGGGCGGCAGATACGGCGCCGCCCGCATCGTCTTCGGCGCGGAGCCGTCCGATGAGGAGATTTTGCAATTCGTTGTCGGCAAATGGGAGAAGCTCTCGTTCTTCGGTGGCGAACCGGCTGAGGCAAGCAAGCCCGCGAAGAACCCCAAGCGGCGCGCTCGCGAGGCGGCGAAAGCCCTCAAGCAGCCGGCGATGAGCACCAAGGCGCAGCAGGCTCTCGCGGCACAACGGGAAGCGATGAAGCGGGAGTCGGCTCAAGCAAGAAGCCAGCGTCGCGCGGATGAGGCGGAGGCGCGCTTCGAGCAGCGAAAACTGAAGCGCAAACAGAAGCATCGCGGTCATTGATACCGCTATCGACCAGTATATATAGCAGCAGGCGTAGCTTCGATTGAAACTACGCCTGCCACCTGGTGCTATAACGTTATACAGAACGTATGTTCTATTCCAACTCTTTCAAGTCCATTTGCCGTGGCGACATTCCAATTGGGTCTAGTTTGGTTGTCGATTTGTCCACCTTGCCGCCGAATCCCTCCGTGTGTCCTCGCGCACGCGTTTGGGACAAACCCTGGGACAAATTCGCAAACTATTTCGAAACCGCAAGCCCACAGTTTCATTTTTGTCCCGGGGACAAAAGCGGCAAGGGTTTGAGGTCCGGAACCGCTCAAAAGGGATGCCAAAACGGTTGTTTTCCCTCTTTGGCGCCTGTTTAGCGAAGTGAATCGTGGCCAGTGGCTTTACCGTCTTACGTTCCCGCAGATCAGAAGGGATGTGCAAGAGCGATGACCGAAAGAATCGTCGCAGGCGGCTTATTCACCCAAGAGTTCAACGGTTCCGCTTTCAAATGCATGGGGAAATGCGAATGACCTCAATGCGCTCCCGAACTCGGCGCTAACGTAAACGCCGACTCCGTCGAGCGAAGACTGGCTAATATGAGTCATAACATCGTCTCCAAGGCTGATATGCCTAAGATGGCTTCCAACTGGGGGGCGGAGTTTGCCAATAGCAACAGCGTGAAGAAATGCAGTGCCCTCGGAGTCCTGCTCAGTAATTCCGTCAGCGTTCTTCTCAAGCCAATCCAGAAGAGCAATCGGATCGTCCATCACGTCAGGTGGCGGAGTTGGCATGGAAGGCAGGTTCTTGTTGGTATTCACCTATTGTACGCTCGTCGTCGTGCATGGCCAAACGGACAGCATCCCGGATTCGATAGCTGCATGCGAGGGGTTTCGAGCTAAGTGCTCTTGAGCATAGCGTTTCACGTGCCGGTGCTCATGAGCGGCAAGGATTGCTGTTTCGAGCTCGATCTGAGGGTGCGTGACTGCAGTCTCTCATGCTGTTCAGCTCGCCCAGTCTGCATCTTGGTTCCTCGACAGCGCAGCTTGGTTAAACGCCGAAGGTTCAGCTATCTTCGTCAGCTAGCATAAGAGCAGTCCGAAAGGGGGACGCATGAAGATCACGATCGAAGAGCAAAAAGCAGCTCAAGATATAGAAGTCACGATCGTCTGCGTAAGGGCCGATCGCCGCGTGCTTGATATAGCGGCTCGGCTGCGCATGCTTGACAGGAAGGTGACGGGCACGGCCGATGGCTGCACGCGCGTGCTGAGCGCAGAAGACGTCCTGTTCATCGAGTCGGTCGACAAGCACACGTTCATTTATACGGCCGACACGGTTCTCGAGACGGGCCTGCGCCTTTACGAGATGGAGGAGCTCCTGGCGGACTGCGACTTCCTGCGCATCGCGAAAGGTTGCATCGTCAACTTCCGCGCGATCACCGCCCTCAAACCCGACGTCAGCGGCAGGATCATCGCCACCTTGGAAAACGGTGAGCGGGTCGTTATCTCGCGCCGGTATGCGCCCGACGTCAAATCGAAGCTCGGTCTGAAGTAGTCGAAACGAAGGAAGGGAGACTGAAATGATTAACAGGGACATTATCGACACCGATAAAAAGACGCCCGTAGAAAACCTCAGACAACTCGTGAAAAGCACCTGTATCGGCTTCACTGTTGCCATGATAGTCTTCTTGGCATTAGGGACTTGTTTCGCTGATGACACCGCCAAGCAGGGCATTAACTATTGCTGGTCGATTCTCGCCGCGTGCGTCACCGTCCCCGCGCTGCAGTTCGTGTTCTTCACGCCCGCGGTGATCAGACGGATGGCGTATCCCGCGCGCCTGGTGCTGTTCAGCGTTTGCCTCTACGCAGCCCTCTGTGCATTGGCGTTTGTCTTTGCTTGGGTTTCCGCGGACAACCCCGGGGCGTGGGTTACCTTCACGGTTGTCTATCTCGCCATCCTGGCGGTCCTCACTCTTGCTTTCAACGCCAAGCTGAGCCGCGAGACCCGCGAATTGAACGACAGGCTCGCGGAATACCGCAAGAGCAGGGAGACGGAATAAGGGTATAGCTGAGCATTATCGATGCTGGGCAAATCCTTACTCCCGATCCTCGGATTACCGCCCAGTGCGAGGACCTGATGCCGAGGCCGGTGCAGGGCGATGCTCGGCCCCGTTCGCTACCCCAAGCGCTTCCTGCGCGGTCATGCCCTTGCAGCCCTCGTTTGCGCGCATGGGCGGGTTCATGTGCAGGGGATGTCGATCCAGGTGCTGATTGCTCGGTCAGCCTGATCGGATTGGAGGAAGACGACCTCGTGTCCAGCATAGACGATGGCGAAACTTCCTCCACCGCAGTCATACCGAGGGGCGGATACTCCTGTGCGGGCGATGATATGAAGTTGATGATTTTCCGCCAGGAGGGTTTCCAAGTGCCGGGCCGTTTCCCTCGGCTGTTTCTCATCCGGGAGAACCCCGCGATAGCCCCACGCGGCGCTCAGAACCCCTGCTCGCCGAGCAGTCACCTCGTATGTTGCGGTAACGCGAGCTCGTCGCAATTTATGGTTGGTCAGGCCATAGGGACGCCCATGGTTGCTTCTCAAGCCGCGCCGCTCGTCCTTTTCCCGCAGCATAATCATCTTCCTAGTCAGGCCACGTCCCAACGGATGGGTACCATTTACCCGGGTGCACCTGGGGCAACGGGCCGGCAGGCCCGCGAAAGGTCGCTCGCAGAACACGCAACAGCAAACACGACAGAAGAAGCGAACGACAGATGCCGGACCCCGGACGACAGTACCGCGGAAGACAAGCATTCCGACCACAACCGAACAATTCCAGCTACTAGGCAGGCGCCCGCATGGGCGCCTTTTACTTTTCAGGGACTTAGCCGCGAGCTAAGGCACACGGCCTATGGCCGTTTCGTGAAGGCCCGACCAGCTCGACCCACCTCGACCCGTCTCCGCTCCCGTCAGGCGCGCAAATCGCCATAAGGCGGTTCAATCGTCGCGCAGACGAAAACGCACACGGGACCGCGCAGACGCATGGCGCGGAAAGATTGGAGGCAGCCATGGCGAACATGACGAAATGCGCCGCGCCCGAGGGCAACCGGAGCCGCGACGAGTGGATGACGGTAATCGAGATGCAGGAGTACATGGGGGCGAGCCGGAGCAAGGCGTACGACCTCATCTGGTCGGGAGAGATCGACTCGTACAGGCTCGGAAGGAAGCTCCTGGTTTCGAGGGCGTCAGTGGACGCCTACATCGAGTCGAGGAGCGGGAGGAAATGACGGCGGCGACCGCCCCGGGAGCCGCCCGCGGCCGGGCATGCGAGAAAGCCTCGAGACGAAAGGAGCTCGAGGACGACCATGACCAAGAGCATTAGCAGGAGCCAGGCGAGGCTCATCGCATCGACCAACGCGATATTCGGCGCCGACGAGGCGCGCGCGATGCTGCGCATCAGCCGTGACGCCATGTACCGGCTCGCCTCCCCCTTGCACTCACCGCCAGCGCATGCTATAAGGTTGTTGGTGGCTCATTGAGCTACCTCCAAGTGCCGGGGGAGTCCCCCGGCTATTTTTTTATCCATTCCATTAGGAGTCCCCATTGGCCAAGGAGCTCAGCATCTTTGTCGACGAGAGCGGAAACCGCGGCGGCAAGGCTCGCTACTATCTGCTCACGCTCGTCTTCCACGACCAGGCAGACAGCATCGCCGAAGCGGTCACGGGCTATGAGGCCAAACTCGCCAAGGCCGACCTCCCAAACATCCCGTTCCACTCCGAGCCCCTCATGAACGGGCACATGGATTATGAGTTTCTCGGCATCGGGCAGCGCAAGGCCATGCTCGCCTACTTCTCCTCATTCGTCCGCAAACTTCCCATCTCCTATATAACGTTCGTCTACCGCCGCAGCCAGTTCGAAGACCCGGCAAGGCTAATGGAGCGCATGGGGCGCGACATCTCCTCCGCCATGGTTGAGCACTTGGACTTCTTCCAGTCCTTCGACGATGTGAAGGTCCATTACGACAACGGTCAGGACATCGTCAAGCAAGCGCTCGACCGCTCAGTGGGCAAGGTCCTCTCAAAGGGGGTCGTCCGGCGCCGCAAGACCTCGATGACCGACTTACGATAGGCAACATCCATATAGTGAAACAGAATTCTTTGAATTCGATCGATATCTTTTTTCAACATGGCAGAGCAAGAGAAACGGGAAGGGGAAAGACAGTCTTCCTTGGGGTGTACCAATCGATTAGCGGCTAACTTATTCTTCTGTTGATTGGTAAGAGCGAATTGCAAGCTTGCCAGTTCCCTCGTCAATATGCGCCTGCAAAATTTCTTTTATTCCGGCGGACTTGGCTGCATCCACAACGCTTCGCTTTTCCGATTCTTTCATGTGGAGGCCTAACACGACTGACGAGGGAACCATCTGAATCGATGGTCTACCCTCTGCAGACCCTCTGCATAAAAGTCTCCATTCGCAGTCGTACTCGTGCTGCTTACGCTTGATAAGCGTGACCTTTTCGAACTCCCACCTAATTGATTCCTTAAGATATTTGATAAGTTCTGGGCAGGATACTTTCACATTAGCTGGCAACTCACGAAGGAGAAGGAGTGCAAGTGCGTATCGTGTTGCATCGTACCCCTCATTCGAGTAGTAAATAGGGAAAGGGGCCAAAGAGGAATCGTCATTCGCGCAGAGTCCACAACTGTTCTTTTGGCCGCATAGAAATCTTATGGAACAGTTCGCATCGTATATCTGTACAAAGCCCTTATGGTTATCTGCGTATTTCAGCCACAGCACCTCGTTAAGCGGGTCATCGCAGAAGCAAAGGGAGTATCCGACGTTTTGCACTATTCGCCTAATATCGTCGATTTGACTGTTCAGCTGATCGAACTGAAACGGGAGCTCTTCTATTTCAGCCCTTCCAATTATATCGCGCAGTTTGTTGAAGTCAGGGATGCCGAATTGGCCAAGCAGAGCGATAATCTCTTTAAGGGGGTGTCCTCTGAATGCATCGATAATCAGATTGAACTGGATTTGGAGAGCCTTTTTGTCGACATAAAAATATGTGTCGAGAGGATCGTCATAATATGGGGGAGAAGAGAACAAGAGTGTGTTCGTGCGCAATTGCTCAAGAGAACCGGGTTCAAACGTCCTGAAACGGCACAGCCGATTGACTCGAGGACGGGCTTGCAAGACCGTATCTCGAACCTCTTTTGAAAAACCGCGTGCTCTTGAGAGAGTGTCCCAAAACTCCCGTCTTTTTTTGGAACCCAGTACGGCCTCCCTTTCGATTTCTTCGTAACTTTCGTTGTCCATCGGCATGGTCCTTGTGAGGGTCGTTCTTATATTGTTCTTGGCTATATTATATGTGCCGTCTTGCGTCCTTCGGTTATGCGCTGGCCTTTCATTGTCTGATTTATTCGCTGTGCGACCTGCGGTTTTCCCTTTGACGCACACTTGACGTCGCTTATTTCGCAAAATCGCGCAATTTTGGGCGGGAACTTGCGCCCATGACGTCATTTTCTATCTCACGACGTTCGATTCAGAATTTCAGCACATTATTGTGCTTTCGAACGGACGTGAGCAAAAGCGATCATTATTGACCTGCGATTTTGCTCGTTAAATGCTCGTTATTCGGGTTGCGAGGCAAAAAAGAAATCCAGTGGCTTGCAGGTTTACCAGGTGAAAAACCTGTCTAAATGAAGCCACTGGATGAAAAATCAGGCTACTAAATGAACCTTACAATAATGTGCGGATGTTACTCCCACTCGATGGTCGCGGGCGGCTTGGACGTGATGTCGTAGCACACGCGGTTGGCGCCGGGAACCTCGGCCACGATGCGGCCGGAAATGCGGGCCAGCACGTCGTAGGGCAGCTTGGCCCAGTCGGCGGTCATGGCATCGCTGGACTCGACGGCACGCAGGATGATCGGGCGCTGATAGGTGCGCTCGTCGCCCATAACGCCGACGGACTTGATGTCGGGCAGGACCGCGAAATACTGCCAGCAGCTGTGCTCGGAGTTGCGCTCACCGGTCTGCTCAAACAGGCGCTGGTTGTAGGCATCGAGCTCCTCGCGCACGATAGCGTCGGCGTTCTTGAGGATCTCGAGCTTCTCCTTGTCGACCGCGCCGATGATGCGGATGGCCAGACCCGGGCCCGGGAAAGGCTGGCGGAACACGATGTGACCCGGCAGGCCCAGTGCCAGACCAAGCGCGCGGACCTCGTCCTTAAAGAAGTGGTCGAGCGGCTCAATGAGGTCGAAGTGTACGCCCTCGGGGAACGGGATCAGGTTGTGATGGCTCTTGATGGTGGCCGTCTTGCCGCCCGTCTTGCGAGCGCCGGACTCGATGATGTCGGGGTAGATGGTGCCCTGAGCCAGATACTTGACCGGCTTGCCATCGGTCTCGAGCTGCTGCGCCACGGCGAAGAACTCTTTCCAGAACTGCGTACCGATGATGCGGCGCTTCTCCTCGGGCTCGGTCACGCCGGCCAGAAGCTCGGCATAGCGATCCTCGGCGTGAACGTGAATAAAGTCGACGTCGAACTGCTTGGTGAAGACCTCCTCCACCTGCTCGGGCTCGCCCTTGCGCAGCAGACCGTGGTTGATGAACACGCAGGTCATCTGCTTGCCCACGGCGCGAGCGCCCAGCGCAGCCACGACGGAGGAGTCGACGCCGCCGGACAGGGCCAGAATCACGCGGTCGTCGCCGACCTTCTCGCGGAAGTCTGCCGTCATGGTCTCGACCAGGTTGTCCATGCTCCAGTTGGGCTCCAGGCCACAGATCTCAAACAGGAAGTTGCTCAGCAGCTGCTGACCGTACTCGGAATGCTTGACCTCGGGGTGGAACTGCGTGGTGAAGATCTTGCGCTCGACGCACTCCATGGCGGCAACCGGGCACACGTCGGTGCTGGCGGTAACGGTAAAGCCCTCGGGCACCTCGGAGACGGCATCGCGGTGGCTCATCCACACGGTCTGCTCCATGGGCGTGGAGTTAAAGAGCTTGGCGCCTGCCGTGCGCGTGATGGTGGCGCGGCCATACTCGCCCACCTCGGAGTGGCCGACCTTGCCACCGAGCGTCACGGCCGTGATCTGATGACCGTAGCAGAAGCCTAGGACGGGAAGGCCCAGGTCAAAGATGGCGGGGTCGATGGACGGAGCGTCCTCGGCATACACAGAAGCCGGGCCGCCGGAAAGGATGAGCGCAGAGGCGTTCATCTCGCGAATCTCGTCGGCCGAGATGTCGCAGGGAACGATCTCGGAATACACGTTGAGGTCGCGGACGCGACGGGCAATGAGCTGACCGTACTGCGCACCAAAGTCGAGTACGAGGACCTTTGCGGAAGCCTTTTGATCCATGGTTTCCCCCTCTTGTTGGCGGGGAGCCGGTGCCCACCCGCGTGAATGAACGAAAATAACTTCCATAGTGTACACGTTTATATGTGGTTTCTCGTCCCTCGCAGCCATCAGCGCACGGCAAACGCACGACCTGGGCCCCTATTTGCCAGCAATTGAAGTGTTACCAAACGTTACAGATGATGTAATACGTTTGAACATTAGACGCCCTGTGCCACAATACTGCCGAACGACTCCGCCCTTGCGGCGACAAATACGATAGGAATACCAGCATGAAGCGCATCCTTCTCATCGCCACGGGCGGCACCATCGCATCGACCGAGGACGGCAACGGCCTCTCCCCCGCCCTGACCGGTGAGGAGCTCGCCCAGAGCGTCCCCGAAATCTCGGGCCTCTGCGAGCTCGACGTCGTGCAGCCCATGAACATCGACAGCACCAATATGCGCCCGAGCGACTGGATGCGCATCCGCGATGTCATCGTCGAAGGCTATGCCGACCACGACGGCTTTGTGATCCTACACGGCACGGACACTATGAGCTACACCGCAGCAGCGCTTTCCTATCTGATCCAGGACAGCCCCAAGCCCATCGTGCTCACCGGCTCGCAAAAGCCCATGGGCAACCCTTTTACTGATGCCAAACTTAATCTGTACCAGAGCCTGCTCTATGCGCTCGACGAGCACTCGCACGACGTCTCGATCGTGTTTGGCGGCGTAGCCATTGCCGGCACGCGCGCCCGCAAACAGCGCACCATGAGCTTTAACGCGTTCATTAGCGTCAACTATCCGCCCATTGCCTACATCCGCAACGACCGCATTGTGCGCAACGGGCTTCACGGCACTCACCAGAATGAGAGCCCAGTTCATTTCTACGACAGTATTGACCCGCGCGTGTTTGTCCTCAAGCTTACACCCGGCGTGAACCCGGGTATCCTGGACGCCCTTGCCGATAGCTACGATGCTGTAATTCTTGAGACCTTTGGCATTGGCGGTATTCCCGAGTTTGGTGAGTCCGGCGAGTCATTCCAGGAGGCGATTTTTCGCTGGGTCGGTTCGGGTCGCACCGTCGTTATGACCACGCAGGTCCCCGAAGAGGGCCTCGATCTGGGCGTTTATGAGGTCGGCCGAGCTTACGCCGATCATCCGGGTATTTTGCGCGGCGACGACATGACCACCGAGACGCTCGTGGCCAAAACCATGTGGGCGCTCGGCCAGTCACGTGATGCGGCCGAGATTCAGCGCCTGTTCTACAGCCAAGTCAACCACGACCGCATCCCGATGGCGTAATTCAGTTGTCGACGAGTATCCCCTATTCGATACCCTCGAGAAGCTCTGACACCGTCATGCCGAGTGCGGGCGCGATCTTAAATAGAACCTTGAGCGTGAAGTTTGCCGTCCCATCTTCGATTCGGTCGAGGTAGGGTCGGCTGATTCCTGTCGCCACACAAAAATCAACCTTGGAGATACCAAGGTCTCTGCGTGTCTCTTCGACCCGCCTGCCAAGAATCTGTTTCGCACGTTCGTCCATGCAGCCGAGTTTGAAATGGAGCCTAACATAAACGTAAACTATAGTTTACGTTTTGCCGAATACACAGGAGTTTTCTATGTCGGGTTCTTCGGTCCGCACGTACCGAGCCACGCTTCGTACAAACAGCGCACCGCCCAAGCTCGTCGTCGTTGAAGCAGAATGTCTTTCGCCCGATGAGCGCACAGCATTTGCATTGCTATCAAGTCGCGTCGCCGCCGTTCTGGTCCCTTGCCCGGCGCAAGGTGAACTTGCCATCCAATGCCAAGCGCACAGCTGCTCGCTCAATCAGGCTGCCGTAATCGCAACCAGCCAGCGCGGTCTGTCGCTCCTTTTGGAAGCCGGCGTCGCGCTCTGCCTTCGCGGTGCCGGATACGAAAACGAGGCCGCCGCCGATGTAGTCTTTCAACCACGATCGAGCGGCGGCCTCGCAGCAGCCATCGAATATGCTTGCAGGCTCGTTGCCTAAAGGCGCAAGCTAAAAGCCCAGGCCAAAGCCCATACCGGTAATCGCCGAATACATAAAGTAGACGTTGATCACGTTGAGGAACACACCCGTGATGCAACCGTTACGCAGGTAGCGCTCGCACACGATGCGCGCCATGGCGGCGGAGTCATCATTGTTCTTTGCCTGGCGTCCCGCCGTAAAGTACGTCGCCACGCTCAGCAGTAGATTGAGCACCGGCAATGCCAGCAGCTCGTAGCTCTTGCCCCAGCGCGTCGCCTCGCCGGCGGCATTAAACTTCGTTGCCACCTCGGGACCAATGTTGGGGATAACACACGCTGCGACCACCAGCGGAATCACCGCAAGTACGAGCAGCGTAATACCCATGTAGCCAGCTTTTTTGCCATATTTAAACATATGCGTCGTCCTTACACGTTAAAGCGGAAGTGCACGACGTCGCCATCGGCCATGACATAGTCCTTGCCCTCAATACGCAGCTTGCCGGCGGCCTTGGCGCCCTGCTCGCCGCCGAGCTCGATGTAGTCGTCGTAGCCAATGACCTCGGCCTTAATAAAGCCGCGCTCAAAGTCGGTATGGATGACACCGGCAGCCTGCGGAGCGGTCGCGCCCTGACGAACCGTCCAGGCCTTGACCTCCATCTCGCCAGCCGTAAAGAACGACTGCAGGCCGAGCAGCTTGTAAGCTGCCTGCGCGAGCACGTCCAGACCGGGCTGCTCCAGGCCCAGGCTCTCCAGGTAGTCGGCGGCGTCCTCGGGATCGAGCTCGGAAAGCTCGGCCTCAATCTTGGCGCAGATGGGCAGCGGCTTGACGCCATCGATGGGCGCCAGGTCCTCGTTAAGCATATCCTCGTCCACGTTGGCCACATACAGGATGGGCTTCATGGTGAGCAGGAACAGGCCCTTGGCGGCGGCACGCTCCTCGTCAGTCATCTCCATGGATGCGGCGCGCTTGCCCTCGTTGAGCCAGGCAAGCAGGCGCTTGGCCACCTCGAACTTGGGCATGAGCTCCTTATCGCGCTTGGCCTCCTTCTCGAGCTTGGGCAGCTGCTTCTCGAGCGTGCCCATGTCGGCCAGGATGAGCTCGGTCATGATGGTATCGGCGTCACCGGCGGGGTCGACGAACTCGCCCGTGCGGCCCACCTCACGCATGACGTTGGGGTCCTTAAAGTAGCGCACGACCTCGCAGATAGCGTCGGTCTCTCGAATGTTGGCCAAGAACTGGTTGCCCAGGCCCTCGCCCTCGTTGGCACCCTTCACCAGGCCAGCGATGTCGACAAACTCGACCGTAGCCGGCACAATGCGGCCGGGGTTGACGATGTCGGCGAGCTTTTGCAGGCGGCTATCGGGCACATCGACGATACCCACGTTGGGGTCGATCGTGGCAAACGGGTAGTTGGCGGCAAGGCCGGTCTTTTTGGTAAGCGCGGTGAACAGCGTCGACTTGCCCACGTTGGGCAGGCCCACGATACCGATGGAAAGGGACACGACAGCTCCTTTTGGTACAGGTACTTCAAACTGCATAAGTATAGCGCCGCCGCAGCATCCGGGCGAATCCGGACACCGCGGCGGCGCAAATGAAGCAGAGATAGAGCTCGCTGACTAGTCCGCGAGCTTTTCTACCTGATCGAGCATCTTGTCGAGCTTGGCCTTTGCCTCGGCCTTGACCTTCTCGGCCTCCTCGTGGGCCTTGGCCTTCTGAGCGGCCTTTTCCTCGGCCTCGGGATCGACGACGACCAGGTTGGATGCATCATGCTCAACCAACTTAAGCGCATGCTCGGGACACACCTTGACGCAGGCCCCGCAACCTAGGCAATACGTGGACTCCAGTGCAAAGCGACCGCTTCCCACCAAATCGCAGGCAAACGTGGGGCACACGTTGACACACTCGCCACACGACGTGCACTTGTCAAAATCGCACTCCGGCGTGCTCACCTGCATGTTCTGGGCAAGCTCGGGATGGTTTTGCAGCGTCGAGAGTACCAGCTGGCGCCCGTGCGTAAGCGTACGGCGACGCTTGGTCGTCGTGGTGCCGCACATGGTGTTGAGCGTGCGCTCCAGCTGCGTAATCTGGTGACGGTGGGCCTTCAACTTCTGCGTCACCGAGGCCAGCGCCGCCGTCGCCGGATTGAGCTTGGTCACCGTCAGGCCCGTTGTACGGGCAATCTTATCCATGTACTCCTTGCGCTCGTACTCGCGGCGCTTATGGCATTTGAGGCTCTTGGGGTCGACCTCCAGGCCCATGCCCGTACCCGCCCACTCCTCGGCGGTAGCAATGGCCTCGCCCAAAATGTCCTCGCCACCGGTGTTGCGGCACTTATCGCACACGCCCAGTGGCAGGTAGACGCTCACGTTGGGATAGTCCGCCAGTACCGAGAACCAGGTCTCGGCCGTAATATCGCCCACGCAGGCAACGACGACCTCGTTTTCGCGCGGCATGCGCTTGAGGGCGCGTGTGCAGGTGACGTAGGCGGTCTCGTGGCTCGTAGCAGCGGAGACGATATCGTCATACAGGTTTTTAGGCGCCAGGCGCGGCGAGATGATCGCCTCGGTCGGACAGGCAGCGGCGCACAGGCCGCACTTGCGACAGGAGTCGAGGATCTCGATGGCGTCTTCCTCGACCTCGATAGCGTTGACCGGGCACACGTCCATGCACGCGGCGCAACCGCTCTTTTCGTTTTTGCAGGTCAAACACGGAATGGTGTTGCCGCGCGGGCGCTCCTTGTAGTCGGCAGGATTCCACTGCGGCGCCGACGGATCGAGCGCATCGGTCACGCCGCCAAGCGGGTTTTTAAGAAAGTCGAAACCCTTGCTGATCTCGATAATGTCATCAAACAGATCGTGTTCCTGCGCCATGCGCGGCCCCTCCCTGAGCAGTGCAAACAAGCAAGAGATAATGATACGCTATCGGCCCACACCTCGGGCAAATTACACGCGGTGCACCTTGAGGGAAATAACCCATGGCCTATCGCCGCCCCGATTGCACAAGGTCAATCAAGCGCCAAGCTATGCCTCGCACATGAGCTGCACGAGCTTCTGTTTGGTCACCTTGGCCTGCTCATTGGCCATATTGCGCTCGTTTCTAAAGACCGCATTTGCAACACTCTGCAGATCGGCATCGGAAATCTCGCCAAGGCCCAGCTCCTCGAGCGTCGTCGGCAGACCAACGCGCTGGCAAAACTCGAGCACCTGATCAAGCTCGGGTGCACGCTCCAGGCGCAGCTGCACCACCAGGCCAAATGCCACGGCCTCGCCATGCATTGCCTTGCACTCGGGCAGAATCGTCAGACCGTTGGCGATGGCATGCGCCAACGCCAAGCCACCGCTCTCAAAGCCGACGCCCGAGAGCAGAATATTGCACTCGATCAGGCGCTCAACTGCCGGCGATGTACGGCCCTTTTTGAGATCGCGCTTGGCAGCGACGCCGCACTCCATGAGCGTGTCGTAGCAGGCGCGAGCCGCAACCAAGGCCAAGTGTCCCGGCGCGCCACCGTGCTCGTTGGCGCCGTGCGCCGCGGCGCACGAACGCGCCTCGAAATACGTTGCCAGCGCATCGCCCATACCAGCGACCGTCATACGCAGCGGGGCTGACGCGACCACGTTGGTATCGACCACGACCAGGTCTGGATTCTTCTCGAGCATCAGGTAGCGGTCGAACGACCCATCCTCGTGATACAGCACCGAAATCGCACTGCACGGACCGTCCATCGAAGCCGCCGTGGGGCATACGCACAACGGCAACTCGGCATAAAACGCAACGGCCTTGGCGATATCCAGCATCTTGCCGCCGCCAATACCCACCACCATGTCGCAATACTCGGCCCGGGCTTCCTTGGCCATTTCGACAACGGCATCTTCCGTACACGGACCGTTGTAAATCTTAAAGAACGGCTCGCTTAGATCTTCATCCAGAAATCCATCGACGATCTGCCTGCACAGCCGATCCTCGGTGCCCTGGTCAAACAAGACATAGGCAGCGCAGCCCAACCATGACAAATACCTGCCCTGGCGCGAAAGCTCCCCCGGTCCCTGAACATACCGACCGGGGCCGCCATAAACCATAGGAAGCGCCATACGAGAATCCCCCTTCATCAAACAACGATGGTGCAAAGTACCCTGACCCCTTTGCACCATAGCAAAAAGGGGCAAAGCCATCTGTTGGCTTTGCCCCTTCCTTAGCTTGATTTACTCATCCATGAGATAGTAGTGGCCCAGTGCGTCGGCACCCAGGATGGCGTTTGCGACCATCTCGGGCGTCACCTCAAACGGCATATTGCACATGGTGTCCTCGGGCGCGCACGCGGCCTCGGCAACAATCATGGCCTGCTCGCGCGTAAGCTCGGCAACGCCAAGTTCCTTCATCGTGACCGGCAGGCCCAGCTCAATGCAGAAGCCCAAGACTTCCTCGAGCTTCTCGGTCGGGGCATCCTCGAGTACCAGCTGGACGATGGTGCCAAAGGCGACCTTCTCGCCGTGATACATGCTGTGGCACTCGGGCAGCATCGTCAGGCCATTGTGGATGGCATGAGCGGCAGCAAGGCCCGAGCTCTCAAAGCCAATGCCCGAAAGCAGCGTATTGGCCTCGATGATGTGCTCGACGGCAGGCGTGAGCGCACCCTTCTCCAGCGCAACCTTGGCCTTGACGCCATCGGCCATAAGCGTCTCGTAGCAGAGCTTGGCGAGCGCCAGACCAGCCATACCGCCCTTGCCGCCAGCGCAGGTGCCGCCGTCGGCATCGTGCGTCGCCTGGGCCTCGAAGTAGGTTGCGAGCGCATCGCCCATACCGGAAACCGTCAGGCGCACCGGGCTCGCCGCGATAACCGTCGTATCCATAAGGACGATATTGGGGTTTGCCTTAAGGAAGAGGTATTTGTCGAACTGGCCGTCATCGGTATAGAGCACCGAAAGCGCCGAACACGGGGCATCGGTCGAAGCAATGGTGGGGCAAATGATAACCGGGGATTCCAGGTAATAGGCAACGGCCTTCGCGGTGTCGAGGATCTTGCCGCCACCGACGCCGACGATGATGTCGCAACCGTTGTCACGGGCGAGCGCAACCAGGCGATCGACCTCGCCCATGGAGCACTCGCCGTTAAAGTCCTCAAACAGCAGCTCGGCCTTAGCCTCGGTAAAACCGCCCTCGATCTTGGCACCGACGCGCTTCTTGCCCGAAGGCGTCACGATGACGAGGGCCTTAGCGCCGAGCGGCTCAACGTAAGAGCCGAGCTTGGCGAGCTCGTCCGGACCCTGGATGTACTTGCTGGGGCTATTGAAAATTGCAGCCATAACTATCCCATTCTCTAAAAGAAAAAAGAAAGGGGCTCCGTACAGATACGTGCGGAGCCCCTCGTTACGATAACAAGAGTCGATTAGAAATCGATGTCGGTGTCGTAGTAGCAGGCCTTGAGGATCTTCTCGAAGTCGGCAGCCTTGGTCTCACGCGGGTTCTCGGGCGTGCAGGCGTCCTGCTCGGCGTTCGCGGCGATCTCGGGCAGCTTGGCGAGGAACTCCTCCTCGGAAACCATCTGCGGGTTCTCGGCGTCGACCTTCACGCCACCATTCGCGTAATCCTTGATGGACTGCGGAATGTTGAGCTGGTCGTTGAGGTCGCGAATCTTCTGGACGAGTGCAGCGATGAGCTCCTCGTTGGTCTCGCCGGGAAGGTGCAGGATCTCCTTGGCCACGTAAGCGTAACGCTCGGCAGCACGGGGATCCTTGGAGTTCCACTGGATGACCTTGCCCAGGTACATGGCGTTAGCAGCACCGTGGATGATGTGGCCGTTCTCGAAGGCAGCACCGGTCTTGTGAGCCATGGAGTGAACGATGCCGAGCAGGCCCGAGGAGAAGGCGATACCGGCGATGCACTGAGCCTCGTGCATGTGCTGACGGGCCTCATGGTCGCCAGCATAGGACTTGGGCAGCCACTCGACGATCTCGCGGATGCCGTGCAGAGCGTTGGCGTCGGTGAACATAGAGGCGCAGGTGGAAACGTAGGCCTCCATGCAGTGGGTCAGAGCATCCATGCCGGTGTGAGCGCACAGCTTGGCGGGCATGGTGTAGGTGAGCTCGGGGTCGACGATGGCGACATCAGGGGTGATGTTGAAGTCGGCCAGCGGATACTTGATGCCCTTTTCGTAATCCGTGATGACGGAGAAGGCAGTGACCTCGGTAGCGGTACCGGAGGTAGAGGAGATGGCGCAGAAATGAGCCTTCTGACGCAGCTCGGGGAAGCTGAACGGCTGGATGATGTTATCGAAGGACTCCTCGGGATACTCGTAGAAGACCCACATGGCCTTAGCGGCATCGATGGGCGAGCCGCCGCCGATGGCGATAATCCAGTCGGGCTCGAACTCGCGCATGGCCTCGGCGCCCTTCATGACCGTCTCGATGGACGGGTCGGACTCGACGCCCTCGAACAGCTTGACCTCCATGCCGGCCTCTTTGAGGTCGGCCTCAACGTCCTGCAGGAACCCGCCGCGGCGCATAGAGCTGCCGCCAGAAACGATGATGGCCTTCTTACCCTTGAGGTTCTTCACCTCGTGGCGAGCGCCCTCACCAAAGTACAGATCGCGAGGATTGGTAAAACGTCCCATACTGTGCCTCCTAAACAAGCCCCTCTTAGACTTGCGTATATAACGGAGCACCCAATTGGCTCCGTTAGGACCGGTTTGCGCGTTGCCGGCGATGACAATGCGCGATGTCTAAACGTCTCAACGCTCAGACAAACACTATTTTACCGTTCTGGTTGGTCAGTTATTCACCTAAAGCCGCCAATGATGAAACGTTTTTTCTATCCCTGAAGACCCTTGTGCGGCATTCATACTCCCAAGCTGGGCAAACGTTTTATCAAGGTTGACTACATATCCCGGGCAGGACGGTGCCCCTCCAAAATATGCACCGTTCGCCGCCAAAAATCGACCGTTTGCGGCACCGTGATACCACTCGGTCGTCCAAGGTGCCGACATTTGTGCGACATCCGTCTTCGTGGTGCAAAGGTGCAAGTCCAAGTGCGGCACCCCCGGTGTGCCACATGCGGGTAAACTAGAACTTTATATAGAGATATTTGAACCCTAACCGCAGCAAAGGAGGCCCCATGGCATTCGATCCCATTCAAGAGGATTGCCATCGCCTCGTTCTTGAGGCCTTGCGCCGCGACAATATCCCGCTCACCGACGCTGCCGCCGTAGAGCATCTGATGGAACAATTCACCCGCAACCCCGCACCGCTCATCGTGCACGACCGCGACCGCGCCGGGCACCTCATTGCCAAGGTGGTCGAGGCTGTCGACTACCGCATTCCCTTTATCCCTGACGATACCCAGGCAGAGCAGGAAGAGGCAGCTGCCGAGAACATGCTCCGCGAGGCAGCCGCGCTCGACCCCACCAACTGGGACGCTCAGCGCATGCTGACCGCCCTCACCGCCAACTCCAACGAGGAGTACGTACAGTATCTGGTGTCCAAGTGCGACGAGGTGGAGCACGACCTGGCACTCAAGACCGCCTCGGCGCAGGACCCCTACGAGCGTGAGGCCGCAGGCGACCTTACGCGCCGCCCCTATCTGCGCTGGCTTGCCGCCCTTGCGTCACGCGCGCTCATTAGCGGCCGCTATCGCATGTCGCTCGAAGCCGCAAACCGCAGCCTCGACTTTGCGCCCAACGACCCCGCTGGTGTCCGCCACACCGCGATGCTCGCCATGGCAAAGCTCGAATACCCCGCCGAGGAGCTCAAGCGCTTTCGCTCTGCCCACTCCGTCCCCTATCTCGCCAACACGCCGCTGCGCCGTCGTCCCAAGGATGCGGAGCGCGACTTGGACCCGTGGACGCTCATCGCGCTGATGAGCGCTGCCTGGCGCGAGCTGGACTACGAGGGCGCCGAGCACTATTTGCGCATCCTTGCGCGCTCGTGTCCGCACGCAGCCGAGGCACTCTACTTCCAAACCGAGTTTCCCGATGGCGTCTATGCCCGCGTCAACGTGGGTGTGGGCTCCACCGACGAACTTGTCCTTGCGCTGTCCGAGGCGACGCCGGTACTGCAGGAGGGCCTGGGCGCCCCCGACAACGCCAGCTTTGCCGCCTGGGTCGCCACCAACGATATCGTGCGTTCCCAGATCGACGAGCGCATCCTGCGCGCAGCCGAGCAGGGACTTCCATTTAAGGGAGGGGACCTCTAATGGATCCGAGCGTCTACATCCCCGCCTACCTGGAGCGCACCTATCTGGCGTCGCACCCCGAGCTCACCGATGCAGCACGCGAGCTTGTCCATAACGACATTAGCGCGAATCCTCAAAAGTATGCGCAGTCCGAGCATGCCCAAGCGCTGCTGTCCTATGCCGGTGTTCATCGCCACCTGCTCGACGAGCTCCATCGCATCGAGGACATGGGCAGCGACGAGGAGTTTGAGCAGACGCGCAACCGCCTGTTCGACGATATGCGTGATGAACTGCTCAAGATCGTCCGCGTCGATGCGCATGTCCTCGATGCCCAGCTGCTCGCCATCATCCTGGCCGACACGCCCGTTGACGCCTGCCTGGGCGACCTGATGAAGCTCGAGGCGACCACGGCCGATTACCTGCAGCAAAGCGTGCCCGGGTTCGACATGGAAGCCCCGCACTACTGGGCCAATAATGTTTTGGCCGACGGTGTCACTGCAGCAGACCTTACCGTGAGCGAGCCGGCTCTTATCGGGTGGCTTCATACACTCGAGGCCATCTCGCAGCTATGTATGGCGAGCGCTCGCTACCGTGCTGCCGCCAACTACGCCCGCCGCGTCCTTAAAGCAGAAGGCTATCCCACCCGAGCCGCAGGCACCGTGTTGCTCGTCCTCGCTCGCCTGGAAGACCAGGACGGCTTTTTTGCCCTGGCCCACCAACTCGAGGAAGAGATCGGGGCTGACGCGCTCGAGAACTCTCCTTGGTATCTGCTCGCCCGCACGATTCTGCTGTTCAAAACGAACAAGATGCGCCCGGCGACACGCGCGCTGCGCGAGTTTGCCAACCGCTGCGAGGGCGGCGCGTTCTTTTTGCTGAACCCCATGTATCAGACGCCGTACCTTCCCTGCCGGCCCGAACCGCACGACCCCTGGGATCTTTCGCACCAGGCCGTTTGGGAAGCGGACGGTATTATCTCGGACACTCCCGACTTTGCCCCCTGGGCCAATGCCTGCGAAGACGTGTCGCAGCTTGCCCAGGAATTTGCGCGCCGCTACGGTTTTTAGTGACGCACTCGACCCGACCATGTCGTTTACGTTAGGAACGGTTTCATGAACCTCCGCTCATCTCTTGCCTGCACCTCGAGCGATTTCGCTCGCTGGGGGCTGCGCTCCGTCCTTAAGCGCCAGGGCGGCGTACTCCCCGGCCGCATCGCCATGAAGATCGACCCCGAGCTGCTAAGCAACCTCGCGAACCTGGTCGACCGCAGCGTGGTGATCACCGGCACCAACGGCAAGACCACCACCTCCAACCTCATCGCCGACGCTGTTGCCGCCAGCGGTGCCACCGTGGTATGCAACCGCGTCGGCAACAACATGGAGCCGGGCGTGGTGGGCGCACTGCTCGAGGCGCGCAGCGACCTTAAGCACACTGACAGCGGCAAGCGCGTGGGCGTTTTTGAATGCGATGAGCTCTACACCGTGCGCGTCCTGCCCAAGCTCAAGCCGACGTACTTCGTGCTGCTCAACCTGTTCCGCGACCAGCTGGATCGCTATGGCGAGATCGATCACACCCAGGAGGTCATCGCCCGTGCGTTGGAGCTTTCGCCGGCAACGACGCTCATCTACAACGCCGACGACCCGTTGTGCGCCTCGATTGCCGCGCGCATTCCCAACGCGAGCATTGCCTTTGGCATCGACGGCGCCACCAACACCGAGTCTGACCGCATTAGCGACTCGCGCTTTTGCTCGCAGTGCAACGCCCCGTTGGAGTACGACTATGTGCAGTATGGTCAACTCGGCGCCTACCATTGCCCCTCGTGCGGTTGGGCACGCCCCGCACTGGTCCGTCGCGTGACGGGCGTGGAGCTCGGCTGCGACGGCTACGGCTTTGACCTGGTCTTTGGATCTGCGTCCGACGCGGCTGCCGTACACATCGCCACGCGCTACAACGGCCTGTACATGGTCTACAACGTTGCCGCTGCATTCTTTGCCGCACGCGAGTTGGGCGTGGACACGGCGCTTCTACAGCCCACGCTCGATGCCTATGTGCCCGCCGGTGGTCGTATGGGGCGCTGGGATATCGCCGGCCGCACCGTCGAGGCCAACCTGGCTAAGAATCCCGTGGGCTTCGATCGTCAGATCCAGTCCATTAAGACGGCGGGCGGCAGGCTCTGCGCTTTCTTCCTCAACGACAACGATGCCGACGGCCACGATGTATCGTGGATCTACGACGTCGACTTTGAGCGCATCGCTGACACGCCGGGTCTTGTCGCCTTTGCCGGAGGCACGCGCGCGCACGACATGCAGGTACGCCTCAAGTACGCCGGCATCGATGCCGCGATTATCTCGGACGTCGCGCAGGCAATTGGCGCCGTGGCAGACGAGGCCGCCGATGACACCTTCTACGCCGTCGCCAACTACACGGCCTTCCCGCCGCTGGTCAAGGAGCTCGACGGGCTGAAAGGCGCCACCGCCGACGCTGTTGCTGGGCGCGCCGTAGCCCGTGCCGACGGCAGCGCTCTTCCTGTCGGTATCGCGCCAGTCGAGCTTTCGCGCCCGCTGCGCATCGTCTACCTGTATCCCGATGCCCTTAACCTCTACGGCGACGGCGGCAACGTCATCGCCCTCGAGCGCCGCTGCGCCTGGCGTGGCATTCCCGTGCGCGTGGACGAGGTCCGTATGGGCGAGTCACTCGATCTCACCGATGCCGATATCGTCATGATGGGTGGCGGCTCCGACCGCGACCAGCTAGCCGTGGCACATGAGCTGCTCGCCCAAAAAGACAAGGTCGCGGCCTATGTTGAGGACGGCGGCACACTGCTTGCCATCTGTGGCAGCTATCAGCTGCTCGGCCGTTCGTACTACATGGGCGACGATCGCATTGAGGGCCTGGGCGTCATTGCCGCCGAAACCGTACGCGGCTCCGACCGCCTGATCGGCAACGTAGCCGTCAAAACCGATCTGGCACCTGAGCCCTTTGTGGGATTCGAGAACCACGGTGGCCGCACGCTTTTGGACGCCGAGGCCACGCCGCTCGGAACGTCCGTCGTCACGGGCACCGGCAACAACGGCGACGATGGCTTTGAGGGTCTCATCTACAAGGGCGTCATCGGCACGTACCTGCACGGACCGGCACTGCCCAAGAACCCCGAACTCGCCGACTGGCTGATCGCGCACGCCCTCGAGCGCCGCGGCGATGCGCAGGCCACGGCCCTGCTGCCGCTCAAAACCCTCGACGACACCTACGAGCACGCCGCCCACGACGCCGCCATGAAGCTCCTCCCCTAACGCCCCAACCACCACAAAGGGGACAGGCACCTTTGTGGTGGTTGATTTCCGATCTCAGCCGAACACATTAGGCGGACAGGCCGTTCCCGCAGC
>CAUFRY010000033.1 GCA_959028445.1 uncultured Collinsella sp. | reverse complement strand
TGCCGCGCCCCGCAGTGCCCGCTTCCCCCGAGAACAATTATCAGTGCAGGTAGAACGCTTGCAATATTTAGAAAAATGCAGTCATGGTCGGGAATGTCGAATTTATCGTAGTAAACCGGCATAGTTTTGTTCGGGCGGCCCTGCACGAGTGTCTCCGCCAGCCTCGCGGGACCAAAATGATCCGTTTTCCTCCGTCCCCAAGGGATCAGCCGGAACCGCCCGCCACGAAATCGGCCCATCTACTACGTTTAGTCCAGTACCCCCGACCATAACCGCTTTTCATGAAAAATCGCAGGCGTTCTACTTGCGGTTTTCATTTCGCATTACTTGTTGTGGTCAAGGGCTGCCGCCTAAACGTAGTAGATGGGCCCATTTCGTGGCGCCCCCGGCGCACAAAAGCGCCGCCACGGAGAAGGGAGATGTCTCCGTGGCGGCTGGGGGTGGGGTTACATTTTTGGCTTTCCGCCAGCGGCCCGGGGCCTTTTGGCCCCGGGCGCTGTCAGTGTGCCTAGCGCTTACGGATACCCCAGACCAGGGCTCCGACGCCAGCCATGGCGATGACAAATGCCATGAGCAGCGCGGCTGCCTGCTGGTCACCCGTGGTGGGCAGATAGCCCTTAACCGTCTTGACGATGTTCGTCACGGTCTTGGACGTACCGGGGTCGGGCGTCGGCACGGGCGTTTCGGGCTTCTTGTACGTGTTGTTGAACACGATGCCCTCGACGCTCTTGTCGCCCTTGGCATAGGCGACGCTCGCCTTGAGGTTGCCCTCGCCGTCATCGACCACGTTGACGGTCGCGGTAAAGACGGACTTGTCGTAGGTCATACCGGCCTCGTCGCCCTTGACCTCGCTGATGGTGTAGACGTACGTACCAGGCTCGCTGTACTCGAACTTGTCGAAGCTGATCTTGCCGTCGGCATCGTTGGTGACGGTGGACTCAACGTCCTCGCCAACGAGCTTAAAGCTAAACTCGTCCTTCTTGAGCTCGCGTCCCTCGAGCACCTTGATCGCGCCGATGGAGACCTGCGTGGGCATGGCATGATACTTGTTGGTAAAGCCAGCGGACTCGGTAGTTCCCTCGAGCTTGTGCGTCGCGGTCAGCGTGCCGTTGCCGTTGTCGGAGACGGTGGTCACGACGGTGTAGGTCGTGCCGTCATAGGTGACACCCTTGTACAGGCCGAGCGCGTTGGGGCAAGCCTCGCGCAGCATGTACGTGTGCGTGCCGGGCGCCTCGTAGCGGATCGGGCTCAGCGCAACGGTGCCGTTGACGTCGTTGGTGCCACTCGCGACAACCACGCCGTCCTCGAGCAGCTCAAACGTGAACTCGCCAGCTGCAAGGTCGCGTCCGGTCAGACGCTTGACCGTCTTGACCTGGTCGGTCACGGAAGAATCGGTAGGCGTCACGCTGTAGGTGTTGACGAACGTGAAGGCCGCACCATCGTCGCCTTCGCGCTTGACGCTCAGATGTCCGGCACCGTCGTCAGTCACGGTGTAGGAAACCTTGCGCGTAGCGTTGGCGTCGTTGGTCACGCCAGGGGCGCTACCGGACTCGGTCACCGTGTAGGTAAAGGTGTGCGAGCGCGGAGCGGTGGGGGCTGCGGGCTTGGGCTCGTCGTTGGCGTCGGACTCGTCGCCAACGACCTCGGCGCCGTTCTCATCGGCGTCAACTTCGGCCTCATCAGCGTTGGCCTCAGTGTCGCTCGACACGTCGTCAGAAGCATCGTCCGTCACGCCCAGGGCGCGGTTAAGGTCCTCGAGCGTAAAGTGGATCTTGCCAAAGTCCACGTTGCCGGCCGCGTCGTTGGTTGCGGTTGCGTGCTCGGGCATCGGGGCGCCCGCCTCGTCGGCGGTCACGGTGAAGGTGAACTTGCCCGCGATGTCAGCCGGGGTCAGGCCCTCGGCAGCCTGAAGCTTCTTGGTGCCGGCGAGCGCGGTGTCAACGGCATCGGTGCCGTAGACGTTCTCGAACTCGGGCTTGATGCCGTCGTAGACAGGCTTCGCCGTCAGGGTGCCATCGCCGTTATCGACGACAATGACCTTAAAGCTAAAGCTCGGCGTTGCGGCCGTGATGCCCTTGGCCGCGAGCTGCGGTGTGAACTCAAAGGCGGTGTAACCGATGGTCCATGTAAGCTTGGCATCCGTATCGGTGCGGATAGCGCGCTTGGCGTTTACCAAGTCGGCGAGCATCTCGGTGGTGTAATGCAGGAAACCGAAGCTTACCTGGCCATTAACGTTGGTAGTGCATGTACCCTCGATGGCTTCCTTCTCGCCTGCGTAGGCGATGCCAAAGTAGAACTCGCCGTCGGCCATCGGGCGACCGGCCAGGGTCTTGGTGGCAACGACCTGAGCAGCGGTACCACCAGTCGTGTTGGTCGTAGCACTGTAGCTGTTGACGAACGGGACCACGGCGCTCTCGACCGCAGCGGCACCGGTCTTGTACTCGGTCGGCAGCGTGCCCTCGGGACCGCCGGAAACGGTCGTCGTGGCGGTGAGCGTACCGGCGGTGTCGTCGGCGATGGCGATCGTCACGGTGCGGACAGCCTCGTCGTAGGTGTAACCGGGCTGATGGTCGTTCTTCTCGGCCACGGTGTACGTAAAGGTCTTACCGGCGTCAGCCTGCGTAAACTTGACCTCATGGCCCGCCAGGATGTCGATCAGGCCGACCGCTCCCTCTGCCGTCGCGGGGGACTTGAATTCGTTGGCTCCGTGCAGCAGGCCAAGTGCGTTGGCCGAAGCCTCGTCGGCGGGCGTCACGGTAAAGGTGAACTGGCCCTCGGTCATGGGACGTCCGCGGAGGGTCTTGCTGAGCTTGAGGCCGCCGGCCGCGGTGTAGTTGAGCTCAGAGCGATACGTATTGGTAAAACGTCCGTTTTCCTTCTTGGTGACGTTGGCGGTCAGGGTGCCATCGCCGTCCTCGGTCACGGTCACTTCGGCGGTCGCGACATGGGCGTCATACGTCATGCCGACCGTGCCGCCCGCGTTCTCGCGGATCTCGTACTTGTAGGTTCCGGCAGCCGTGTAGCGGATCTTGCCGAACTTGATGGCGGCGATGCCGTCCTTCGCGTCGCGATTGCTCACGGTTACGGTTGCAGGATTGGGCAGCGGGGTGCCCTCGGGGGCGGTGATAGTAAAGCTGAACTTGTCGGCATCCGTCCAGTCGCGGCCGTTGATAGCCTTGCTCAGGCCAAAGTCGAGCTCTGCGTCGAGCGGGGTCACGCGGTAGGTGTTCTCGAAGATCGCGGCCGTGGCGTCGCCCCCCAGCTCGTGCGTGGCGCTGAGGGTACCGTCACCGTTGTCCGTAATGGTGGTCTCGATAGTGTACTTGGCGTTGCTGTAGGTGATGCCCTTGCTGGTGGTTCCGCCGTTGACCTCGCGCAGCGTGTAGGTGTGCGTTCCAGGCTTGTCGTAGGTAATCTTGTCCATTGCAATCTTGCCGTCGGCAGTGTTGGTGCCCTTGGCAACGACCTTGTCGCCCTCGACGAGCTTAAAGGAGAACTCGCCATCCTTGAGGTCGCGACCGGTCAGGACCTTGGTCGCGGTGATCTGGTCGGTGACGCTGAACTCGTCAGGATTCGGCTTGTAGCTGTTGTTGAACTTCGCCTCGTTGGCGCCCTGCAGCTCATGCTTGACCGTGAGCTTACCATTGCCGTCATCGGTAACGGTAGTCACGATAGTGTAGGTCGTGCTGTCGTAGGTAATGCCGTTGCCTTCGGCGCCCTTGGCTTCGCGCAGGATATAGGTGCGCTTGCCGGCGGCGGTGTACTCGATGGGGCTCATCTTGATCTTGCCGCGGGCATCGTTCTTGCCGGTGGCAACAACATCGTTGCCCTCGACGAGCTCGAAGGAGAACTCGCCTTCCTTGAGATCGCGCCCGGTCAGGACCTTGGTCGCCGTGATCTGATCAGTAACACTGAAGCTCTTGGGGGTTACGGTGTAGGCGTTCTCGAAGGTCGCCTTGTCAACATTCTGCAGCTTGTGCTCCACGCTGAGGGTGCCATCGTTGTTATCCTTGACGGTGGTCACAATAGTGTACTCAGCGGTGCTGTAAGTAATGCCGTTTTCGGTGGTGCTGGCCTTGGTCTCGCGCAGCATGTAGGTGTGCTCGCCAGCCGCAGTGTAGGTGATCTTGTCCATCGTGATCTTGCCGTCGGCCGCATTGGTGCCCCTGGCGACGACATCGTTACCCTCGACGAGCTCGAAGGAGAACTCGCCTTCCTTGAGGTCGCGGCCTGTCAGGGTCTTGGTCGCGGTGATCTGGTCGGTGACGCTGGACTTATTCGGGGCAGTGTTGTACTTGTTCTCAAAGCGTGCCGTCTCGGGACCCTCGAGCGTATGGGTCACCTTAAGCGTGCCGTCGCCGTTGTCGATGACGCTCGTCTTGATGGTGTAGTTCGTCTTATCGTACGTGATCCCGTTGCTCAGCCCCGCCTCGTTGGGGAGCTTCTCGCGCAGCGTGTAAGTGTGGGTGCCGGGCTTGTCGTAAGTGATCTTGTCCATGGCAATCGTGCCGTCGGCAGCGTTAGTGCCCTTGGCGACGACCTTGTTACCCTCGACGAGCTCGAAGGAGAACTCGCCCTCCTTGAGGTCGCGCCCGGTCAGGACCTTGGTCGCGGTGATCTGGTCCTCGACAGGCTTCACGCTATAGGTGTTCTTGAACTCGGTCTCACCCGAGGTCTTTTCAACGTCGGCCTTAAGCTCGCCCTTGGCGTTAACCGTCACAGTCACCTTGAACGTGGCAACGTTCTTGCTGTAGGTAATGCCACCGGCGTCGCCCTTGACCTCGCGGACCTCATAGGTGTACTCGCCCGGCTCGGCATAAGTAATCTTGCCAAAGTTAATGGCTGCCTTGCCCTTGTCGAGATCGGCATTGGTCACAGTTACGGTCGCGGGGTCGGGCATCGGGGCATTGTTGTCGGACGTCGCGGAGAGCTCAAACTCAAACGCATCCGTATCCGCCCACTTGCGGCCCTCGAGCACCTTGGTCAGACCAAAGTCAGTCTTGGTATCCACCGTTGTCGGCTTGGTTGCAAGGCTAAAGATAATCTTGCCGTTGTTGCCCAGGTGCGAATGCACGTGCGTGGAAGTCGCAACGGAGGAAAGGTCATTCCACCTGGGGTTAAGCACGTCGCGCGCGGTCTCGGTCAAGTTGCCGCCCACACCCTCCTTGGTGGTGTGAAGCTCGTCGATAAAGGCCAGGCGTGCGGTTCCCACAGTAAACACCAAGTTACCGTTCTCATCGGGAACAATCGCGCCGTCAAACTTCGCAGCGTCGCCGCCGATAAACTCGATGACGGCAGAGGCGGGCTTGGCCTCGCCGTTTTCGCCCTGCTCCTCAAACTCATCCTTGTAGTAATAGGTGCCAGTATCTGCCAGCGAATTCTTTGCGGGCTGCGTGCATTCCTCATCCGTGTAAATAGGAGTCTGCTTCTGGAAGTAGTAGTAGCGGTTGGTGTCGGCAGGCTCAAAGGTCGCAACCGTATTACCCAACGCACCGCCGCTCCACTTGTTCGCGTAGAAATTCACGGTCTTGGCGCCGTTGGCAACGGTCGTATTGTTCTCGATGTAATCCTTGAGCCCCGTTACCTTCTCGGGCGTAAACAGGTTGTCGAGCGCAGTACTCTTCACGCTCGAGGTGTACTTCACGCGGATAGGCTGAGCGCTGTCGACCGAAAGCTTGCCGTCTACGGTCTTAAAGTGGCTCAGCGGAATCAACGACGCAGGAATGCTGACCGTTACGACATCGCCCTTCTGGGGATTGTCATCACCAGCACGCTGCACGGTAATGAGCAGGTCTTTTGCCTTGCCGGTGAACTCGTAGGTGTCGGTATTGGTTTCTTTATTGACCGTTTTGTCCGTCTTGGTAAACGGCGCGCCGTTGATGACGACCTCGGTGAAGCTGTCGACCTGCATAAAGTCGCCCAGCTCGTCGGTAAACGTGATGTAGCCGGACTTGGTCTCGTCGTAGCCCTTATGGATTTCGGTCGGATAAGGCGCCTCCGATGTGATGGCCTGCGAGATGTCGTCGAAAACCTTCTTGAGCTCTTCGGCATTGGTCGCCGACTTGTAGTAGTCGAAGTTTTCCGCGCGTGTGCCATGAGTATCCCATGCCGTGGCATTGGGGTAGTTGCTTGAAACAGCCTGCATGAACTTGTTCTCTTTTTGGCTTTTTCCCGAATCCTGGATACCAGCACTGGGGTTCGCGCCATCAAAGATGCCGATGGTATAAACGGTGGCCTTGCCGTCCTTCATATTCTTAGCAGCTGTCACGGCAGCGTTGGCGACACCCGCATCGAATTTATTTTGCTTTGTTGGCGTGCCGTCGGTAAAGAACACAATAATCTTCTTGGCGTCTTTGCGGCCATAAGTGGTAGTGATTTTCTCGGCCAGCTCTAGGCCATAGTCGGCGCGCGTGGCACCGGCAGGCTGAATTTGATTAATTGTATTCTTCTTGAGATCATCCGCATTGCTGCCGGAACAGTAGGTCAACTCTTTCATAACCTGGGTGTAATTGTAGGAGTACCCTCCGTCGCGATACATATTGTTGCCGATATCGTTGGACTTCTTGCCCGCAAACTTAACAATGGCAACCCTATGCTGCCTATTGACGCCCTCGATGCTCTCATTTTGTTTTGCGATGGTATCGATAAAGCTGTTCGCAGCACTCTTCAGCGCATCGATACGCTTGGTGCGATCTCCGCCACCCATAGGATCATCCATCGAGCCAGATGCATCCAGCACCATCACGATGTCGAGCGGCGTAGTAACCGTCACGGTTGAATTAGACGTCGAGGACATGGCCGAAAGCGTGGTCAGAAAATCCGACTCTTCGTTTTCCTCAGTTGCCTCGACCGTCTTGTCGGTCCAGATTCGGCCGATGTTTTGAGTCGTTACTTTATTACCGTTGTGACCGGCCGCCCAGATTTCCCAGCGTCCGCTGGTGTCGGGATCGACGACGACCTTTCCGCTCATTGTCGGTCCGTCCATTCCGGTACTGGACCTGGCGTTGGCCTCGGGCAGCATGGCAAATGCTGCAGCCGGCAACACCAGCACTACGGCCAGCATCACCGCCAAGAGACCCCTCGTGTACTTACTCATCGCGTCTCCCTTCTCGCAGGCTCAGACCTTGCATCAGCCTAAAGTTACGAAATGAGACACAATTAGGGCAGGTGACACACGTTCCAGATTCATTTTTAGGCGTGAGACAAATGTCTCACCAAAGTTGAGGCACGAGCGTTTTCGCAGGAAAACGGGTGCGACTCAAGATGGACGGGGCAAAAGAACCCGTTTTCCTCCGTCCCCGGGGGATCTATTGGTGGTGCTCGCCACGAAACTGGCCTATCTACTATGTTTAGTCCGGTACCTCCGACCATAACCGCGTTTCATGAAAAACCGCAGGCGTTCTACCTGCGGCTTTCATTTCGCATTACTTGCCGTGGTCGAGGACTGCCGCCTAAACGTAGTAGATAGACCCATTTCGTGGCAGACGGGTCACGCGGCGGCCCTCGCGAGGACAAAATGATCCGTTTCCCTCTGTCCACGGGAGATCAAGGGCTGTTACGGATATGGTGTCATTTCAAAACTATGCCGGATTACGGGGCTAAAGTCGAGGCCCTCATCCATACCTTCATTTTTTGAAAAACGGCAAGCAATCTACCTGCTGGTTTGTTTTTGCGATTTTCTGTATGGTCGGAGGTTCGCTATCCAGCCCCGTAATCCGGCATAGTTTTGTTCGTGGCGGCCCAACCGCGCGTTTAAGCGCGGGGCCGGTGGGGCATTTCCCCCACCGGCCCCTATTCCAGCTCTATACCAATGCTACTCCGACTTAGTTTCTACCGTGGGAGTCTTGTCCGCCGCAACTGGAGTACGAGCGGTGTCCATAGTCAGGCAGTGCTTGGGGCAGCTCTCGATGCACTCACCACACACCACGCAGGCATACGGGTCGATCGACCACGTTCCACCCTTGCGATCGACCGCGAGCGCGCCCGCCGGACAGCGACGCGCACACATGCCGCAGCAGATACACACGTCCATGTCGTTGACGATATGCCCGCGCAAGCGCTCGGGTGCCGCGAGCTTCTCCTGCGGATAGCACACCGTTACCGGCTGCTTGACCATAGAGCCCAAGGCCGTCTTGGCAAATGTCAGTAAACTCATGCCGCGCCTACCTTTCCGTGCAGCTAATGCAGGGGTCGATGGTCAGGATAATCATGGGCACGTTGGCAAGGAGCACGCCCTGCAGCGCATGCGTCAGACCCGCTAGGTTCTGCGACGTCGGCGTGCGCACGCGGAAACGGTCCAGGTTCTTGGTGCCGTTGCCGCGCACATAGTAATACGCCTCGCCACGCGGCTGCTCAATCACAACCTCGCCGCGCGCGCCGTCGGCCGGCGTGAGCTTGGTGCGCCCACCGATGCCGTCGTGCGGAATCTTGCCCACAAGCTCCTTGATAATGTCCATAGCCTGCGTGACCTCGGCACAACGCACCTGGCAGCGGGCATAGCAGTCGCCATCGATGGCAACGATGGGCTCAAATGCAGCCAGATCCGCGTAGGCACCGTCGCCAAACATGCGCACGTCGTAGTCCACGCCCGAGGCGCGCCCAAACGGGCCGACCATCGACAGATCCAGCGCGTCCTTTTTGCTGATCACGCCCACGCCATGCAGGCGCTCGCCGCAGCTGGCATCGTCCAAAAACGTATGCACCAGGGCCTCGTAGTCGGGGCGCATGGCATCGAGCGTCTGGACAATGCCGGCCAGCTCGGAATCCTCGATATCGTGCTTAAGGCCGCCGATCTCGTTGATCGACAGAATCACGCGACCGCCGCAGGTGCTCTCGAAGATCTTAAGAATCTGCTCGCGCAACGTCCACGAACGATAGAACAGCGCCTCAAAGCCAAAGGCATCGGCAAGCAGGCCAAGCCACAGCAAATGCGAGTGAATGCGCGAAAGCTCGTGCAGAATGGTGCGGATATACTGCACGCGGCCGGGCACCTCGATGTCGAGCATGCGCTCGCAGGCGCTGGCATAGCCGCAGCTGTGGCCCACGGCGCAAATGCCGCAGATGCGCTCGGCGATGTAGCCAAACTGGTGCATGTCACGCTTTTCGGTGAGCTTCTCGAGTCCGCGGTGCACAAAACCGATCTGCGGAATTGCCTCGATGACGCGGTCGTCCTCGATCACCAGGTCCAGATGAAGCGGCTCGGGCAGCACCGGGTGCTGCGGGCCAAACGGAATGACGGAGCGATGAGCCATGGACCTTACGCCTCCTTTTTCTGCTTGTCGCGGGCGGCCTTGGCGGCAAGCGCCGCGCGGACCTTGGCCGCTTTCTCGGGATCCATGGCAGCGAGCTTTGCCTCCATCTCGGCAGCCTTGAGCGCGGCCTTCGCAGCAGCCTCATCGTGCTGAGCATCGGAGCCGGCAGCCGCAGCGGGCTGGGCGGCAGCAGCACTCGCAGCGCCCTCCCCCGCAGCGGCCGTGGCAGCAGCAGCCCTCTCGGCCGCGGCCTTGCGCGCCTTGGCCTCGGCGGCGGCACGGACCTTCATGGCTTTCTCGCGCGCGGCCTTCACCTCGGGCGTGATAACGCTCATGGGTTCTGCAGTCGAGACCTGGTAGAAAAAGCCGTTAAAGTCGACCTGCATGTCAGTGATGGCAAGACCAAACAGGTCGTGAGCCTCATTTTCAAACGGGAACACCGCGGGGTAATACGAGCTGATGGACGGAATCTCCTGGTACTGGTCGATGCCCTCAACCACCAGGTTCTCGATCGCATAGCTACCGTCCTGCGCAATATGCTCCTGAGCAGCACGAACGTCGATAAACGTATAGACCAGCCGATACGTGCCGTCGTCGATGTTGCGCTCGGCGTGCATTTGCACAAAGCGCGCGCCGACGCCCTTGAGCGCCTGGACATGCGACAGGAGTTCGTCGATCCCGACGGTGGTATAGATTGCCTTTTGCATTACTCGGCCTCCTTTGCAGCGGCTGGCGTCCCGGCGGGTGCGTCGCCAGCGGCGGGTGCGGCGGGCGTCCCGGCAGGGGCGTCGCCGACCCCCGCAGCCACAAACCCGTCCTCGCCCAGCTCAACGCCACCGTCCCAGGTAGCAGCGCCGCCCACGGTAAGTGGGTCGCCGCCGGCGCGCATCACGGCCTCCTTCTGGTCCAGGATGCCGCATGCCTCCACGATGGCATCGATCACGGTCTCGGGACGAATGGCGCACCCGGGCGCATACACGTCCACGGGAATCGCGCGGTCCACGCCGCCGATCACGTTATAGGCATCGCGGAATACGCCGCCCGAACACGCGCAAATGCCGCACGCCACCACGCACTTGGGCTCGAGCATCTGGCTGTAGATCTGGCGCACGACGGGCAGGTTCTGGGCATTGACCGACCCCGTCACCAAAAAGATATCCGCATGCTTGGGGTTGCCGGTGTTGACCACGCCAAAGCGCTCCGCATCGAACAGCGGCGTGAGCGAGGCCAGCACCTCGATATCGCATCCGTTGCAGCTCGAGCCGTCGTAATGAATGACCCACGGCGAGCGCGACATTTTATGATCCATGGATGCCGCCTCCTAAATAAACACGTCGACGAGGATGGGCATAAGGTTGAGCAGGCCAAACACCAGCGCCACGCCCCATCCGAGCCTAAAGCAGCTGCGCCAGGTGCTGCGTGCGAAGGTGTTGTCGATCAGGACCTCGACAAAATACGTCGCGGCCATCACGACCAGGGCTACAACCCAGCTCACGGGGTTGCCCCAGACAAAGAACATGCCCACCCACATCAAAAACAGCACGGTCTCGCACCAGTGCATAAGGGTCATCTTGGCCAGCGTGCCGCCGCTCATCTCGGTGGCGACGCCCTGGACGATCTCCTGATGCGCATGATGCGAGTACGAAAGGTCAAACGGCGACTTGCGCAGCTTGATGGTAAGCACCGCGAGCAACGCGAGGAAAATGGGCGCGCTGTGCACGATGATGGGGACCGACTGCCCCGTCACGGCGATGGAATCAAAGCTGTCGGTGGCAAGGTACAGGCCCACGCTCATCAGCAAAACGGCGGGCTCGTAACTCATAACCTGCAGTAACTCACGATCGGCGCCAACCTGGGCAAACGGGCTTTGCGTCGAGGCGGACGCCAGCACCACAAAGATCGCGGCGAGCGTCACCATAAAAGCGCACAGTAGCGTGTTAGAGCCCGACACAAAGATGCCGCCGCCCACCACGGTAAAGATGAGCGCGCACGCCATATAGGTATCGTCCATGGTGTTTACGCTGGCGGGGGCCTTGCGCAGCAGCTTGGCAACGTCGTAGAAGGGCTGCAGCAGGCGCGGGCCCACGCGGCCCTGCATTCGGGCGGACAGCTTGCGGTCAATGCCGTCGATCATGCCACCCACAAGCGGCGCCAGCAGGGCAAACGCCACGGTGCCAATAAAAATGCCCACGACACCCGAACCTTCAAAATACTTGCCGCGCAGCACCGAGGGCGCACTCATGGCAAGTCTCTCGGGCCCAATCCATGCGCAACACAGCAGCGCAAACAAGATAATGCTGCAGCACACGACGCTACCCGCGGGGCCAATACGCTTCTCGCCAAGGGCGCCCTCCGAGTACCAATTGCGCTTTTCGGCCTTTACCTCGTGTCCCATCGAGCCGCGGAAATGGCGATATTTGTCGGTTCCCACACCCGAAAGATATACGTTTACATGCGGTTTGTTGCTCACGCGGAATGAAGTCAGCAACACCACGGCAATAAAAGCCACGATAACCACCATCAGATACATGGCGTCCTTGCCAATAACGTACGGCACGCGGCCAAACACCATGGCCAAGTAAGGCGACACCAGACCGCTCGAGATAACCGGGAACGCCACGCAGCACAGAATAAGCAGCGCGGCGATGGTGTTGAGGGCCATCCATTCGGTCTTATGGACATTGACCTCAACGTTTTGAGCCGTGGGGTCGACGCCCGAAAGCTTGGCAAGCCACTTGCCCCAGAAGAAGAACGTCGCGGCCGAGCCAAAGGCAAGCACCATGATCATGAGCACGTTGCCGGTCTGCGCGAACGCCACCAGGGCGCCCCACTTGGACACGAGCATGCCAAACGGCGCCACAAACATGCCCATGATGCCCAGCATCATCAGGCGCGTCAGGTGCGGCATGCGGCTGAACATGCCGTCCATGTCCTCGATATCGCGGCTGCCGATATGATGCTCGGCCGTGCCCACGCACAGGAACAGCAGCGACTTGGCCACCGTGTGGAACAGGATCAGGAAGATGGCCGCCCATACGGCCTCGGGCGCGCCGACACCCAAGCAGGCACTAATGAGGCCCAAGTTGGAAATGGTGGAGTACGCGAGCACGCGTTTGGCGTTGCTCTGCGAGATGGCCATGAGGGCAGCGAGCAAAAACGTGATGGCACCCACACTCGTGACCATAAAGCCGGTCACAGGATAGATGGCATAGAGCGGGCTCAGCTTGACCATCAGGAATACGCCGGCTTTGACCATGGTTGACGAGTGCAGCAGGGCGCTCGTGGGCGTGGGGGCAACCATGGCACCCAGCAGCCAAGTGTGGAACGGCATCTGTGCGGCCTTGGTGAGCGCGGCGAGCGACAGCAGAACGACCGGCATCACCAGCAGCGCGGACTGCGCGGTTCCGGCGCCGGAAAGCTCGATCATGCCCGAGATGGTCAGCGGCATGCCATTGACGTGCAGAAACATAAGGCCCGCCAAAAACGCGATGCCGCCCAGCATGTTGAGGATGATCTGGGTGAAGGCGTTTTTGATGGCCTCGGGCGTGCGCGTGTAGCCAATCATAAGGAACGAGCACACGGTGGTGATTTCCCAGCCGCAGAACAGCCACTCAAGGTTGTCACTCGTCACGATGACGAACATGGCCGAGAGGAATAGAAACATAAGCGCCAGGAACTGCGGGCGACGGTCGGGCGCGGTCTGCCCGCGCAGCGCAGCCTCGTGCTCGTCATGGGCCTGGAAGTCCTTCATGTAGCCCAGGGCATACACGCAGATTAGGCTACCGACGATGCCGACGGCGAGGACCATGATCACACTCATGTAGTCCAGGTAGAGCGGCGTCGCCGTGACGGCTTCGACCGCGGGCAGCGTCATGGCTGCAAAGGCGAACGAGCCCACCAGCTGGACTATGCCGAGCACCGTGGCGAGCGCGTTCCTATATTTGTACGCGTTGTACAGGATTACGGCGCACAGGATGACGTCGATGACGGAGCTGATGATCGAGAGCACATGCGAGGTGCCGGAGGCAACCTCAAAGCTCTGCGGACCCATGCCAAAAAACATGACGGCGACTACAACTGTCACCGCCATAATAATGCCGGAACCTATGAGCCCCACCGCATCGCGGGCGCGGTCGCCGCGCGCGAACAGCATGCCCAGCGCCGGTACCAGCGGAAACAGGGTAAGGAAATACAGTAGCGTCATACCATCACTCCCCCATGCAAAAACGCTGCAATTGTTTAACGTTATAGCTCAATTGATGAGTAGCGGCAGCGGGTTTTCGGTCAACTGGGGAGTTTTAGGCGTACGGGGCAAGGAGTCTGTCCGCATTGGAGCAAAGGGGCGACGCTCCCCCTATCGCAGCGGTGGGCGCACGGGCCACTGCGCGCGGTTTATTGGCCATTTTGGAGGATGTCCCGATAGGCTCGCGGCGGTCCAAAAAGTTGGCGCGGCAAGAAAAATGCGCCCCTGTGGGCGCACCATCCCGTTTGCTATTCCGCCTTTTTAACGCGCGGCTTGCGACCGCGCGGCTTATCGACCAGTGCGGCCTCACCGCTCTCGCGGTACTGACGGCACCAAGCCTTGACCGAAGACTCGCTGGGAATCTTGTGCTTGATCATGGCCTCGCGAACCGTCAAGCCGTTTTCCAGACGGTCCTTAACCACAGCGAGCTTTACGTCGTACGAATAGGTGTGATGATGCGAACCGGCATTGAGAACGGCGTCGGCACCGCCCACGGCATACGCGCGGGCCCACTGACGAGCCGTGGCCTGGGGAATGCCAAGCTCCGCGGCGAGAGCGCGATGACCGACCCCCTCTTGGAGGATCTCGACGGCGCGCTGCCTAACCTCGGGCGCATGCGTGCGAGTCCTAGTTGCTTCCGACATACCTGCCACTTCTTAGCCTTAGCCGTTAATCTGCTTTCTTACGTGCAAGTTAGATAGTAGCATTTTACTGTTTGCTCAAAGCAGTTAATTAAAGTAGACGCGGTGTTATCTGGACATTTGGCACCAAATTACGACATTTCTTTATCGATTATTTACGCTGGTAGCTGACTCGCAGCCAATCGTCATTCGCTTGTCAACAAAGTTGGCATCTCTTTATGTCCTTTGGTATAGAGGATATAGTTATTAACCCCTCCCCCAATAATTTTGAGTGATCTGCAAGGCAGTAGACGTCCTCACTCCTCATGATTACCGCGCATTGCCATTCATCGGAGCAAAACAAAAAGGGCGGGACCTGCTGCGCTTGCAGGCCCCGCACCGGTTGACACCCGACGGGACACAGCCGGGCGAGACGGATCCGTGCTACCGCCCCGCCTGGCCGCGATGTTCAACTACAGCTCGTTGGCCGCGTGATACGCCGTGCGAATGGCGCTCGCAATGTCGGCGGTGCGCTCACCCGAGCAGTCGCCCACGCAGGTCACGGGCACCGTCACGCCATCCAGGTCAAACGCGTTGGCCTTGGAGCCCACGGCCATCACCACGTAATCGCAGGCGATCTTCATCGGCTCCTCGGCGCCGTCCTCGGTGGTGCGAATGGCCTCCACGCCCTCGTCGGTAATGGCGGTCAGGCGGGTCTTAACGTGCTGCTCCACGTTGTGCTCTGCAAAGTCGCTCATAATCAGCGGCAGAATGGTCTCAGACTCGCCCGCGGCAATCTTGTCGAGCATCTCCACGATCGCCACCTCGCAGCCGTGCTGCAGCAGATACTCGGCAGTCTCGGTGCCCACCAGGCCACCGCCAATGACAGCGACGCGGCCGTTGATCTCCGCCTTGCCGGCCAGCACGTCCCAGCTCGAGACGACCTTCTCCGAGTCGGCGCCCGAAACGGGGATGACCACGTCGTGCGCGCCCACGGCCACAATCGCGGCGTCGGCGGCATTGAGGTCCTCAGCGGTAGCGGCATGGCTGAGCTCAACCTTCACGCCCAGGCCAGGCAGAATCTTCTCGTAGTACTCGACCGAGCGCATGATCTCGTCCTTGCGCGGAGGCGCAGCCGCCAGCACAATCTGGCCGCCCAAGTGATCGCTCGCCTCGTAGATGGTCACGTCGTAGCCGCGCTTGGCCGCCACGCGTGCGGCCTCCAGGCCGGCGATGCCGCCGCCCACCACGGCGATCTTCTTGTCGCCCTCGCCCGGCTTAATGGCGATGGTCGCCTCGTCGCCGTTCTCGGCATTGAGCACGCACGAGATGTACTTGCGATTTTGAATCGCGTCGACGCAGCCCTTGTTGCAGTTGAGGCACTCGCGGATGGGCTCACCCGTGGCGGCCTTCAGCGCAATGTCGGGGTCGCACATGAGCGAGCGGCCATAGGCGATGATGTCGGCGGCGCCGTCTTCCAGAATCTTCTCGCCGGCCTCGACCGAAACCACGCGGCCCACGGTTGCCACCGGCACGGAGACCAGGGCCTTGACGCGCTCGGCCACGGGCAGCGTCCAGTTGTAGGGCATGGCGCCCATGGGCGGAATGGTGTCGCCCATGTTGCCGGTGTGGTTGGCCTGTGCGACCTGGATCATATCGATGCCCGCGCCCTCGAGCAGCTTGGCGAACTCGCAGGCCTCGTCGGGCTGCAGGCCGCCCTTGCCGCGCGGCGTGCCGTCGGGGTTCTCCATGATCACGGGGAGCTTGTACTCCACCATCAGCTGCGGCGCGGCCTCCTTAATGGCGGCGACGACCTCCAGCGCGTAGCGAACGCGGTTCTCGAACGAACCACCGTACTCGTCGGTGCGCTGGTTGAGGATGGCCGAGCACAGCGAACCCACCAGGCGGTCGCCGTGGACCTCGATAGCGTCGATCCCGGCCTGCTGTGCGCGAGCGGCCGAGGCAGCGATGGCCTCCTTGATCTGGGTGAGCTGCTCTACGCTCGCCTCGTTCACAAAGTGCTGCATGTCGTGATGCAGCTTGGCGTAGGCCTGGTTGCGGATCTCGTTGGACTCGGCCATCTTGGCGGCAAAGGTCTCCTCGTCGCCGGCGGCCTTGGCCTCCTGCGCGGCCTTGGCGGCGGCCATGGATCCCATGACCATGCGGCCGACACCGGGCACATCGTACTCGGGGTGGAACAGCTGCAGCGCGACCTTGGCGCCGTGCTTGTGGACGGCGTCGGCCAGCGCCTTAAACGTGGGGATCTGGGCGTCGGTTGCCAGCTTGGGCGTGGGGCTTGCGGTCATGACGGGAGCGACGTCGCCGATGACGATGTAGCTCACGCCGCCACGGGCCAAGCGCTCGTAAAAAGCCAGGCTGCGCTCGCCGATGGAACCGTCACGCTCCTCGTAGCCGGTGGTCAGCGGCGGAAACATAATGCGGTTCTTGAGCTCAAGGGGGCCAACCGTAATGGGCTGGAGCAGCTTGGATGCAGGTGTGGTCATGGACATTCCTCTCTTGTAGGCGCGGCGGCGATAATGCCGCGTAGTTATCTAGAGGATATGGCATGGGAATACAGCAGCGCAACGGAAATCGGCGGACAGCAGGTAGCGGCAGGTGGATGGGATGAGCCCAACAGCGGGTTTTTCTCGATCTGTAACACCTAGCCGCCTAAATCGGGTCTAGATGTTACAGATCGAGATTTTGTTTGAGAGGCCAAGAATTGGACCGAGAACACGGTCCCGGAATAACAAAAAAGCTCGTCGGCTAGGCCGACGAGCTGCAAGTTCTTGGTCGCGGGGGCAGGATTTGAACCTACGACCTCCGGGTTATGAGCCCGGCGAGCTACCAGACTGCTCCACCCCGCAATGTCTTGGCGCCTCATGTGCGCAAGAAAGAATATTACGCGGGAGTTCGGTAAACGGCAAGGAAAAACTCGTGGAGCATAATTCCTTCATATTTAAACCCCTCAGCCCCTATCACCGTAAACGAATCGCAGCCGAGTGCCGTCGGCGACGCGTATACAATGGTGCGCGTCCTTTTATGCCAACACTGGGAGTAGACATGCTGCTCGCTATCGATATGGGAAACACGCAGACGGCCATGGGCCTGTTTGACGGAGACGAGCTGGTGCAGTCGTGGCGCATGCCCACCGACCGCTCCTATACCGCCGACGAGATCCATGTGCGCCTGATGGGTTTCTTTAAGATGTACGGCCTTTCGCTCGACGCGGTCGACGCGATCGCCTTTGCCGGCGTGGTGCCGCAGCTCTCGCGCGAATGGCACGCCGTGGCCGACCGCATTGCCGCGGACGCCATCGTCATCGGGCCGCAGACGGCCGCGGTGACCAAGCTGCGCGCGGCGCGTCCCCAAGCCGTAGGCGCCGATCGCGTCGCTAACGCCGTTGCGGCCGAAACTTTCTACGGCGCGCCGGCAATCGTGGTGGACTTTGGCACCGCGACCAATATCGACGTCATCGATGAGGACGGTTATTACATTGGCGGAGCGATCGCGCCGGGCATTCGCATCTCCATGGACGCGCTTGCCGCCCGTGCCGCCAAGCTCGCCAGCGTGCCGCTCGAGGCGCCCGAGCACGCCATCGGCCGCGATACCGAGGAGTGCATCAAGGTCGGCGCCGTGATGGGCGCCGCCGCCATGGCTGAGGGCCTGGTCGCGCGCATGAAGCGCGAGCTGGGCCGCGAGGATGCCACCGTTATCGCCACGGGCGGTCTCGCCAGCATCGTCGCCGATTCGACCGATGCCTTCGACGTGGTCGACGGACAGCTCACCATCAAGGGTATCTGCGAAATCTACCGCCGCATGCAGGAGCTGGGATAGGACAGGGGCTTAAGTCGAGCACGAGCGCGAGCGGCGAACTAGGCAACGCATCGGCCCTATTCCTCAAAATCGAAAGATTTTCAGTTTTGAGGAATAGGGCTTTCTGCTAGGCCTCGTCGCACAGCCACCTCGCCAGGTCCACGATCTGCACCCCATTGCGGTCCGTGGCCTCGTGATGCGTGCGGGCGAGAATCATCTTGGGGTACGCGTCGCCAATGCTCAGCAGTGGTGAAATCTCGCGTTCAAATGTCTTATCCGAGCTGATGTCGTCGCTCACCTGAATGTAGAGCTTCTCGCTTCGCTTGATTGCTACAAAGTCTATTTCCTTTTTATAGAGCACGCCGACGTATACCTCGTATCCGCGGCGCAGCAGCTCGATTGCCACCATGTTCTCGTATACGCGTCCCCAATCCATATCACGTGTACCGAGCAGCGCGTATTTGAACGCGTGGTCTGCCAGGTAATACTTCTCGCCGCTCTTAAGGTATTTTTTGCCGCGGATGTCGTACCGACGAACTTTATAGAAGGCAAACGCATCGCACAGGCACCCCATGTACGTGCCGACCGTCTTGTTCGTTATCTTTAGCCCATCCGCGTTCAAAATATCCGTAATGTTACGTGCCGACGTTATGTTGGATACGTTGTCCATCATGTAATCGGCAATGCGCAGCAGCGCCGATTCGTTTCTCACGTTATGCCGCTGCACGATATCTCTCACGATGAGCGTTTTGAAGACATTGGAGAGATATTGATAACGCTGCTCCTGCAGTGGATAAGGGTAGGAGCCGGACATACCGCCGGTTCTCGCGTACTCATCGAAGTCGCGGTCGACCTCGCCCTCGTCGCCATAGAGTCGATACTCCTCAAACGAGAATGGGAAAACCTCGATCTCAAACGTACGCCCCGTAAAGAGCGTCGACAGATCGCTCGACAGCAAAAAGGCATTCGATCCGGTAATGAATATGTCGTACTGCTCGGATGCGTGGAGGCTGTTGATCGCACGCTCAAAACCGTCGCACATCTGAACTTCATCGATAAGCAGAAAGTTTTGTTTGCCGGACACTCGATGCTCTTTTACATAGGCGAGCAGCGCGTGATACTCGAGCAGATTCTCGAACTCATCGAGGTTGTAGTTGATATGGATGACATTCGAATTGGACAGATTTGCCTCCACGTAATCGCGGAGGGCCTCGAGCAATTTTGATTTACCGCTACGACGGATGCCCGTGATGACCTTGATGTCCGGCACGCCAATAAGGCTCGTCAACGTGTCCATATATGACGTTCTATTGATGAGTTTCATTGGGGCCTCCTCGCGGTCTTTTATCGCTATTCCTCAAAATTGAAAAATTTTCAGTTTTGAGGAATAGGCTCTATAGCGAATATACCTCGCGAAAGACCGAGCTGCCTTAATCCTATTCCTCAAAAACGAAAATTTTTCAGTTTTGAGGAATAGGGCGCTGGCAACCCATTCCCCAGATAGGCGAAACCCTCCCCGGCACAGGCCGAGGAGGGTCTTGTTGTCATGTCTATCTTTGGGCGCGAACGCCCCGCGCTACAGCCCGCGAATTCGTACGGCCTCGGGCGGAAACTCCTGCTCGCCGGCATCGGTCTTAATGGTCGCGCGGCCCCAGATGTCCAGGCCTGCAAACACACCGACCGCAAGCGGCAGGCCGTTGGGCGACACCGCCGCAACTTGGCGGCCCAGCAGCGGCACCATGTCGAAGTACTCGCCCAGCACGGGAGCCAGCGGCCCTGCGGCGCCTTGCGGCGTGTTGGCAACAACCGCCCAAGCGTCCACGCGGGCCAGCACGGCGGCGGCCAGCGTCTCGACCAGCGCTTCGTCAGCCACGTCCACACCAAGCTCGCCCAGCGCCGAACGCTCAATATCCACCGTCACGGCACCGAACATGCCCGCAGCAGCGGCACCGCCGTTCACGGCAACACGCGCGAGCGACGTCTCAAACGCAGGCGCACCGCACACGATATCGCTCGGCCACTGGATACCCACCTTACCGGCAAGGCCCAACCCCGGCGTCGAAGCCGTGCCCACGAGCGCGTCCATCATGCCCATCGCAGCCACAAACGGCAGGCCGTGGAAGGCATGCATGTTCACGTCCGGGCGCACGATCAGCGAAAACATCAGCGATGCATCGCCCGCGCTCCACGCGCACCAGCCCGCGGACATGCCCTCGCGGCCCGCGTCGCGCGCCGCGTCGAGCTCGGTGCCAGCGGCAACAGCATTCATCTCGATCATCTACATACGCCCCAATTCGCCCACGATATGGCCCACGCGGTCCTCGGGCTCCTTGACCTCGACGCCGTTGTAGCGGAAGAACCGCGCCGGGTCGTGCATCAGGTCCTCGAGCGGCACCAGCACAAAATCGCGTTCGCCGATCAGCGGATGCGGCAGGCGCAGCTTTTTGCCGCCGTGGGTCTCGCCGTCCATCCACAGCAGGTCCAGGTCGATGGTGCGCGGACCGTTGGCCTTGGCCTTTTTGGAGCGGTCGCGCCCCAGCTCGGCCTCGATCTTCATAAGCTCGTCGAGCAGCACCAACGGCGCCAGCTCGGTCTTGATCTCGATGACGGCGTTGGCAAACGCGTCCTGGCGCGTCTCGTAGGCCGGCTCGCTCTCGTAAATCTTGGAGGAGTTGGACACGCAGGTGAGTGGAATCTCGGCGATCATCTCGCGTGCGGCGCGGATGTTGTCGCAGCGATGCCCCAGGTTGGAGCCCACGGCCACAAACGCGCGGCGCGGCTGCGGCTTGGCAACCGCCCAGTAACCGTTCAGGAACTGCGCAAAACCCGCGGCGTCGTGCACGCGCACGATGTTGGCACCGGCCTGGATGGCGCCCAGGCACACGCCAAACGTGGCGGCATCGCGCTCGGCGGCCTCGGTCACGCCCGAGACGGCGCCCACAAAGCGCTTGCGCGACACGGCGCACATGAGCGGGTAGCCCAGCGACGCCATCTTGGCAGTCTCGCGCTGGATGACGATGTCCTCGTTAGCCGACTTACCAAAGCCCGGGCCAGGATCGATGCAGATGCGGTCGCGCGACACGCCGGCATGGATGAGCGTGCGGGCCTGGTCGGACAGAAAGCCCATGACGCGGCGCATGATGGGCGCCGAATCGGGCAGGGTAAAGCGGCGGAGCTGCGAGGTGGGCACATAGGCCTCCTCACGGCGGGCACTGCGGCGCATCATGGCGGCCAGGCGGTCATTGGACTCCGATGCGGCCTCGGTGGCTGCGGGCGCGGCCTCGGGCGCGGGCGCGACGGTCTCGGCGGCAGCAGCCTGCTCGGCGGCCGGCGTCTCCTGCTCGCTTGCAGGCTCGGACGTGGGCTCCGGTTCGCCAAACGGCAACGAGGGCTGCACCACGCCGCCCGGAAGCTTGGCCTCCGGCTTAGGCTCGCCCAGCAACTTGCCGCGACGGCGGCGAGCCGGCTTCTCGGCCTCACGCGCGGCCTCGGCAGCCGCCTCGCGCGCCTTCTCGGCAACAAACGCCGCTGCCGAGGTATCGAGCTGCACCGTTGCGTGCGTGCGGACGGGCGCGGCGACCTCGCCGGCATGCATCACGATGACGCCGCAAGTGCTCGTCTTAACGAACTCGACCATCTTGGGATCGGTGAAGCCGGTCACGTCGTTGACGATCGAGGCGCCGCAGCGCACGGCCGCCTTGGCAACCGCCACATGACGCGTGTCGATCGAGACGATGGCGCCCTCCTTGGCCAGCGCACGCACCACGGGCAGCACGCGGCGAGCCTCCTCGTCGGGGTTGACCGGGGTAAAGCCGGGGCGCGTGGACTCGCCGCCCACGTCGATGATGTCGGCGCCGGCGTCGAGCATCGCCAGGCCGTACTCGATGGCGGCATCGGGGTCGAAGTGCTCCCCGCCATCGCTAAACGAATCGGGCGTCACGTTGAGGACGCCCATGATGCGCGGACGGTCAAAGCTGAGCTCATGCTTTCCGCACCGCCATGTCTTGCTGTCGTTCGCCATGAACATCCTCCTAAAATGCCCACGCCGCCGAGCTTGGGGAGCTGGCGGCGGGGTCGCTTTGCACTCAGTCTTTCTATTGTATCCGCGCGCGCGGGCTAGAACGCAAACGCGGCCGCGATGTCGCAAGAAATCAGCAGGTCGGCATTTGCATCCTGATCGGTGGGAGCAAGGTTGCATATGGCCAGCGTATCGCCGGTAAAGTAACGCGTAAGGCCCGCCGCCGGATACACCACGAGCGAGGTCCCACCCACAATGAGGGCATCGGCCGCGGCGATGGCGGCAACGGCACCGGTCAGCACATGCTCATCGAGCGGCTCCTCGTAGAGCACCACATCGGGCTTGATGCGCCCGCCGCACGCAGGACACACAGGCACGCCCGCGGCGTCCTCGTGCTCGCGCGAGCAAATCCACTCGGCGCTATAGACCGCGCCGCACGACTGGCAAATGTTGCGATGGACCGATCCGTGCAGCTCGAACACGCGCTGCGAGCCAGCCGCCTGGTGCAGACCGTCGATATTTTGCGTCACCACGGCGTCGAGCTTGCCGGCGCGCTCCAGCTCGGCCAGCTTGGTGTGGCAGCGGTTAGGCTTAGCGTTAAGCGCGATCATCTTGGTGCGGTAAAAGTCGAAGAACTCCGCAGGATGTGCCTCGTAAAAGCTATGCGACAGCATGGTCTCGGGCGGATAGGCAAACTGCTGGTGATACAGGCCGTCCACGCTGCGGAAATCGGGGATGCCACTTGCCGTGGAAACACCAGCGCCGCCAAAGAAGACCACGCGCTTGTGGGTGTCAAACAGATCCGCCAGCGCGGCGGAGGCCTGCCTGGGGTCCGATATTGCCTGCGTCATATGAGTCCTCCGTCCTTGTTAGTCGGGCAGCGTTGAGCGACGTCCCAGCATGCGGCCTTTAAGTCAGCATGCACGGAGCCCACCCCGCCCCTGTTGCGCTAATCTTAAGCCTGCCAACCCCGTCGAAAGGACACCATGCCTCAGACTTACACTTTCGCCTCGTGGAACGTCAACGGCCTGCGCGCCGTGCTCAAAAAGGACCCGAGCTTTATCCAGATCGCGCAAGAACTCGACGTCGATATCCTGGCGCTGCAGGAGACCAAGCTGCAGGAGGGCCAGGTCGATATCGACCTGCCCGGCTATCACCAAACCTGGAGCTACGCCGAGCGCAAAGGCTATTCGGGCACCGCGGTCTTTAGCCGCCAGGAGCCGCTACGCGTGCTGCGCGCCGACGCGCTGCTGCCCTACGCCGGCGAGGGCGAGGCCGCCGAGCTCGTTGCCCAAGCCGCAACCGAGGGCCGCGTCTGTGCGCTCGAGTTCGACAAGTTTTGGTTTGTCGACGTCTATACGCCCAACGCGCAAAATGAGCTCGCGCGCATCGACGTGCGTATGGCCTGGGACGATGCCTATCGCGGCTTTTTGGGCGCGCTTGAGCACGAAACCGGCAAGCCCGTCGTAACCTGCGGCGACTTTAACGTGGCGCACGAAGAGATCGACCTTAAGAACCCCAAGTCCAACCGCGGCAACGCAGGCTTTTCGGACGAAGAGCGCGGTAAGTTTACCGAGCTGCTCAACGCCGGCTTTACCGATACCTGGCGCACGGCTAATCCGGACGTTGAGGGCGTCTACAGCTGGTGGAGCTATCGCTTTAATGCCCGCAAGAACAACGCCGGCTGGCGCATCGACTACTTCCTGGTAAGCGACGCAATCGCCGCCAACGTTCGCGACACCGGCATCCGCGGCGACATCTTCGGCAGCGACCACTGCCCCGTCACCCTCACGCTAGAACTCTAGCCCCAATTGATCCCCTGGGGACGGAGGAAAAGGGATCATTTTCACCTCGCGAGGGAACCCACGCGGCCCTCCCGCCACGGAACTGACCCATCTACTACGTTTAAGCCACTACCCTCAACCACAGCGAACAACGCAAAAAGAAAACCGACGCTCCTATAAGTTGTCAAGAGGCAGTTTGCGGGAGCGTTCTCTCCA
>CAUFRY010000032.1 GCA_959028445.1 uncultured Collinsella sp. | reverse complement strand
GACTTGCAGCGACGGACCTCAGGACACTCTTACACCACGTCTGCGCGCGCGACCTCTAATTTTTGAACAAATGTTGATTTTGACATCCATGCGTAGCAAAATTGCTGTTACTAAATTGGTGACAGTACTCATATTTGGCATTTTTTGACCACGGGGGTTGCCAGCGCCGCGGTTTCGCCCTTTCTGCGCCGAAGCGATACACTGTTATCGTTTGATTTCTTCGCTCAAGGAGGATGCGCATGCCGTGCACAACGATTTTGGTCGGTAAGAACGCAAGCTACGACGGGTCGACCCTGGTCGCGCGTAACGAGGACTCGTCCAACGGGGTGTTTGAGCCCAAGCGCATGCGCGTGGTGCATCCCGACGAGCAGCCGCGCGTCTACACGAGCGTCCTGAGCCACCTGACCGTTGAGCTGCCCGATAACCCCATGCGTTACACGAGCGTCCCCGATGTTGTTCCGGGCCACGGCATCTGGGCCGAGGCCGGTTTCAACGAGCTCAATGTGGGCATGTCCGCAACCGAGACGCTCACCACCAACGAGCGCGTCCGCGGTGCCGACCCGCTTGTGGACTACGTGCCCGCCAAGGGCAACGAGGGTGAGGACGGCTATGTGCCGGCGCAGCCTGGTGGCCTGGGTGAGGAGGATATGGTGACCCTGGTCCTGCCCTACGCCAAGTCCGCCCGCGACGGCGTGCGTATCCTGGGCGACCTGCTCGAGCGCTACGGCACCTACGAGAACAACGGCATCGCCTTTAGTGACGTTGACGAGATCTGGTGGCTCGAGACCATCGGCGGCCACCACTGGATCGCCAAGCGCGTACCCGATGACGCCTATGTGACCATGCCCAACCAGCTGGGTATCGACAGCTTTGACCTGGACGATGCCGAGGGCGCCCAGGCCGATCACATGTGCTCCGCCGACCTGCGCGCTTGGATGGCCGAGTGGCATCTGGACTTGACGCTGGGCGTTGAGGGCGACGGTCCGGCCGCGGTCTTTAACCCGCGCGAGGCCTTTGGCTCGCACAGCGACAGCGACCACGTTTACAACACGCCGCGCGCCTGGTATATGCAGCGCTGCCTTAACCCCAGCGATGTGTGGGACGGTCCCGAGGCCGACTACACGCCCGAGAGCGACGATATTCCCTGGAGCCGCGTGCCCGAGCGCAAGGTGACCATCGAGGACATCAAGTACGTGCTTTCGAGTCACTACCAGGGCACGGAGTACGATTGCTACGGCAGCAAGGGTACGCCCGCCACGCGCGGCGCCTATCGTCCTATCGGCATCAATCGCAACAGCCAGCTTGCCGTGCTGCAACTGCGTCCCTATGCGCAGCCGGCGTATCGCGCCGTGCAGTGGATGGCGTTTGGCTCCAATTCGTTTAACGCGCTCGTGCCGCTGTACGCCAATGTCGAGACCATGCCCGAGTACTATGCCGACACGCAGGCTCGTGTGACGTCCGAGAATTTTTATTGGGCAAATCGCCTGATCGGTGCCTTGGCCGATGTCCGCTTCCATGAGTGCGGTCGCGCGGTCGAGGATTATCAGGAGAAGGTCGGCGGCATGGGCCACAAGCAGATTCACGACGTTGACGCTGTCGTAGCCGCACTGCCCGAGGCCGAGGTGCCCGCCGAGCTCGCCCGCGCCAACGAGGAGTTTGCCGAGCGCGTGCGGGTGGAGACCGATGCCCTGCTGGGCAAGGTCCTTTACACCACGAGCTGTGCCATGAAGAACTCCTTCGCGATGAACGATAACGTAAGGTAAAAGCTGTATTGCAGCGAACGAGCGGGGCAAACGCCGTCAAAGGATTTGCCCCGCTCGATTTCTATCTTGGCGGTAAAACGATTTTGTGTCGTTCGCTCAATCTTGGGTACAAGAAGGCCAATGCAGTTGTTCACGATTGGAGCCAACCATGGTTATGAAATTCGATCAGCTTGTTAACGGTGCCATCAACGTGGGCTTCGGCGCCGCTGCCGTCGCCGTCGAAGGCGGCAAGAAGGTCCTTGACGACCTCAATACCAAGGGCGAGCAGGTGCGCAAGGACGCCGGCACCCCCGATATCGCTCGCAGCGTGTCCGATATGTTCGAGCAGGCCGGCGGCACCATCTCCGACCTCACCGAGCGCCTGGGCATGCAGGGCGAGACCGCGGCTCAGCGCGTGCTCGACGAGCTCATCCTGGCCCGCGTCCGCGTTATGACCGCCCCCGAGCGCACGGCCTTTTTAGCCCATGTGCGCGACATCGTCGATTCGGTTGAGGATAACGTGACCTCGGTGCCCGTCGAGTCTGTTGAGCCCGACGACGCAGAGGACGCCGAAGAGGCCGAGTAGCAGCGCAGATGGCAGATTCCACCACCGATTACAACAATCTAGATCCCTTGGGTGACGAGACGGCGGTTGTCGATGAGGTTGAGGCCGCCGTCTCGGGTGCTCGCAAAAAGCCGCGCGCTGTCGATATGGTCCCCGAGGAGCCCGACGCGATGGCGCCGGACGAGGAATACCAGCTCACGCCGGCAGGTCGTCGTGAGCGCATCGGTCAGATCGTTCGCCTGATCAAAAAGTACCGTGTATGGGATAACCTCACGCCGGTGCGCCTGCGTCGTCTGCTCGAAGAGCTTGGCCCCATGTTCGTCAAGATGGGGCAGATTTTGGCCAACCGCTCCGAGATCTTGCCGCAGCGGTTTTGCGACGAGCTGCGTCGCCTGCGCTCCGACGTAGAGCCGGTGCCGTATGAGGTGGTGCTCCGCTGCCTGGAAGAGGAATACGGTCAGCGCCTGGGGCAGATGTTCGACGCAATCGACCCCAACCCGCTCGGAAGCGCGTCGCTCGCGCAGGTGCACCGCGCTCGCCTGGTGACCGGCGAGGACGTGGCCGTTAAGGTGCAGCGCCCCGGCGCGCAGCAGGTGATGGCTCAAGACATCGACATCATTCGCTCGGTGGTGCGCATCGTTTCCAAGTTTGTCAACACCGATCAGTTTGTGGATCTGCATGGCGTGGTCGAAGAGCTGTGGACCTCGTTTCGCGAGGAGACCAACTTTTTGGCCGAGGCCAAAAACCTCAACGATTTCTATGACTTCCACAAAAGCGTGCATGGCGTGTCGTGTCCCAAATCCTACCTTGACCTTTGCACCGAGCACGTGGTGGTCATGGACTACATCGAAGGCATCTCCATTGCCGATCCCAAGCGTTTGGCAGCCGAGGGTTATGATTTGGAGAAGATTGGCGCCGCAATCGTCGAGGACTACTCGACGCAGGTGCTCGACGATGGCTTTTTCCATGCCGACCCGCATGCGGGAAACATCATCCTCAAGGACGGCATCGTCTACTTTATTGACCTGGGCATGGTCGGGCGCATGTCGAGTCACGACCGCGGTATCGTCAAGGATATGATTTTCGCCGTGGCCGAGGGCGACGTGCCCAAGCTCAAGGATTCGCTTATGCGCTTTGCCGTGACGCGCGGCGATTCGGCCGAGCTTGACCATTCGGCCTTTTTGTCCGACTTGGACTTTATCGTCGCCGACTTTGCGGGCCTCGACCTTAAGGACCTGGATATCGGCGAGTTTTTGACCTCGCTGCTAAACCTGGCGCGCAAAAACGACGTTGAGTTGCCGAGCGTGGTGACGATGTTCGCCCGCGGCATGGTGACGCTCGAGGGCCTGCTGACCGAGTACATGCCCAACGTCAACATGATCCAGATCATCCAGGCGCACATCAAAAACGAGAAGAGCTCCTATGCGCGCGTCCGCGAAATGGGGCGCGATCTTGCCGCGAGCAGCTATCGCGCGGCAAAAGGCTCGCTCGAGGCGGCCGAGTATCTGGGCTTGGCGTCGCGCATGCTCACGCGCGGTCAGCTTAAGGTGAACACGCAGATTATGAGCAGCGATAAGGCGCTGCGGCAGCTGGGTGGAATTATCGACCGCATGTCGATGGCAATTGTGATCGCCGGTCTGTTTATCGGCTCGTCGGTGGTGTACTACGCACGCATCGAGCCGGTTGTGTTTGGTATCCCGGTCATTGGCTTTATGGGCTACGTGAGCGCGCTGGTGCTGGCACTTATGCTGGGCCGCAATATCTGGCTCAACAGCCACGGCGGCAAGCACTAGAGTCTGCGACCGTCACCGCATTTTCCTATCGCAAACAATAGCTTTTACCTTGGGCTTCGCCTGCGTGCGAGGCCCTTTTGCGTGATAGCATATTGACGGTATTAATCGATGGCCTAGATGGTGGTGCGGAGACGCACGAATGCGCGGTTTTCCTGCGCGTTTGGGAGAATCGGGGTGCAAGTCCCCGGCTGTACCAGTAACCGTAATTCCTCTTGGCTCGGGATGCTCGCGTCGCAGATCGGACGACGTGCCCGAGCCGTTAAGGTTAAGTCGGATCGCCTCCCATCTTGCACGTTGCCGCGGCGTATGCCGCCGGTGTGCATAGGGCTCTGGAGGGAAGGGGACCCCGATGGGGGAACTCGAGCGCAACATGCGCGATGACGTGGGGCAGCCGCTGGGCAATGCTCCAAGTACAGACAATGGGGGACAAATGGATATGTTTGAGGACGAGCGTGAGCGCGCCTCGTTGCATCGTCGTGGCGCGATTGCACGCGGTGTAGCCAAGCGCGGCCTGGTGGCATTCCTGGCCTTCGCGATGGCCTTTGGCACCACGCCGGCTCAACTGTGGGCCGAGGGCGCCGAGGGCATTGCCGAGGCTGTGGCTCAGGCTGCGACGCCGGGCGAGGACGCAGCGCTTGCGGGCGGTACCGCCGAGCAGAGCGGCACCGAGGTCTCGGATTCCGAGGGCGCGCCTGCAGCTAGTGCCGCCACAACAGAGGCAGCAACTGGCGACGAAGGCTCGGCGACGGGGGAGAGCCCTGCTACGAGCGAGCAGTCTTCGACGGCATCCACTGGCCAAGCAGGATCTGCTGCCGCGACTGCCGTCCAGACGGAGAACCCGACAGAAACCGGCGATGTCGCCAAGAAGCAAGTCGAGGTCTCGTTCTCGATTATCGGCACCGATGCCGACGGCAAGGCTCAGACCTGGGTGGCACCCACGCAGCTCAAGCTCGACGAGGGCGCGACGGCTGCGGATGCCTTCGTTAAGCTGCAGCAGAAGACGGGCTTCAAGGCAGACTACGATCCGAACACGGCATACGGTTTCTACCTCAAAAGCATCACATCCCCGAGCGATGGCCGTACGCTTGCCTTCGATCCGACGACTTATGCCTTCTGGCAGCTGTTCGTCGACGGTGCGTCTTCCTCGGTTGGCGCGAGCAGCGTTGAGCTCACCCAGGGGCAGAAGGTTGAGTTTGCCTATACGGCTGGTAGCGCGTCCCCTGTCGTTAAGGACCAGGTTGCCGCAAATGTGACCGTCATTGGTCGCGATGCCCAGGGCAAGACTCAGGCTTGGGTCGATAACGCGCAGTATGTGGTGACGTCCGGCTCGAGCGCGCTTGATCTTACGAAGGTCGCACTCGAGGCGAACGACATTGACGCCGTTGCTGCGGGCTCCTTCATTCTGAGCCTTAAGTACAACGGTGTTGAGCTGGGTACGCCCCAAGATTATTCGACCTATTGGCAGCTGTTCATCAACGGCAAGTCGAGTGACTATACGGCGGACAATGTCACCATCCATGCCGGCGATACCGTTACGTGGTTCTACGGTGGCTGGGGCGACCAGCTGCCCTCCTATTCTGTCCATGCTTCTGTTCAGGTTCTCGGTAAGGACAAGGACGGCAAGCAGCAGGTTTGGGCTTCGACGGGCCAGACGAGTCTCAAGGCAGGCTCCACTGCCAAGGATCTCCTTGAGCAGACCGGCCTTAAGCTCGATGCTAGCGAATCGTCTTGGGGCTGGTTCCTCAACGGCATTTATTCGCCGTTCGATGGTAAGTCCTATGGCTGGGATGCTGCGACCAATAGCTATTGGCGCTTCTACGTAAATGGCAAGTTCGCCGACGTTGGCGCCGGTGCCTACGAGCTCCATGAGGGCGATGCCGTCACCTTTATGTATGGTGCTGACGCCGATGCCCTTCCTGGCCAGGTTCTTGGGTCTGTCGATGTTATCGGTCCCGATGTCAACGGCAACAATGCTCGCTGGGGCTCGGCAAGCAACGTTTCTCTGCCCGAAGGCTCTACTGCCCAGAACCTTATTGAGACGGTTCTGAAGGCCAAGGGCGTTACGTACAACGGCTCCCAGAGTGGTGAGTACTGGTTCCTCAATTCCATCAACTCGCCATTCGAAGACGAGACGTACGGCTATGATGGTGCGACCAACAAATATTGGCACCTGTATATCAATGGAGAGCCCTCCTTACTCTGCGCTAATCAGATTACGCTCAAGAGCGGCGATAAGGTCACACTTGCCTATACCACCGACGATTCGGCCATGCCCGATCCCGACAAGATTGTCGTGGACCCGGGTGCGACGACTCCTGATTGGGATGCCGAGTGGGCCGGCTACGGCAACAGTGGCAACGGTTCGACCGTAACGGATGCCAAGACGCCTGCGCAGGCCGCCGGTCTTAAGTGGGCCTTCGATTGGAAGGCTGAGTCTGGTCAGCAGTATGCCAACTGCAGCGAGCCTGTCATTGCTAACGGCTTTGTGTACATCGCGACCGAGAACGAGCTCATTAAGATCGATTCGTCCACGGGCAAAAAGGTTGCCTCTGCGCCGCTTGCCTCCAAGGTGAGCTATACCTCTCGTCCGATCTATACCAATGGCCTTATCATCGTTCCGCTCAACGGCGGTGCGGTCCAGGCGATTACTGCAGACAAGCTGATCTGCAAGTGGCTGACGCCTGGTTTGACGGACTTGACGCAGAGCTCCTGCACCGTCGTTTCGGACGGCGAGTACGTCTATGTTGGTACGGTCGATATTTCGTATGACGAGAATTACAACGCGACCTACGGCAACGGCTCCTTTATGCGCATTAAGATTGCCACGGGCGAAGTTTCTTGGCAGAACATTGACGCTTCCGAGGGTTATTACTGGACTGGTGCGGCTTTGACGGATAAGTATGCCATCGTTCCTACGAGCGCGGGCACGCTTAAGTGCATTGATAAGACGACGGGCGATGTCGTTTCGACCATGAAGCTCGGCGCTCTCGCGAACGCCGACTGTGTCGCCGATCCGTCCAATGGTTCTACCTTCTATCAGATGACGCACGATGGAAAGCTCCATGTGATTTCGCTTTCGGCGAAGGGCGTACTGAGCGAGCAGAAGACGGTCGACCTGGGTCTTACTAATAACATGAGCGCACCGGCGGTGGCTGGCGAAAACTTGATTGTCGGCGGACAGACGGCTACTGGCTCTGCTCTGGCTCTCTATAATCTGAAGACCGGTAAGACCACGATGGTCACCGCTGCTGACGGTAAAGAACTGCCGGCCGGATTTAACGGTATTGCTGCTACTCCGCTGGTGAGTGTTCAGGGTGGCAAGACCTATGTGTACTTCACCGTTAACAGCGCGGATAGCAAGGATTACGTCAACTACTCTGCTGGTGGTGGCGTGTATCGCTATACGCTCGGTGATGCAGAGGCGACGCAGATTTATGATGCGGCTGGCCATTACCAGCACTGTGACTCTCCGGTCATTGCCGATGCATCTGGCAACCTGTACTACATCAATGACTCGGGCACGCTGTTCAAGCTTGGGGCCGTTGAGTCTTGGACGGTTGCCTTTAATTCCAATGGCGGGTCTGCTTGCGACACTAAGTTTGTTGCTACGGCCGATGGCAAGCTGGTCAAGCCGGCCGATCCGACGCGCGATGGCTACACTTTCGGCGGTTGGTTCACCGATGAGGCTTGCGCGCAGGCGTATGACTTTAGCACGCCGGTGACGGCCGACCTGACGTTGTATGCCAAGTGGACCAAGAATGCCGTTAACCATGGCGGTAATGGCGGTTCTGGCACTAATGGTGGCAACGGTGGCGTTGGTTCGAATGGCGGCGGCGGTTCTAGTACCGGTACTGATTCCGGCACTGGCGCTGGCGCGGGTTCTGGCTCCGGCTCGAAGGGCGGCGCTATTGCCCCGGGCAAGAAGCCGGTGACCAAGACGACGGTGTCGACCAAGACCGAGACCAAGGACAACAAGTCTGACAACAAGTCTGACAAGAAGGACAGCAAGTCCGACAAGAAGTCCGATTCCAAGTCCGATACGGGTGCTGCTTCCACGACCACTGCTAAGAAGCCCTCTGGTGCTTCCGAGCAGGAGACTGGCACCAATCCGCTCGCCATTGTTGACGTTGCCGCCGGCGTCATCGGACTCGCCATCGTCGGCGTGTTCGTGTTCACCAAACGTCGGTAGGTGAGGGCTGTGTCCAATAAATCCAAGGACGCTGACCCCAAGCAACCAGATTCCTCGTTCATTCAGTTCGACGATGCAAAGCAACAGGGCGCCGCTTCGGCGGCGTCCGCCTCTCGTCGCAAGGCGCTTACTGGCGTCCTGACCGCCGCGTGCGTTGCGCTGATTGTCATATCGCTGGGCTTCGTCCATCCTTCCGAGAGCGGCGCCTGGTCCATTGACTGGATCGTTCAGACCGTGACGGGGGAGAGCGTCGTCGCGAAGGACGCCAAGGGGTCTGACTCGACCGCCGCTTCGGGTAAAGCTGGCTCCAAGGATTCCAAATCTTCGGATGGTGCGAACGACGAGTCTAAGGGTTCGGATGAATCTGACTCTAAGAAGGAGTCCGAGTCTTCGGACAAGGAATCAAACAAGGGCTCGGATGGCAAAAAGTCCGAAGACAAGGATGGCAAGAAGTCTGGAGAGAAGAGCAGCAATAAAAAGACCGACGGCAATCAGTCGACTTCTCAGAACTCGACTTCTTCTGACGGGGCCGGCTCTACGCCTGGCGCTTCCTCCTCATCCAGCGGGGCATCTTCTGCCCCCGATAGCGGCAACGCCTCTACTGGCGACCAGGGCAGCTCGCAGCAGCCTAGCTACGTCACGGTAACGGTTTCGGTCACATCGAGCGCTGTAGGCAATCCTGTGTCCTCTGGTGGCACCTTTACCTTTAACGAAGGTGCTACCGTCTACGATGCCCTGTGCGCGCTGGGCCTTTCTGTCAACGCACACGGCTCATCGTACGGCACGTATGTTTCTGCGATTGGTGGTTTGGCCGAGAAACAGTACGGCGGCACGAGCGGCTGGATGTATTCCGTCAACGGCACAACGCCCATGACGGCCTGTAGTAACTACGTTCTCTCAAACGGCGACAACGTAGTCTGGTATTACGTTACAGACTAGAGGCCTCGACATAGCGCGCCAGACGGGCGGTTCGGACCAACATCCGAGCCGCCCGTTTTTCATGCGAATGGGACTGGATCGCCGGGTCTCTCGGCAAACAAAAAACCGGTTGGAACGGGAATTCCAACCGGTTATACATTCAAGCAAATAGTGAATCGACTACGACCGTGCGCCCTCGAGGAAGAAGCGGCGGCTGAAGTAGTTGTACCAGGTGACGAGGAATGTGGCGATGGCCTTCATGGCCTGGTAGCCGATGCTCAAAAACGTGACGCCCACAAACATGTACAGGTCGTTGAGGCCCAGGCCGATCACCGACAGGATGGTGAAGATCGTGAACTCGCGCTTGCGGCTCATGCCTTCGCGGTGGTCGAACACGTACTTCATGCTGAGCCAGTAGTTGACCACGACGGACGTGATAAACGAAACCGTGGTGCTCATCAAAAAGTCGAGGTGGAACAGCTCGACGAGCGCAATGAGCATGCCCCAGTCGATGCCAAAGGAGATAAGACCCACGACGGCAAACTTGAGGAACTGCTTGGTATGAGGTTGTGCCAGCGCCTTGCGCACGTAATCACATCCAATGCGTTGATGAATCGAGCAGAGGATACTTTAGAGCTTTTACAAGGGAAACGTAAGGTCTTTGCCAAGAACTATATGAACTCGCCAAATTTTCAAGAGCTAATCCGCAAACGTTGAAAATTTGCCCGTAAACGAGCGACACCCACGGACGATACTGCGCTGAGTGCGCGTCGTCCGTGGGCGCCGTAATGCTACAGGGGTTTCGAGCTATTTTGTCTCGTCGCCCTCCAGGAAGATTTTTCGGGTCACAAAGTTGTAGACCATGACAAGCGCGGTGGCACAGATCTTGGCGATATTGGCCTCGAGTCCCAGGCCGGCGTTGAGCGCCAGCACGATGCCATCGTTGAGCACCAAACCGATCACGGACAGCACGACAAAGATGATGAACTCGCGGCGGCGGCTCATGCCTTCCTTGTGCGCAAACACGTATTTCATGCTTGCGAGGTAGTTAAAGATGAGTGAGATGATAAAGCCGCTGGTGTTGGCGATTAGGATGTTGAGGCCCAGACCGTAGTGGAGCAGATTCATAATGCCAAAGTCGATAACCGTGGCAATGACACCGACGACGCCAAATTTCATAATCTGCGCAAGGAGCTTTTGCATGGTACCTGCCTTAAGCTGGCGCCGAAGCGCCGCGGGGATGACAAACTTAGCAAGTTTAGCCAATCCCCGCGGGTGGTGCTAGGCGCGCTCCTCGATAGCACCGTTTCTATATGCATCGAGCAGCTGGCGCAGGTCCTGGATCTGGCTGCGAATCTTGGCGCCAGTATCGGTGTCGCTCACCATGCGGCGGCGGTCTGCTTGGTCAAAACGGTTGGTCTCGCTCTCGATGTCCACGTTGCGCGTGAGTGCCTCGGCAACCGTCGTAAAGGCCCGGTGCGACTTGAGGCGGCAGCCGCGCGAGCTCGAGATGAGCGTATAGCCGGCGATACCCGTCTTGGGATGGTAAGCGCGGCAAAAGCCGCCATCGATGACCAGCAGCTTGCCCTCGGCGCGGATGGGCTGCTCGCCTTTGGTGGTTTTAACGGGCGTGTGGCCGTTGATGATGTGGCCAGTCGGCGAACATGCCATAGGCACGACGCCAAATTCGTGCATGATGTCGTCGCAGACCGAGGGCGACTTGGTAAGCGTAAAGTACGGGTCCATCGGCTCGACCCAGGTGCTCTTATCGGCGATATAGGCGCGCTCAAAGGTACGCACCAAGCGTCCGCTAGCGGGTGAGTTAAAGCCAATCCACAGGTACCACATCCAGTCGAGGGCATCGCGGTCGCCCACGCGCCAGGCGCGGCGGGCGATGCGGTCGCAAAAATCGAGATAATCACGGCCGGCGTGCCAGGTACCCAGGCAGTTCATGCTGCTAAAGGTACCATCCTCGTTGAGCGGAACGCAACCATGGAACAGCAGGTTGCCGTTGGTGACCTTGTACATCGAGCCGTGGGTGTAGAGGAAATCGATATGGCGATGCAGGTGATCGGCGGTGACAAACTCGGACACGAGCTTGTCGATGATGTGCTGCTCCTGGGGCGTGAGCGTATAGGGGTCCGCCGGATCGACGGTGGGGAAGTCGTTGGTCGTTAGCGGCCATACGCTACCGTCGGCGAGCGTGACCGTGCCGTTGTCGTGTTCGATCTTGTCGAGTAACAGGCGGCCGGTCATATCGAACTCGGGGTGGCGCTGGATAATCTGACCCTCGAGCTTAAAGAGCAGCACGTTGATGGCCTTGATCAGCGGGGTGATGGACTCACCGGCGGTGTAGGTGGCATCGGCAAAGGCGACAAGCTCACGCAGCGAGATGCCGTAGTCGTTCTCCAGGATCTCGTAGTTGTCGTAGCGTAGGTTGTTGCGCAGCACCGTGGCGATGCAGGCGGGCTCACCGGCCGCAGCGCCCATCCACAGCAGGTCGTGGTTGCCCCACTGGATGTCGAGTGAATGGTAGGTGAGCAGGCGGTCCATAATCTTGGCCGCGCCGCCACCGCGGTCGAAGATGTCGCCCACCAGGTGCAGGTGGTCGACGGCCAGGCGCTTGATGAGCGAGGCAAGCGACTCGATAAAGTCGTCGGCGCTTGCGGTCTCCAGGATGGACTCCACGATGCGCTCGTGATAGCGCACGCGATAGTTGTTCTCGTCCGGGTGCGTGTGCAACAACTCGTCGATGATGTAGGCGTAATCGCGTGGGATGGCCTTACGCACCTTGGAGCGCGTATAGCGGCTCGAAAGCGACCGGGCAACCATGATGAGCTGGTCAAGTATCGTCTTGTACCAGGTGGGCGAGTCCTCGCGCTGGCTGCGGACCAGCTCGATCTTCTCGCGCGGGTAGTAGATGAGCGTGCACAGCTCGCCCTTCTCGTCAAAGGAGAGCGTTTCGCCAAAGATTTCGTCGACATGCTCGCGCACGACGCCCGAGCAGTTGTTGAGGATGTGCATAAAGGCTTCGTACTCGCCATGCACGTCGCTCATAAAATGCTCAGTGCCTTTGGGCAGGTTGAGGATGGCCGAGAGGTTGATGATCTCGGTAAACGCGGATTGCTCGGTGGGAAACTGTCTCGACAGCAGGCGCAGATACTTGAAGTCTTGCGGATTGCGATCGAATGCGACCATGAAACACCTTCCGATAGGGCTGGTAAAACTGATAAACAGCGTCAAACGTTTATCAGTATGCGCCGCTTTTGTTTCGATTGGGGATGGGCGGCCGAATTGTTAGCCGAACGGTTTGGTAAATCGATTTAGTGGAGGTAGATATGGCGGTTGAGTGGAGACGTGGGGTCGTTTTTACAGACGTATGCCTCCGGGATCGATAGAGATGATGACGGTAAAGATGTTCACCACCTTTGGCTCTATTTGGTAAATAGTGGACATTTGTACCGTATTTATGCTTGCTGTGCGATAATTTTTATAACTATACGTAAGGAGCCTCATATGAGTGATTTTGTCCTGACCTGTGAATCCGCCGCCGATCGAACTCGGGAGTTCTTTGAATCGCGCAATATCCCTGTCGTGTGTTTTCATTACGAGATCGACGATGTTGTCTATACGGACGATCTGTATCAGTCGATTACGCCGGACGAGTTTTTTGCCCAGATATCCGCGGGCGCCATGCCCAAGACGTCTCAGGTGAGCGTGGGTGAGTACGAGGAGTTTTGGGAGCCGCTTGTTGCCGAGGGTAAAGACGTGCTGCACCTGACGTTGTCGTCGGGTATTTCGGGTACGTATGGCTCGGCTTGCGTTGCGGCGCAGATGCTCGCGGATCGCTATCCCCAGGGCGGCAAGGTGCGCGTCATCGATTCGCTGGCGGCGTCTTCGGGCTTTGGCCTGCTGGCGGAATGTGCCGCCGACGTGCGCGATAGCGGGGCTTCACTCGACGAGACGGCTGCCTGGATCGAGGAGCACAAGCTCAACCTGCACCACTGGTTCTTCTCGACCGATCTGTCGAGCTACCTGCGCGGCGGTCGCATTTCGGCTGCGAGCGCGATCATCGGCACGGCGCTTAAGATTTGCCCGCTTATGACGGTCGATTGCGAAGGTGGGCTGTCGCCACGTGAGAAGATTCGCACTAAGAAGCGCGCGATTTCCGAGATGGCTAAGACTATGATGGCACACGTGCAGGACGGTGCGGATTATTCGGGTAAGTGCATCATGTCGCACTCGGCGTGCCGCGAGGATGCCGAGGCAGTTGCGGCGCTGATTGAGGAACAGGTTCCGCAGCTTAAAGGCAAGATTGAGATCAATAACATCGGTACTCTGATTGGCTCGCATACCGGACCTGGTACGGTGGCGCTCTTCTTTATGGGCGACAAGCGCGTGGATTAATTCGCCCCATCACATCGCTGCATGATTGCTCAAACGAAAACGGCCCGCCTCACGTTTGTGGGGCGGGCCAAGATGTTTTGCTAGCGTTTCTTTCCTCGGAAGAAAAAGCCGTGCAGTGAGGGCTTGAGCCCGCGGTTGGCGCGACGCTCCTCGACGCGCTCGTGGATCGAAGCGACGCGCTCGATGACCTCGTCGGGAATCGGCACGTCGGGATTCATGTTCTCGACCTGGCTGACCTCGGCGGCGGAGACCTGGTCGATAATGGGCACATCGTCGCGCGAGATAACGGGCGTGGCGTCTTCCTTCATCTTGCGATAACGCTGCATCATGTCGGTCTGTAGCTGCTGTGCCGAAGGCGGCGTCCAGATGATGGCGTTGGCACCGGCGGCGATGGTCTCGCGGATGCTCTCGGGCGTCTTGCCGCCCGGCGCGATGAGCGGCAGGTTGGGATAGTGCTCGCGCAGTTCACGCAGGACTTGCGGCGTGTTTTTGCCAGCGGCGATGTTAAGAATCTTGGCGCCGGCGCGCACCTTTGCGTGAGCATCGTCGTCGCAACGTACGACCGTGGCGATGACGGGGATGTCGGCGATGTTGGTGATGTGCTCGACCATCTCGGCGGTGGCGGGGGAGTTGACCACACAGCCCGCCGCGCCCTGCATCTCGGAGACGGCTGCCATCTGAACGGAGCGCTTGCCGGTGGTAGTGCCACCGCCCACGCCTACGAAGACCGGGCACTCGGCGACGGTCAGCAGCGCCTGCGTAATGGCGGGCTGCGGCGTGAAGGGGTAAACGGCAAAGACGGCATCGGCGTTGGAGTTGCGGATGACCGCGACGTCGGTGGTGTAGATGAGCGATTTGATACGACGGCCGAAGAGCGTGAAGCCGCTGGCCTCCTCGATCTCGTCAGGCATGCGAAGGGCCGCCTTGCGCAGGCGCCCGTCGATGGGCAGCGGCTCCATGGGAAGCAGTCCGTTGGGGGTCACGGCTACCTGGGGTTCGGTGAACTCGTCTGCGAGCTCGACCTCGGAGAAATCGACCGAGGCGACAATGTCCTCGTGAACCTCGGCGGGCACATCGATGGGGGCTTGGTCGTTTGCCGCGGCAGGCGTGTCGAAAGAGCTGGTGCCGACGAAGGCGTCTACGCGCTCATTTAGATCGTTGAGGGTATCCATGGAGGCTCGATTCTATGCGATGACGGCCGGCAGGGTGCCGGCAGCGTTGTGCTTGCTAAATCGTTTGACGAGTTGATTTTTCCCCGCCGCGCCATCCGTTAGACCGAAGGACCGGCGAACGTGAAGGAGCTGTGGTGGCGGGGATCGAGGTGCTATCTTGAAAGTCCCGTTTAAAAGAGAGGTGACGCGGTATGGAATTGACAGCAATGTTTGGCTCGATTGGCCTGTGTGTAGGCGCAATCGTTGCCGCCGCGGTTATCTACTTTGTGGTCACGGCCATTAAGGGCAAAAGGGCCGAACGCAAGGAGCGCGCGATGCTTAAACAGCATCGCGACCAGCAGGGCAAACGCGCACAGAGATAGCTTGTTGAGTTTTGGATCCGTGCGCTAGCTGCGTTTTCGGATCAGGGCAATGTAGAAGCCCTCAAAGTCGCGGCTGGGTGGAATGGTGAGCGTGCCGGGCAGGCCGTTGGCGATGGCCGATACCTGACCCGCGGCAATGGCCTCGGTCAGGGCGTTGGACTCGGTGCGTGGCTCCTCACCAGCTTCCTGGGCGCGGCGTACCTCACTTTCGCTTGGCGTGCCGTCGAGGGGGATGAGCTCGCAGTCCATATGCTTGTCGAGGGCCTCTTGCAGGGCGTCCTCATTTTCCTGCGGCAAGATCGAACAAGTCGAATAGACGAGCGTGCCGCCCGGTTTGAGGGCTCCCATGGCGCGGTCCAGAAGTGCTCGCTGCGAGCGGGCGCACTTGCTCAGCAACTGCTCGGTCAGGCCGCGCAGGCTTTTCTCGTTGCCGCTGATGACGGTGCCCGTGCCGGTGCAGGGAGCGTCGAGCAGGATGCGGTCAAAGCGGAAGAACTCGTCGAGCCCGCGTGCGTCGATGCGCATGACGGGCACGTTTTTTGCGCCTTGGCGGTGGAGGTTGGCTTCGAGCTTCTCGGCGCGGGGAATGCTCATCTCGCAGGCGGTAAGGTGCGCCTGCCCCTGCGTGAGGGCGGCGATCTGCGTCGTCTTGCCGCCGGGGGCTGCGCACATGTCCAAGATGTCCTCGCCTGCCTGGGCGCCCAGGACCAACGGCGGCATCATGGACGACAAACTTTGCAAGTAGATCTTGCCGTCGCGGTAGATGTCGAGGTCCCACAGGTCGGAAACCTGGGCGTCGGGCAGGATGAAGGCGTCTGGGTACCAGGCGACGGGGTTGTGGGCGATGCCGGCGGCATCGAGCGCCGCAGCGATGTCCTCGGCGGTCGCCTTGAGCGTGTTGGCGCGCAGCGTGACCGGGCGTGTGACCGCGGCGCCGAAGCCCTTGATCATGAGCTCGGCATCGGCGGGCGCATAGGCGCCGGCGACCGTGTCGACCATAAAGCGCGGCAGGTCGGCGGCGGAGGGTTGGGCGGCAAGCTGGTCGGAAAGCTCGGTGGCGGCAAACTGCCTGAGCTTGAGCTCGGCCTTGACCTGCTTTTTCTGCTTACGACGACGCGGCTTGGACATCCGTCTTTCCTTCCCGTCCCAAATTGACTACTTTCCGGGCACGCCGCTGCTGGCGTGCTTTAGTACTGGCTCTCGTGCTTGCTAAAGAAGTCGAAGCGCGGGGGCAGCGGCTTCACGCGGTGCTCGCCGGGCTTCTCGCCCAGGCTCTCCACAAACTCATCCGTGGAGGCAAAGATGTTATCCCAGCTAAAGAAGGCGACCGGGTCAACGTCGAAGTACTCGCAGATGAGCTCGCAGCCGGCCGGCACGATGCCGTGCATGAGCACGGTCGCTACGCGCAGCTCGGTAAAGGCGTCGACGAGGGCCTGCGTCATGGCGGCGTTGGCCGGCTCGCCCTCGAGCTTGTTGGCGGCCTTGGAGGCATCGCTCCAGCGCTTGTTGGCGGCGCGCAGGTAGTCGTCGCACACAGCGAGCGCTCGGTGCGTCTCGAACTTGTACATGGCCTGCTCAAAGGCGAGGGCTGCCTGCTGGGCGGCTTCGACCACGGTGTCAGAAGCGGCACCGGCGGGGATGCAACCGTTGCGATAGGGACTCTCGTCGCCCTCCTTGACGGCGACGCCGTAGAAGCAGCTGCGGGCCAGGCGGTTGAACACGCCGGTCAGCAGCGCGCTCTCCTTAAGGGCGGGGTCGATAACGCGCTTGTCGTCGCAGGCGCGCACCTCGTTGCCGTCCTTGTCCTTGCCGGTCACGCGCGTGTCGTATGCCTTGGGGCTAAAGCTCACCGGCTTCTCGGACAGGCCGAGCGACAGCCAATGCGCGCGCATCTGCTCGCAGGTGTAGTGGTTGAGCAGGTCGTCTGCCGGCGGGGGAGGAGTCTGCGAGGACGAGCTTGCCTTTTTGCCCATGTAGAGCAGGTGGTAGCAGGCGCTGACGGTGCTCTGCGTGAGGTTCCAACCCAGGGCCTCCCACATGGCGGTCTGCGCGATGCAATAGAAGTAGATGTTGTCCTGGCCAATGAACTGGTAGATCTGTGCGTCATCCGAGCACCACCAGTCGCGCCAGTCGAGTGAGCTGTGCTGGTAGGTGGGCGCGGGCACCTGCGTGGAGTCGGCAGCGGGCTCGCCCATGAGGGCGGCATCCTGGGCGGCGACACCCTCGGTCACGCCGGCGGCCTTGGCATCGCGTGCGAGTACGGTGCGGGTGTAGCTGATGGGCGCCCACAGGCTCTCGGGCCAGCACCAGCAGGTGACGTCGGAAACGCCGTCGACCTCGGGCACCGGAACGCCCCAGTCGATGTTGCCGGTGATGCGGAAGGGCACGAGCGCCTTACCGCTGCGGAAGCGCACGCCGCCGTTGGCGAGCACCGCGTGGGCGTCGTCGCGCTCTTTCCAGCTGGGGAAGGTGACGGTAAAGCTGCTCTTGTTGCCCTCGGGCTCCAGCACGGTGTGCTCGGGCAGCTGGTCCTCGACGGCGTCGAAAGCCTCACGGAACTTGTTCTGAATATAGAGTTGTGCCGGCAGCAGCCACTCTTCCATGGTTTTGGAGACCACGGAGCGAACCTGCGGGTTCTGGGCGAGCTTGGCGGTGTAGGTCTTCATAAAGTCGAGGTAGGCCGGAAGGTCGAAGTAGAGGTTGTCGACCGGGCGCAGCTCGGGCACCTCGCCGGTGAGCTGGCTCTTGGGCGCGATGAGCTCCTCGGGCTCAAACTGGTGACCCAGGTCACATTCGTCGGCGTAGGCTTTCTCGGACTTGCAGCCCTGGATGGGGCAGCGGCCGATGACCTGGCGGCCGTTGAGGAACGTGCCGGCCTTGGCGTCGTAGAACTGCAGCGTGGAGCGCTTGGAGATGGTGCCCTGCTCGTGCAGGCGCTCGATAATCTCGGCGGTCACCTCGTTGTGGATCTGGGCTGCCGGCTCAAGGCCCGAGCCGCCGTAGATGTCGCAGCTGATGTTGTAGTTGTTGAGGGTCGCGGCCTGTCGGGAGTGGTTGGACTCGACGTACTCGCTAATGGACTTGTCGTAGTCCTCGTTTTCCTTGAGCTTGCGGTAGCTCTCCATGATGGGCGAGCCGTAGCAGTCGGTGCCCGAGGTGAAGATTACGTTCTCGCGGCCCAGGCGGTCGCGCAGGAAGCGGGCGAAGAAGTCGGCGGGGACAAAGACGCCACCAACGTGGCCGAAGTGCAGGCCTTTGTTGCCGTAGGGCTCGCCGGCGGTAACGATGGCGCGGCGCGGCCAGCTGGGACGGTCGTTCATGGAGTATTTGGATGCCATGGGACTCCTTCGCATATGGTGAGGGCGCGGTCGGGCGTGGGGCTCGGCGGCGCGGTGGTCAATTCGTGCATATCGTTCGACATTATCGCACATGCCGGCGGGTGAGTGGCAGGGGCGCTATCCTAAGATGCTATGAATGAGATTTCCAACATACATGCGTTTGAGGACGAGGATTTTCTGCACGCTTGCTTCGTGTGGGGGATGGTCGTGCTTGCGGTGTTCGCCGTGTGCCTGGTGCCGGTGTTTATGCTGCTGGGCGGGCCTGCGGACTTGGATGCGGCCGACGCGGGCAGCTGGACGGCGGTTGTGGGCTGGATGGTTGGCTTGGCCGCGGTTTCGGCGGCGTCGTTTGCCGCGCACGAGCTGGTGCATGCGGTGTTTTTTAAACTGCTGGCGCCTGCCGGCGCGCGGGTGACCTTTGGGGCGAACCGTGAGACGTGCATGATTTATGCCTGCGCCGAGGGCGTCGTGTATTTACGTGCGCGGTATGTGGCGATTTGCCTGGCGCCGACGGTTGTTTTGACGGCGGCGTTTGCCTTGGGGTTTGCGTTTTCGGGCTATCCGCTACTGTGCTACCTAGCAGGCGGTCTGCACCTGTCGGGCTGCGTGGGCGATTGGTATTACGTACGAACCATTCTGCGTGACCGCCGCATCGTCGCCTGCGAGGACACGTCCTTTGGCGTGCGCTTTTTTGGATGAGGAGATGTCGATGAAGCCGTTGCTGCTGCATGCTTGCTGTGCGCCGTGCTCGCTCGAGCCGGTTCGCTTGCTGCGCGAGGAGGGGTTTGAGCCCACGATTTGCTGGACCAACCCCAATATTCAACCGCGCGATGAATGGCAGCGCCGCCTGGACGAGCTGCGCCGGTGGTGTGCGGACGGCGGCATCGAGCTTATCGAGGCGGGGGAGGACCGCGAGCGCTGGGAGGCTGGCGTGGCTCCGCTGGGCGCCGATCGGCCCCGTCGCTGTCGTGCGTGCTATGCCCTTCGTCTGGCCGAGGCATGCCGGGTTGCCGAGGAGCGCGGGTTTGAGTATGTGGGTACGACGCTCGCCGTCTCGCCGTACCAGCTGTTCGATACCTGCAATGACGTGCTTGATCGTTTGGCGGAGGCGCGTGGACTTACGCCGGTGATTCGAGATTTTCGTCCGTATTATCCCGAGGCCACGCGTCGCTCGCGCGAGCTGGGAATGTATCGTCAGAACTACTGCGGTTGCCGTTTCTCGGCCGTCGAGGCGGCCATGGACCGCGCCCGCATCCGCGACGAGCGTAAGGCTGCCAAAAAGTAGTCCATTTGGGACGTCGGCCTGCTAGGATGTAGAGCGGACTTTAGCTATATAAGGAGAATCTGACGTGTCTATGCGTACCGATGATTTTGATTACAACCTTCCTGAGGAACTGATCGCCCAGGCGCCTGCCGAGCCGCGCGACTCCTGCCGCCTGCTGGTGGTTGATCGCAAAGGCTCCCAGGCGGGAACGCCACTGGAGCACGGCGGTACCGTTGAGCACCGCATCTTCCGCGACATCATCGACTATATCGAGCCGGGCGATGTGCTCGTCATCAACAAGACGCGCGTGATGCCGGCCCGCCTGATCGGTCGCAAAGCCGGCTCGGGCGGCGTGGTCGAGACGCTGCTGCTCAAGCGCCGCGAGGATGTTGACCCGCTGGGCCATGTTTGGGAGTGCCTGGTCAAGCCGGGCAAGCGCCTGAAGCCCGGTGCTCAGATTGAGTATCGCGCCGGTGGCGCCCATGCGCCCGAGGGCGCGCCCGTGGTGCTGACGGCCGAGGTCATCGACTTTGTCACCGATAGCCGCGGTGGCCGTCTGGTGCGCTTTGAGCCGGCCGGTTGCAATGCTGCCGGTGAGCCGCGCACGCTCGACGAGGCCATTCACGCCGCCGGTCACGTGCCGCTGCCGCCCTATATTACCGATTACGAGGGCGACCCCGAGAAGTACCAGACCGTCTACGCCATGAAGGAGGAGCACTCGGCTGCCGCTCCCACGGCGGGTCTGCACTTTACGCCCGAGCTCATGGCCGCTATCGAGGCCAAGGGCGCGAAGTTTGCCGCTGTCGAGCTCGAGGTGGGCATCGATACCTTCCGCCTGGTGGAGGAGGACGACCCTACGCAGCATGTGATGCACACCGAGCGCTACCACGTGTCGCAGGAGGTTGTCGACGCCGTGCATAAGGCAAAGGCCGAGGGCCATCGTGTGATCGCTGTCGGTACCACGGCGGTGCGCTCGCTCGAGAGCGCGTTTGACGCCGATGCGCCAGTGTCCGATCCGGCCGTGACAGCGCGCTATTTTGAGGGCCGCGAGGACGGTGCCGATACGCTCGGCCGCGGCGACATCGTGGTGCGCGAGAACGCTACGACGCAGCTCTACCTCATGCCTGGCTCGACCTATCACGTGGTCGACGCGCTGATCACGAACTTCCACGTGCCGCGCTCCACGCTCATGATGCTCGTGAGCGCGCTTGCCTCCCGCGACCAGATCATGGATGCCTACGCCGCCGCCATCGAGGAGCGCTACCGCTTCTTCAGCTTTGGTGACGCGATGCTCATTTGTTAGTTACGCGGTTCTACGAACCGCGTAACTACTCGACGCTGCGCGGGCCGCATTTGGACAATCTGACGTTCAACTTCAAGGGCGCGACCAGAAGGTCAGCGCCCTTTCGTTTCACGTCACCTTGTCTCAAATGCGGCCCGCTCGCTGACTCTGCCATAACATCGGCATTTCTTTGGTTGTCAAGAGATTGGTGCAAAGGGGTCAGGTTACTTTGCACCAGGTTGGTGCATGTTAACCTGACCCCTTTGTAGTCATTGGGGACGTTCTTAAACGACTACTTGCTTGCGAACAGCCAGACCAGGATGATCACCAGGATTGCGGCGACTATGCAGACGATGGCGCCGGTGAATTTGATGCGTGAGTCGCGGGTACGCTCGCGCACCGCGTCCTCGGTGGCCTCGAGCTGGGCGACTTCTCGCTCGGTCTCGGCGTATTCGGCTTTGTCGCGGGCCAAGGATCCTGCAAGCGACTCAGTGATCTCTGGGTGGTCGTGCACCTCGGTCGCCTGTTCGATGATCGACTGCGCGTGCGCGGCATCTGCTTGGGCGTTGGCGATGGTCTGCTCTTGGTCGTGGCGTGCCTTGTCCTCGGCGGCGATTTTCTCGCGCAGTTCGCGCTGGCGCGTCGCGGCGGCAGTCTTTGCCGTCTGCAACTCGTCGCGCGCGGCATCGGCTTCGGTCGTCACGGCTTGGTGCGCGCGTTTTGCGTCGGCGATAGGGGCTTGAGCCTGCTCGACGGCCTGCTCGGCTGCGGCAAGCGAGTGCTCAAGATCGGCGGTGATGCGCGGGACATCTTCTTCGGCTTTACGCAGGGCATCTGCCGTGTCGGAGATCTGCATCGAGAGTTCGCTGGTGCGCACCGTATAGTTGGCGGGATTTGCCGAAGGGTTGCGCTGCAGCTCGGCATACTCGCGACGCAAAGTCTCGAGCTGTGCGCGCGTAGCATCGGCAGTTTGTCGTGCGGCGGCGACACCGGCATCGCGCTCAGCCTTCACTTTGTCGCGGATGCGCTTGGAATCCTCAAGGCGACGAACGAGGCGGTTGCCGGTCTCGCGCGAGCTCGCCTCGCGGGCTTCCACGGCGTCGAGTGCAGCCTTCAGGCGGAGCTCGGTCGCATCGTCCTCTGCCTTCATTTGCTCGAGTTGGCCCTTGAGCTCCGTCGCTTTGGCGGCATGGGCGTCGCGGTCAATCTCGGCGGCCGCAGCGGTCTTTTGTGCCGTGGCGATCGCCTGACGCTGGTCGGCGATGATCTGATCGTAGCGGTCTGCGATGTCCCGGCGCGTCTCAAGCTCCTCTGCCTGGTCGGCGATGCGCTGCTCAAGCTCGGCTAAATGGGCGCGGGCATCGGCGAGTGCCTTCTTGGCGGCGTTCATCTCGCGCATGGCCGACGCGCCCTGGGCGATAAAAGTGCCCACGGCGTTAGCGGTGTTTGAGACGGCGCTCCCCAGGTCGCGGCTCGTGGCGGGGGAATGCGAGGTGGTCGGGTGCGCGGCCTCGGCGGCATTCATATCGGCAGTCTGCGGCGCGGCGATATTGCCGGTGCCGCCTTCGATTACGGAAAAGCCCGCTGCGTGCGGGTCGACCGCGTCGGCGCCGATCGTGGGGTGCTCGAGTTGCAGGAACGAGGGCATGGTGCTGCCCTGGTCGGCAACCGGGGTCTCGCCGGGCACAAACGTCGAGGCGGCCTCGGCGGCTTCCTCTTCCTCGGCGTTGATATCCGCATCGGCGACAGCGTCCTTCATCGCTTTGACGGCATCCATCATGGAGTCCATGACGGCGTCGAGCTCTTCTTCCGAAGACACCTCGATGGGGGCCGCTGGTTGCGGAGCGTTCTCGGCCTTGGGCTCGGTATCGCTCGGGTTCGGCTGCTCTAGCTGCTCTTCTTTGTCTTGCTCTGCGGCGACATTTGCGTCTGCGGCCTCGCCTGCGGCGGCAGGAGCCTTCTCGACGGCGGCATCAATGCTGCCATCGCTGCTGGTAGAAGTATCGCAGTCGTCAATGGTGTCTGCGGAATCATCAATATGCTGTTGAGTCTGGGGGTCCAGCTCGTCTGTCATAGGCATGTGCTCCTCATCGTTGTTTGTCACCCTATGATAAAGTCTCGCGCCGACATCCCGCGCCCCGCAGCAAAGTTTCAAAACGTGTTCGATGACTCGCGTCGATAGCAAAAACTCGGCTACTTTATCCAGTTTGTACTTGACAATCCCTTCGCCGAAAGACGTTGCGCCGTTCGCCTGCCATGGGCTTTATTTCTCACTTGAAGAAGCTAAAGTTGCATATCAGCTTTTGGCGCGTTTATTTTGGATGCGCGCAGTCGGCGGGCGTGCCCGTCGCGATTTTGAAAGGACTTCGTATGGGACTTTTCACTGGTAAGACCGTGATCGTCACCGGCGGCGGCAAGGCCACGCTCAAGGACGGCTCTGCTGGCTCCATCGGCTACGGCATCGATATCGCTTTTGCCAAGGAGGGCGCGAACCTCGTTATCACCGGTCGTAACGTTGCTAAGCTCGAGGCTGCCAATGAGTCTCTCGAGGCTGAGTACGGCGTCAAGGTTCTGCCTGTTCAGGCCGATGTTTCTGCCGGCCAGGACAACGAGGCCGTCGTACAGAACGTTATCGACAAGGCGATTGAGGAGTTCGGCCGCATCGACGCCGTCGTCAACAATGCTCAGGCCAGCGCCTCGGGTGTGACCATCGCCGACCACACTATGGACCAGTTTAACCTGGCCATTTACTCTGGCCTGTATGCCACCTACCTGTACATGCAGAAGGCCTATCCGCACCTGAAGGAGACCAAGGGCTCTGTGGTCAACTTTGCTTCGGGCGCCGGCCTGTTTGGTAACTATGGCCAGTGCAGCTATGCTGCCGCCAAGGAGGGCATCCGCGGCCTGACCCGCGTCGCCGCCAACGAGTGGGGCAAGGACGGCATCAACGTCAACATCGTGTGCCCGCTTGCCTGGACTGCTGCGCTCGAGAACTTCCAGGATGCTTACCCCGAGGCGTTCAAGGCCAACGTCCACATGCCGCCGGCGGGCCACTACGGCGACGTCGAGAAGGAAATCGGCCGCGTGGTCGTTCAGCTTTGCGGCCCCGACTTTAAGTATATGAATGGCGAGACCGTCACCCTCGAGGGTGGCATGGGCCAGCGTCCCTAAGAGTTACGGCGTTTTACCAAACGCCGTAACGGCTCGACGCTGCGCGGGCCGCATTTGGACAATCTGACGTTCAACTTCAAGGGCGCGACCAGAAGGTCAGCGCCCTTTCGTTTCACGTCACCTTGTCTCAAATGCGGCCCGCTCGCTGACTTATGTTCAACCTGCGGCGCCATTTTGCTTGAAGACACCTTGCTCGCTCTGGCGGGTTTTCGCTCATATGACCCAATCCGCTGTCAAGAG
>CAUFRY010000031.1 GCA_959028445.1 uncultured Collinsella sp. | reverse complement strand
GGAAAGCACATTAAGTGCTTTCCTTTGCGTGCGGAACTCGCGACAAACTTAACCCCCGCCCTCAGCCCCGGAGACCCTCCCTGCCGTCACTATGTTCAACCAGTTCTTGTTGCTCGCCGCTTCGCGGCTCGGCGACCCCGTTCTCCGTGGCGGGGTTGTCTTAGGTTCTCGTTGGGACTCTGCCTTTGGCTCAAAGAAAAACGGGAGATGCGATCTGCATCCCCCGTTTTTGTTGCGGTTACTCCAGGTCAATAAATTTGGTGCTCAGGATCTTGCCGTCTTTGACAAGCATTCTGGCCATGGTGGGGCCTCTGGTGCCTCTGGGGTAGCTGGCGCTGCCCGGGTTGAGGACTAAGCAGCGACCCACTTGGGCTTCTTTGGTTACGTGGGTGTGGCCGTTGATGGCTACGTCTACGGATCCCACCGGAAGGTCTTCGCGGTAGTGGGCTACGGCGAATTTAAGACCTTCGTAGGTAAAGAGCGCAAGACGGTCTACATCGGGGCCGTAGTCGCGGTAGTAGTCGTTGTTTCCTAGGACCGCTCGCACGGGGGCGATGGTGCATAGATGCTCGTAATCCATCTCTGAGGTGAGGTCTCCGGCATGGATGATCAGATCTGCGCCCTTGAGCTCGTCCAGAAGCGCGGGCGAAAGATAGCCGTGGGTGTCCGAGATGATGTCGATGCGCTTGGCGCTTGCACTGTTCATGGGATCCCTTCTGCAAAACCGATTCGACGTATATACAAAAAGCCCCACGGCTCCGCAGACAATTGGTCTACAGGGCTGCGGGGCCAGTGTGCTAGAGGCTCAGGGCCTTCTTGAGCGGCACAACGCGGCGGCGCGAGACCGGCACGCGTTCGTCGACGCCCGTAATGCCCAGTTGGATAGCGCCCGAGGGCACCGTCTCGACATCTGTGACGCACGCCAAGTTGACGATATAGCGGCGATGAACGCGAAAGAAGCCAAAGTCGCAAAGCTTGGCCTCGAACTGCGCCAACGAAGTCGTCGATAGAAAACGATCATCGACGGTATAGATACAGGAGTAATCGTCCTTGGCCATGATGAAGCGAATGTCATCCACGGGAATGAGGACCTTACGGCCGCCCTTTTCCACCGGAATGCGCTCGATGGTGGCTTTGCTGTCCGTGACGGGCTTGGCGTGTTGCATGACCTTCTCGATCGCGCGATCCAGACGTGCCTCCTCAACCGGCTTCATTAGGTAATCGACGGCATCTACGTCGAACGCCTCGACGGCATGATCGCTATACGCGGTCACAAACACAATCGCCGGCGGATTCTTAAGCTTATGTAGCGCCTCGGCAAGCTGCAGACCAGAAGCGCCGGGCATCGAGATATCGAGAAAGACGACATCGACGCGGCTTTCCATCAGCATCTCAATGGCGGAGCGGACGCTCGACGCCTCAGTGATCGTGCCGATCTTGCCCGTCTGCTCGAGCAAGAAGCGAAGTTCCGAACGGGCCGGGGCCTCATCATCCACAATCATCGCACGCAGCATAGGGATTAAACCTTTCGTCAACAAACTACGCTGGGCATCCGCCGCTTGGCGTTGAGCCCATAGCCTTTTATTTTACTCTTGAATGTCAAAGATGCTCTCTGACAAATCAAGATGCAGGAGCACTTTGGTGCCCTTGCCCGGCGCCGATTCGACGCGCGTATAAGAGTGCGGTCCATAAAAGCGATGGATGCGCTCAGAAATATTGTGCATGGCCACGCCGGCGCCGCCGCCTTGCGGGGAACTGGCATCGGGGCGGGCGGAGCGCTCATCAAACAGCCTGGCGGCGGTGCCCTCGTCCATGCCCACGCCGTTGTCGGCCACGGCAATCAGGATTGCGTCGTCGCCGTCTTGATGGACGGTCACATCGATCTGCAGGGCATCGCCATCGCCCATGCCATGCCGCACGGCGTTCTCGACAATGGGCTGGATTACAAAGGCCGGGACCAACGTGTCCTCGACATCTTCGGAGACATCGAAGGTCGCCAGTACGCGGTCCTCGCCAAAGCGCGCCTTCTCAAACGTCAGGTAGCGCTTGGTCTGGGCAACCTCGCGCGAGACCGGGATAAGCGACCCCGAGTTGTCGAGCGTGGCGCGATAGAACGAGGAAAACTCGCGCAGCAGCTCGCGGGCACGCAGCGGGTCGGTACGCGTAAACGACGCGATGGTGTTGAGCGTGTTGAACAGAAAGTGCGGGTTGATCTGCGCCTGCAGGGCACGCACCTCGGCACGGGCCGTCAGTTCCTTTTGCACCTCGAGCTCGTGGATGGCGAGCTGCGTGGACAGGATCTCGGCAAAACCCGAGGCGAGCGCATACTGGGTACGGTCGACGGCACGCGGGGTCTTGTAGTAGAACTTGAGCGTGCCGACGGTGCGGTCGCCCACCTTGATGGGCGCGATGATGCCGGCGGGAACATGGTTGTGCGAGCCATCCGAACCCACCACGTCCACCACGCGGTTGAACGACTGCACGATGCCGTGCTCAATGACGTAGCGCGTGGCGAGCGTATGGATGGGCGAATCGGGCAGCAGCTTTTCCTCGAACTCGCCCGCGCAGGCCAGCACGTTGCTCTCATCGGTGATGGCAACGGTCATGGCACGTGTCTCGGGCAGAATACGCCGGCACACCAAAAGCGCCGATTCCTGCGTCAGGCCGCCCTTAATGTCCTCGAGCATGGCCGAGGCAACCGAGAGCGTCTCCTCGGTGTACTGGGAGCGTACCGAATCGGGGTTGAGCGTCAAATAGATAAAGATGCACAGGAAGATACACAGCAGCGCACAGGCGATCACCGTGGCAATCGGCTCAATGCCAGTCGCCAGGGCAAAGATAAAGTACACCAACACGCAAACGGCGCAGACAACGGCGATGATGCGAAAGATTGAAATTGAATTATCGCGCTGGGCGCGGCGGTCGATCATTCAGCCCCCTCCAGGATGCTAATCAGTTGTGCGTCGCGCCAAAGTTCATCCATGATCTTGGGCCAGAAACTCTGAAAACGCAGGTAGCTTGCGGCGTTTTGGCGGGCATAGGTCTTGGCCTCGTCAATACCATGACGCCAGATGCGCAGATACCCCTCGTGCTCGCGGGTAAACATGCTGCGAACCATGGCGGTCTTGCGCACGCGGTCGTCGAGCTCGCGCGAGATCCACGGACCCGGATAGGGCATGAGTGATGCGGCCGTAACCGGAATGAGCTCCTTTTGGTGCGCAGCGAACGTCAGCTTGGCCCGCTCGTAGTACCAACGGTACACGTCCTGCATAAAGCGCGGCGAGCGCTTCTCGGACTCGGGCGGCAGGTGGCGCACGGTCCACTCGTTATCGAACCACACGTCGTAGCCGAACATGCGCATGTTAAACAGGTAGTCCAGATCCTCGCCGCGGGTGATAAACGGGTCGAAGGCCACGCGTGTAAAGGCGCGGGCGTGCAGGGCCATCAGGCCGCCGCATACGTAATTGGAGCGCGAGATGCGGGTGCCCGAGAGCGCCTTTTTCATCCAGCGATTGAACTCGATACGCTTGGTCCACCAGCGATGGCAAATGCCCGCTTTGTCCGTGGGAGCCAGCGGCGACCCGTCGCGATCGTAAAAGTATCCGCTCTTGACTAAAATCGGCAGGCCCTGACGTGTCTGTTGACCCAGTGCATAGGTCGCACGCTTCATAAAGTCGGCATCGATGACGGTCTCGTCGTCATCCAAAAACACAACCGCGTCGTGCCCCAGCACCGCCGCGCAGGCAAGACCCATGTTGCGGATGGCGCCGTAGCCGCGCAGGCTCACGCACTCGCCCGAACCTTTGGGCGCAATCTGTGCCACGCGGTCGGCAACACGCGAAGCCTGAGTATTGGTAACGATGGTGACCTTAAGTGAGGGATGCGCATTAACGATTTCGTGCACGCGATGGGATACGTCGGACGTGGCAGAAACCGGACAGACCACCAAGAGAATGATGCGCGGAATGTCGCGCACCTGTTCGAGCGAAGTCAGGCAGCGATCGAGTTCCGGGTTGGCGGCATTGAGCGACGTCGAGTGATCGTAGGTGCCGGGAGCGTTTGCTTGGGTATCATCGCCTGCCCAATATGTTGGGATCACAACCGTGGCGTTCATACCTTTGCCCTCCTTGCAACACAAAAACGGGGCGCCGCCAAACACAGGCGACGCCCCGCGACCTAGCTGTTTCCATCATACCCACTTGGGCTAAACATTGTTCGGAAGTCAGAATGATTTATGCGGCTACTTCCAAAAGAGTACTGCAGATAGGCACAATTGCAGTACTGAGCCCGGTTGCCTTACGCCGCCGCCTGAGCCATGCGGGACAGACGGACCAGCAGCACAAAGCCAACAACCAGCAGAACACCAATAGAAAGGACGCCCAACGACGGGTTGCCGGTCAGCGAGGTGACAACCGACACCAGGAAGGTGCCCATCACGCTTGCGTAGCGGCCAAAGATATCAAAGAAGCCGTAGTACTCGTTGGACTTTTCCTTGGGGATGATGCGGCCAAAATAGCTGCGGCTCAGCGCCTGCACGCCGCCTTGGAACAGGCCAACCAAAATAGCGAGCACCCAAAACTCAAAGGCGGTCTTGAGGAAAAACGCGGCAAAGAGCACGATGCCCATGTAGGCGGCGACGGCCACCATGATCATGTTGAGCGTGCCCACGCGACCGGCGAGCTTGCCGTAGATGATGGCGGACGGGAAAGCGACGAACTGCGTAACGAGCAGCGCCAGCACCAGCTGGGTCGAATCGATGCCCAAAGCCGAGCCGTAGCTGGTTGCCATGGAGATGACCGTATGGACACCATCGATGTAGAAGAAGAACGCGATCATGTAGACCAGCACGGTCTTGTTGTGGGCGATCTCGCGCATGGTGTGTCCGACCTCGGAGAACACGCCGCCCACGATGTGGCCGATGGTGTCCTCGGGACCGCGCTCGCGACCGTACTTTTGCTTATAGGTGCGAATGAGCGGCAGGGTAAAGATGAGCCACCAGGCACCGGTGATGACAAACGACAGACGCGTTGCCAGCATGGTGGGGACGCCAAGAGCGGGGCCACCCATGATAAGCGCCAGGCAGATGATGAACGGCACGGTGGAACCGATGTAGCCCCAGGCATAGCCCGAGCTGGACACGGCATCCATGCGCTCGTCGGTGGTAATGTCGGGCAGCATAGCGTCGTAGAACGTCATAGAAGAGTTAAGGCCGATGGTGCACAGCACGTACACGGTCAAAAATGCCATGGCGGACATGGGGATAGCCTGCGCCAGGCAAAGAACCAGGCCCGTGAGGAAGAAGCCCAAGAAGAACTTGATCTTGTTGCCGGCGTAATCGGCAAGCGCGCCCAGAATGGGCATGAGCATGGCAATGACCAGCGAGGCAATCGTCTGCGCGTTGCCCCAAGCGACCACCAGGTCTGCCGAGGAAGCACCGGTATTGATGGCGTTAAAGTAGATGGGCGCCACCGAGGTATTGAGCAGCACGAGGGCCGAGTTGCCCACATCGTACATAACCCAGTTACGCTCGAGCTTGGTGTATTTCATGGACAGGGCCCCTTCGTATTCGCCCGATATGCAGTTAGTTCATCGTACCCCAATTGCCCAGAGGCGCCGGTAAGGATTCGGCAAAGGGGCACGCACGAGCCCTACTCCTCGCGGTCGAACTCTTCGTCGGCGCCGAGCACGCGACCGCTGTAATTGACGTGGTTGGTCACGGCTTCCATATCGCCGGTCTCGATAAAGCGGGCGACGGTGAGCTCGTAATCGAGCAGTGCGCGGTCAAAGACCTCGGGGAAGCTCTCGGTCGAGATTTCATCGGTAAAGGGGCTTTTCCATGCCAAGTGGCCCAGGTTGCCGGTACGCTCGGGCAGCTCGGTCGTCACGCGGTGCGCAAGGCCGTCGAGCAGCGAATAATCGTGCACCAAGCCCTCGAGCAGGGCAATCGCGCGCGTCTTGGCCGAACCGGCCGGCTCGATAGTGCGGTAGAGCAGCTGCATGTCGTCTACGGCGCCGCCGTACTCCCCCACCGGGATATCGATGCCGTACACGCGTCCGGCAACATAGCTCATCAGCACGCCGGCAACGCGATTGATGCGGTCGGTAGTGACGATCTCGCCCGCCGGCGGATAATCCTCGACCGTTGCCCCATCGCGCTTGAGCTGCAGCATCAGCACGTCCAGGTCGCTTTCGAGCACGGCATGAACTTGACTGCCCGAAGCCTCGAGCTCGGGATCGGACTCGACAATGCCAAACTGCTGCTCGTAGACAAAGGGATGGGCATTGCGATCGAGCACATAGTGCGACAGCAGGCCCAGCGCAAAGGCGCGACCCAGATTGGCATCGCGCGGCTGCAGGTGTGACACGCCGTCGCGCAGGCACGAGAACTGGCGCGACATGCGCGAGCGGTGCATGACCTGAGCAAGCGACATGCAGTCGGAAATGCGCGGCGTGAGCATGTGAAAGAAGAACGGGTCGGGACCTTGGTTTCCCAGGATAAAGGCGATGCGCTCCTCGTCGGACGTGATAACGCCTCGCGGAAGACGGTCGATGCTTTCCTCGCCAAACAGATGATGCGTAATGAGCGCGGGCATAATAATCCTTTCGATTTCATTCGATGCAATCCATTATGCCCACCGCACAGTCATGCCAAACCTGTAACGGCAAACGATGGCACACCGACCCTTACGCAAGCCCCAAGTGCGATTTGACCTCGGCAGCGCGACGGCGGGACACGGGCACCGTCGAGGTTACGCGATCGAGCCTGAGCTCCATCAGGCCCGTGGAGCCGATCTCGACATTATGTACGTCTTCCAAATTAACCAGATAGCTGCGATGGACGCGGATAAAGCCCTCGGAGGCCAGGCGACGCTCGAGCGAGGAAATCGACTCATTGATCAGATACGTCCCCTCGGCGCAGACGGCGTTGCAAAAATCGGCGCGCGCCTCAAAGTAGCAGACATCCGCCACGGGAATGAACACCTTTTTTCCCCCGCGATCCACCGTCAGGCGCAAAGGCTGGCGCGGAGCATGGACGACACGGCGAGCGCCCAGGGCAGTCTCGATCTTGTCGAGCGCCTTTGACAGGCGGGCATCCTCGACCGGTTTGACGATGTAATCGACCGCATCGAGGTTATAGGCATCGGCCGCATACTCGGCAAATGCCGTCACAAACACCACGACCGGCGGCGTCTTTAGGTTCTGCAGCGTCTCGGCAAGCTCAATTCCCGAGCGACCGGGCATGGTAATGTCTAAAAACAGCACGTCGGGCTTGTTCGACAGAATCGACTCCACGGCTTCGGTGACATTGCCCGCCTCGGCAATCTGACCTACACGCGTATCCTTTTCCAACAGATAGCGTAGCTCAGCCCTAATGGGAGGCTCGTCATCAACCACCAGGATGTTCCAGCCTTCGGACATATGCGCTTCCCCTCTTTTTCTCTCAATCCAACCGCGTGCTACACCGTTAGCGGCGCTGGCTCATGCGGCTCGCCGTTCAACTCAACGATGACCTGCGTTCCCACGCCCTCCTGGGACTTCACGCGCATGCCAGAATCTTCTCCGTAAAAGAAATGGATGCGCTGAAGCACGTTGAAGAGCGCCAGGCCGCAACCTCGCTTGATGGAGCCGTCGGCGGTAATGCTCTCGGGCTCCTCTCGGCGATGCTGCTCAAACAGATGCGCGCAGACTTCTTCGCTCATACCGATGCCGTCATCTTCGACGATGATCTCCAAGCCGTCATCGGTCTCAAAAGCCCTAACACGAATAGAAAGCGGCTCGGTCTCGCGCTGCGCATGCTTGATGCAGTTTTCGAGCAGCGGCTGCAAGATAAACGGCGGTACCAGGCTGTCGCGCACCTCAAAGTCGATGTCGACCGAAACGCGCAGACGGCCGTCGCCATACCGGGCCTGCATAAGATTGATATAACGAGTGCCCTGTTCCACCTCGTGCTCGAGCGTGGTGAGCGTATCGGAATCAGAAAGCGTCTGACGATAGTAGTTGGAAAAGTCGATCAACAGCGATCGCGCCTTGTCGGGCTCGGTTCGAACGAGCGACACGATCGTGCTAATGGTATTGAATAGAAAATGAGGATCGACCTGTGATTGCAAGGCACGCAGCTCCACGCGGGCCGTAAGCTCGTCCTGGCGCTCGAGCTCAAAGCTGGCGAGCTGCGTGGAAATGAGATCGGCAAAGCCCGAGGCCAACGCCGTCTGGCGCATATCGATGCTGCTCAGGCGGGGATAGTACAGCTCGAGTGTGCCCACGCAATGCCCGCGCACGGTAAGCGGCGCGACAATGCCGGCGCGCAGACGGGGAAAATAACCGCCCGTCTCATTGGAGGTGTCACGCGAAAACACACTCTGCTCGCCCGTCTCAATCACACTGAGCGTGGTCTTGAGCACGACCGGGGTGCCGGCAGGGCACTTTGCCGAGTCCTCGCCCCAGCTTGCCAACACCTGTTTGCCATCGGTAAAGCAGATGGCAGAGGCGATGGTCTCGGACAGGATGATTTTAGAGGCGCCCAAGGCCGCTTCGGGCGTAAGGCCGCGCGACGTGTAGGCGAATATTTTTGATGCGATGGCGAGCGTACGGTCGGTTGCACTCGATGTGAGGTCGTCGGGGACCACAAAGACATACGAGAAAAAGAAGCACAGCATGACCATGCCGGCAATAACGACAACGCCCGGAACGGGATTGGGGTTATCGGTTAAATCCCAGATAAGCAGCAGGATAAGCGCCGGAACGACAACACCGAGCAGGATGGCCTGGACCACATGCTGGGCCGTACGAAAGACCTTGGTAGAGTTGTAGCTCTTGCCCAGAATCAGCCTGTTTAAATCCACCGTCATCCCCTTTTATCTATCGCACCCATAGCAATAAAGAGGGCCGCAAGCGACCCTCTCCATTGCATTATGCAATCAAATACTGTGTTTTACATCCAGTCGTCGATGAACGGTAGTTTAGGCGCTGTATTTGTTGGCCTCGCCAAAGGTGCCCGCCTCGACGATCCAGCCGTCCTTCATGATGACGTCCATGTTGTCGGTGTTGAGCACGTGGATGTCGGCGGCGACGTCACCGTTGACGACCAGCAGGTCGGCGCACTTGCCGGCCTCGATGGAACCGGTCTCGTCCTCGATGTGGCACATCTTGGCACCGTTGAGGGTGGCGCAGGTGATGGTCTCGACCGGGGTGAAGCCGATCTTGTCGACGAACTCGTACATCTCCTCGATGGAGCAGGTGCCGTACGGGGTGACGAAGGAGAAGGAGTCGGAGCCGATCGTCATGACGACGCCGCGCTTCTTGGCCTCGCGCAGGCAGTCGTAGTTGCGCTGCAGCTCCTTCTCGACCAGGGTGCCCTCGTACTTGTCGTGCAGCTCGGGGACGTAGACGGGCGGATAGGTGGCGTACCAGGTGGGCAGGAAGGCGATCGTCGGGGTGAAGAAGGTGCCCTGCTCGGCCATGAGGTCCATGGTGCGCTCATCGATATCGAAGCCGTGAATCAGCTGCTCGCAGCCAAAGCGAACGGAATCGTAGGCAGCGGCGTGGTTGTTGTAGCAGTGGCTCCACACGGGGATGCCGACCATCTTTGCCTCTTCGACTACGGCCTGGATCTCCTCGGAGCAATAGTGCTGGTCGCGACCGGAGTCCCAGCGCCAGATGCCGCCACCGGTAGCCCAGATCTTGATGGCATCGGGGTTCTCGCGCAGGCGACGACGGACGGCCTTGCGCAGATCCCAAGGACCGTCGACCTGGTCGCCCCAGGGATGGGATTCCTTGTTGAGCTCCTGGGTGCAGTGGTGGGAGTCACCGTGGCCGGCAACGCGGCAGAAGCCGAGGCCGGTGGCCAGAACGCGCGGGCCCTTAAAGACGCCCTTGTCGATGCAGTCACGGATCTGGATACCAAAGCGGCCGATCTCGCAGACAGTGGTGAGGCCGTGAGTGAGGCAGTCGTAGGCCTGCTTGACGGCGACGGCCTGCTTCTCGAGGAGCGGCTGCATGACCCAATCGGTATCATCGTCGGTCAGGTTGCCCGAGAAGTGCAGATGGGTGTCGATCAGGCCGGGAAGGACGGTCTTGCCGGCGGCGTCGATGACCTCAACGCCCTCGGGAAGGTCCTGCATAGTGCCGGCGTACTCGATCTTGCCGTTGTCGTCGACGAGAACGAGGGAGTTCTCGACCGGCTCGGCACCGGTACCGTCGATGAGCTTGCCGCCAACGATTGCATACTTAGTGGACATGGTTCCTCCTTATGGATCCATATAGTGGGCGAGGCCGTGTTGGGTTAAGGCCTCACAAAGCTACCCAAGTGGTGCCGGGTTCGGTGCGCGGGAGAGAGGGCCCCACGCACCCGATCCGCCCCGGCTAGGCGTTACTTTTTGCGGGAATTGGTGAAAGCCATGAGGGCCAGGCCAATAGCCAACCAGCCGATCACGATGCTCCACTCCACCATGTTGAGGGAGGCGGGAGAGAACGGAATCACGAGCAGGCCGATGATGATGGCGCAGGCAGCGATAGCGAGGCCGATGCCAAACTTGCCGCCGGGCACCTCGTAGGGACGAGGCAGGTCGGGCTCGGTGAAGCGCATGCGCAGGCAGGCGAGGGCGACCATACCGCAGGAGAAAATGAAGGCGAGAGCCGACACGTTGGTCAGAGGGATGAGCATGTTCTTGCCCAGGAACGGACCGATGACGGTGATAACGCCCAGAACGACGCAGGCGAGCTTGGGAGCGCCGGACTTGGGGTCGACCTCGGCGAACTTCTCGGGCAGTTGGCCCTTGCGGCCCATGGCGAGCATGATGCGGCTCGTGGCGCCGTAGAAGGAGTTCATCGGGCCCATGGGTCCAAGCGTGGCGATGACGAGCATGGCCAGGTACAGAAGCATGTTGATGCCCTTGAGGCAGGCAAGCGCGGGAACCGGGCTCTTAACAAACTCATGCCAGTCGAGGATGGTGCCGAACGAGTAGATGCAGACCATGTAGAAGCCGCCGGCGGCCAGCAGGGCCAGGGAGATGATCTTGCCGAACTTGTTCCAGTTGAGGCCCTCGGCTGCTTCCTCAGCCTGCTGAGGAATGGTGTCGAAACCGGCATAGAAGAACGGAGTCAGAACCAGGACCGACACGATGCCGGCGAACAGGCTGGCGCCCTCGGTAGCGGCCTTGCCGCCGCCAGCGCCGGTGACCTGGGAGAACACGGGCATGGCGTTGTCCGGCGAGCCGGTGAACAGCGAGACGCCCATGGCGAGCAGCATGCCGCAGAGCAGGGCCTTGGTCAGGAAGGCCTGGAGCTTGGCGGCCGAGCTGGCACCGCGGAAGTTGAGGAAGATGACGTAGGCTGCAAAGCCGAGCGCGATCAGCGTCGGGAACAGGTAAACGTCGGCGCCCAGGATGGTGTAGAGCTTGACGGCGCGCAGCCACTCAAGACCAGGCAGGCTGCCGAACATCTCGGACACGAGGGTCGAAATGGCGATGGCCTCCCACGGGCACAGGATACCGTTGCCCAGAGCCAAAAGCCATCCGGTGATGTAGCTCAGCGTACGGCCAAAGCTACGATCGACATACTCGACGATGCCGCCCGAGATGGGGATAGCAGCCGTGAGCTCACCGAAAACAGCTCCGACGGGCACGAGGAAGATTGCACCCAAGAGGAATGCGATCATAGCGGGAACGGGACCGCCGCCCACGACCATCCAGTCGCCGACCTGCAGAACCCAACCGGTACCGATAATGGCACCGAAACCGATGGTGAAGAAGTTCCAGAGCGAAAGCGTTTTCTTCATACCGCCGTTATCCTCGACTGCAACTTCTGCATTCTTGTCCGCCATTGTTCCCCTCCTTTCCTTTTTGACGCCCCTTGACGTCACCCCTTGCGCGGTCTGTTTTGCCGCGCGCTTTTATTCCATGGCTTTAAGATACGGCCTTGGCGCAGCAGCTCCGCTCGCAGCTCGACCGAAGGCAGAACTGCAAAACGAGCGGCACCGTTTTTGGGACGAACGGCGGGAGACGTCATTCGTCTTGGACGCTTTCATCTTGTCTGCTTTTGAAGACCTGTTGCCGTGACGCTTGGCGCGCGGCGCGGCAACGTTCATACCATTTGTCAGGCTTTTGGCGCACATACCCATGTGTCGTGCATCTTTTTATGTAGGATAGACAAGTTACACATGAGGCAAGGTGATTCGAATGGCATACGGATACAATGACGGCGACCAACGGCCACAAAGCGTGCGCCTTGCCGGCCGCACCACGCCAACGCCCAGAAGCACCTCCGACAACGACAACCCGCAGCGCCCCCAAGAGCAGCCCGGGGCTTCTTCGCGGCAGCAAAGCCGTACCGTGCAGCAGTCAGACCGCGTGAGTACGAGCACACGCCAACGTCAGACCGACACATCGCAGCCACGCCGCTACGATCGCCGTAAGACCGACTACTACGTCAAGCGTTCCTTTTCGCGACCTCAACGCGATCGCGGCAATTCCTCCCCTCACCCCGCGTCGCACACCACAAGCCACGCGCTTCCGGCCCGCCGCCTACGCCTTGCGCTTTGCTCCATCGCCGCCTGCCTCGTCTTTGTGTTTTTGGGATCCTGTATCTCCCACGGATCAGCCGGTCTTGAGCCCACTGCCGAGGACAAGCTGCTTAAAGCTCCCGTCGCGCCCGGTTACTCCTTTGCGTTCTCGACCCCACGCTCGCAATGGGAGGCCGGCACCATGCCCCACATCTACCAAATTGACCCCGCATGGTCGGAGCTGCCCTATGCCGGTGGCACTATTCGCGAAAACGCTTGCGGTCCTACCTGCCTCACCATGGTCTATATCTTTAAGACCGGCCATACCGATAAGACGCCGGTCGATATATGCGCGCTGGCCGAAGCCGGCAACTACGCCCCCACTGGTGCCACCGAGTGGTCGTTTATGACAGGCGGTGCGTGGCAGCTGGGGCTCAACGGAACACAGCTCTATAACGATCGCGAATCGATTACTCAAGCACTTCGCTCGGGTGCGCCCGTCATCGCCGCAGTGCGCCCCGGTACGTTTACCAACGTAGGCCACTACATCGTGCTCTACGGCATCGACGATGCCGACCAGATTGGCGTCTACGACCCCAACTCGGCCAGCCGCAGCGCCCGTCGCTGGGGCGTCGTAGAGGTCCTCAACGAAGTCGAAGCCATGTGGGCCTACTACTAGTCATTGGGGACAGACTTAAATGAGTGGTCATTGGGGACAGACATAAATGACCAGCCACTGTGGACAGCCCTTGCGGATGCCGCTCATGGGCGGACGAATAGGCCCATTCCCAGCTGTCAGAAGCTACCTTTAAGGACTGTCCCAAGCTGCCGGCAGAAAGGGAACGTCCCCAAGTGCCGGGTTTCATGAACAGCTACCTCAATAGCAAAAGCTCCGCAGTCGGAGCGGACTGCGGAGCTCATGAAGAGAGGCTAGTTTGTGGGCGCTTTGCCTGGCGCCCACGAGAGAGGCAACAGAGTAGAGACTACTCGTGAATGCGGGTACCAGAGAGGCCAGCCATGGTCTCGGCGGCCTTGTCCAGGGCGCCGATGATGCAGGTGCGGCCCTTGCGGGAACGCGCGAACTTGATGGCAGCGCGAACCTTGGGCTCCATGGAACCCTTGCCGAACTGGCCCTCGTCGGCCAGGCGCTCGGCCTCGTCGGCGGTGATGTCCTCGAGCTCCTCCTGGTTGGGTTTGCCAAAGTTGATGGCGACATGCTCAACGGCGGTCAGCAGGAACAGGACGTCGGCGTCGCAGTCCTCGGCCAGCAGCTCGCCGCCCAGGTCCTTGTCGATGACGGCGGGAACGCCCTTGTAGCAGCCCTTGTTCTCGTAGTCGCGGACGACGGGGATGCCGCCGCCACCGCAGGCGATGACGATGAACTCGTTGTCGAGCAGGTTGAGGATGGAGTCAGCCTCGACGATCTTCTTGGGATCGGGGGAAGCGACGACGCGACGCCAGCCGCGGCCGGAATCCTCGACGAAGACCTTGGAGGGATCCTCGGCCATGAACTCCTTGGCCTGCTCCTCGGTGTAGAAGGGGCCGATCGGCTTGGTCGGGTTCTTGAACGCGGGATCGTCGGGGTCGCACTCGATCTGGGTGACGACGGTGGCGGCGTGCCAACGCTTATAGCGCTTGTGCATCTCGCGGCCGATGCCCTGCTGCAGGTGATAACCAATGTAGCCCTGGGACATGGCGCCGCACTCGGGCAGCGGCATCTCGGGGGTACCGATGGCATCGTGGGCAGCGGCGAAGGCGTTCTGGATCATGCCGACCTGCGGGCCGTTGCCATGGGTGATGATGATCTCGTTGCCCTGCTCGATGAGACCAAGGAGAGCGTGGGCGGTGTTGCTCACGGCCTCGATCTGCTCGACGGGGTTGTTGCCGAGGGCGTTGCCGCCAAGGGCGACGACAATACGATCGGGCTTGCCAAGAGGCTTAGACATTGCTGGAATCCTTTCTGTAAAAGGCCTACAACCCATTAATAACCCGCGTCCGTGCGATACGCGAGTTTATTAAGGTTTATATTCTCTTTATCGCTCATTTTATTCATTTTGAAAATAGTTGAACGGTGAACGGTCGTTTTTATCCGCTCAGCGTACAGAACACCAGCTCAGACATATCTACGCCATTTACGTGCAACTTTATTTAAATGCAGCGAGGATTATGTCGGATTATGCAAACTACATCTCTGCTAAACACAAAACGGACAGCGCAATATCTTACTCGCGCTATACGAGATTCTATGCACTTATAAGTCGAGTATGCACCCCTGCAAAAACAAGGGGCTTTTCATCCAGCATAAGGAATAAAGAAGGGCTCCGAAAAGGCGACAACAGCCAAGTCCCCCATCCATCCCCAAAGTGGCGCGAGGTTTCGCGGCAAAGCCACGAAACAGCGAAGGGGACGGAATACCCGACCAACCACATCCGTCATCCGCCCACACAATCCGAGGACATAGTCGTAGCAGGATCTGAGGGCTGACCTTCGCGGACACTCCGCAGGACGAAAGAACCCCCGCCGCACGTAGTGCGCAGCGGGGGTTCTTTCATGTCCGAGGACGTCCGCGAAGGTCAGCCCTCAGATCCTGCGGTGGGAGACCTAGGCCTCGTTGTACACCGTCTTGAGCTTCAGCAGGTGCTGATAACGGTCCATAGCGGCCTGCTCATTCTCCTTGAAGAGCTCCTCGGCGCGCTCGGGGAAGGAACGCGTCAGCGAAGCGTAACGGGCCTCGTTCATCAGGAACTCCTGATAACCGCCCGCGGGCTCCTTGGAATCGAGCGAGAACTTCTTGCCGGCAGCAGCCTCGGGGTTGAAGCGGAAGAGGTTCCAGTAACCGCACTCGACAGCCTTCTTCATCTCGGCCTGGCAGTTCTGCATGCCGCCCTTCTTGATGGAGTGCATCTCGCAGGGGCTGTAGCCGATGATGAGGGACGGGCCGTCGTAGGCCTCGGCCTCGTGGATGGCCTTGAGGGTCTGAGCCGGGTTGGCGCCCATGGCGACCTGTGCCACGTAGACGTAGCCGTAGCTCATGGCGATCTCGGCCAGAGACTTCTTCTTGGTCACCTTACCGGCAGCAGCGAACTGAGCGACCTGGCCCAGGTTCGAGGCCTTGGAGGCCTGACCGCCGGTGTTGGAGTAAACCTCGGTGTCGAAGACGAAGACGTTGACGTTGTGGCCGGAAGCCAGGACGTGGTCCAGGCCACCGAAGCCGATGTCGTAGGCCCAACCGTCGCCGCCGAAGATCCAGAAGGACTTCTTGGTGAGGTAAGCCTTGTCGGCGAGGATTGCCTTGGAAGCGTCGCAGCCGCACTTCTCGAGCTCGGCAACGTAGGCAGCGGCAGCGGTCTTGGAAGCCTCGGCGTCGTTGACGGAGTCGATCCAAGCCTGGCCGGCAGCCTTGAGCTCATCGGACGGACCATCGGCAGCGATGATGTCCTGGGTAGCGGCGATCAGCTTGTGCTGGACGGCCTCGTAACCGACGGCCATGCCCAGACCGTGCTCGGCATTGTCCTCGAACAGGGAGTTGTTCCACGCCGGGCCGTGACCGTCCTTGTCCTTGCAGTAAGGAGCGGTGGCAGCGGGGTTGCCCCAAATGGAGGAGCAGCCGGTGGCGTTGGAAATGAACATCCGGTCGCCGGCGACCTGGGTCACCAGACGTGCATAGGCGGTCTCGGCGCAGCCGGCGCAGGAGCCGGAGAACTCCAGGTAGGGCTGCTTAAACTGGCTGCCCTTGACGTTGGCCGCGATGAGCTCCTTCTTCTCGGAGACGTTCTCGACCATGTAGTCCCAAACGGGCTGCTGGTCCATCTCCTGCTCGGTGGGAACCATCTCGAGGGCGCCCTTGGGGCAAACCTTGACGCAGTTGGTGCAGCCCATGCAGTCGAGCGGGGACACAGCCATGGTGAACTTCATGCCCTTGGCCTTGGGGCCCATGGCGTCGAGCGTGCGGGTAGCCTCGGGCGCGGCGGCAGCCTCGTCCTCGGTCATCGCGAACGGACGGATGGTGGCATGCGGGCACACGTAGGCGCACTGGTTGCACTGGATGCACTTGGTCTCGTCCCAGTGGGGAACGACCACGGCGACGCCGCGCTTCTCGTATGCGGAGGCGCCCAGCTCAAACTGGCCATCGGCGCAATCGACAAAGGCGGAAACGGGCAGGCTGTCGCCGTCCATGCGATCGATGGGCTCGAGCAGGTTCTTGACCTGCTGGGCGATAGCGGACTTGGTCTCCTCGGAGAGCTCGACGGGAGCGGCATCCTCGGCGGTAGCCCAGTCGGCCGGAACCTCGAACTTACGGAAGGCGGTAGCGCCGGCATCGATGGCCTTGTGGTTGGCGTCGACGATGGCCTGGCCCTTCTTCATGTAGGACTTGGTAGCCGCGTCCTTCATGTACTGCAGGGCGTCCTCGGCGGGCAGGACCTTGGCCAGCGCGAAGAAGGCGGACTGGAGCACCGTGTTGGTGCGCTTGCCCATGCCGACCTTGGCGGCCAGGTCGATAGCGTCGATCAGGTAGACGTTGACGTTGTTGTTCGCGATGTAGCGCTTGGCCACGGCGGGCATGTGCTCGGCGAACTCCTCGTCGCTCCACTGGCAGTTGACCAGGAAGGTGCCGCCCGGCTTGACGTCGCGGACCATCTTGAAGCCCTTAACGATGTAGCTGGGGTTGTGGCAAGCGACAAAGTCGGCCTTGGTCACGTAGTACGGCGAACGGATCGGAGAATCGCCAAAGCGCAGGTGCGAGACGGTGACGCCGCCGGTCTTCTTGGAGTCGTACTGGAAGTAGGCCTGGACGTACTTGTCGGTATGGTCGCCGATGATCTTGATCGAGTTCTTGTTGGCGCCGACGGTACCGTCGCCACCCAGACCCCAGAACTTGCACTCGATGGTGCCGGGGGCTGCGGTGTTGGGCGTATCCTCGGCCTCGGGCAGGCTCAGGTTGGTCACGTCATCGACAATGCCGATGGTGAACTCGCGCTTGGGCTCGTCCTTCTTGAGCTCCTCGAAGACAGCGAACGCGGACGCGGGAGGCGTGTCCTTGCTGCCCAGGCCATAGCGGCCGCCGACGACCTTGATGCCCGTCTTGCCGGCCTCGTAGAGAGCGGAGACGACGTCCTGGTAGAGTGGCTCGCCGATGGAACCCGGCTCCTTGGTACGGTCCATGACGGCGATCTTCTGGACGGTCTCGGGGAGAACGTCGACAAAGTGCTTGATGGAGAACGGACGGAACAGGCGAACCTTGACCAGGCCGACCTTCTCGCCGTGAGCGTTGAGGTAGTCGATGACTTCCTCGAGCACGTCGCAGAAGGAGCCCATGCACACGACGACGCGGTCGGCATCGGGAGCGCCGTAGTAGTTGAACAGGCCGTAATCGGTGCCGAGCTTCTCGTTGATCTTCTTCATGTAGCCCTCGACGACGGCGGGAAGCTCGTCGTAGACCTTGTTGCAGGCCTCGCGGTTCTGGAAGAAGATGTCGCCGTTCTCGTGGCTACCGCGGGTATGCGGGTGCTCAGGGTTGAGCGCGTGATCGCGGAAAGCCTGGACGGCGTCCATGTCGCACATCTCGGCCAGATCCTTGTAGTCCCACATGGCGACCTTCTGGATCTCGTGGCTGGTGCGGAAGCCGTCGAAGAAGTTAAGGAACGGGGTCTTGCCCTCGATGGCGGCAAGGTGAGCCACCGGCGAGAGGTCCATGACCTCCTGGACGTTGCCCTCGGCGAGCATGGCGAAACCGGTCTGGCGGCAGGCCATGACGTCGGAGTGATCACCAAAGATGTTCAGGGCGTGCGAAGCGACGCAACGCGCGGAGACGTGGAAGACGCCCGGGAGCTGCTCGCCCGCGATCTTGTACATGTTCGGGATCATCAGGAGCAGGCCCTGGGAAGCCGTGTAGGTGGTGGTCAGAGCACCGGCGCCCAGCGAACCGTGAACGGTACCGGCTGCACCTGCCTCGGACTCCATCTCGACGACCTTGACCGGGGTGCCGAAGATGTTCTTGCGACCCTGGGCCGCCCACTGGTCGACATGGTCGGCCATCGGGCTGGACGGCGTAATGGGATAGATTCCCGCTACCTCGGTGTACGCATACGAAACATATGCGGCCGCCTCGTTGCCGTCCATAGACTTAAACTTACGCGCCATATACCCCTCTCCTCTCATATAGGTATACAGGCCCCGGCGATCGCCGGGATGTTGGCGTGATGGGATTTACGCTGTTGCTTCCAATCATCTGGCAGGCAGGCTCAGCAGCAGGTACATGGCGTGGAGAGAAGGCATGCCAGGGCGAGGGGCGGCTGTACGCGCTCCACAGGCCCAGCTACCCGTCTTGCACATGACCGAGCGCCGCAAAGGCCGCATGCCGGATGCTCCCGGGCACGCCCCGGCGATGGGAAGCGCCCGCAACGGAAATCCGCATGCGGGTTTATTGTACCCCGCCGTTAAGTGTAATTTCGACAAATATAGGCGGGCGGTAAAGGTTTACCTCGGGTGACCGCCAAAGGCCAGAATGGTCCCTCCATCCCCGGACGACTGGCTCTGACGCGCCAAGGAGTGTCCCCAAGTACCGGCAGGAAAGGAACGTCCCTAACTGCCGGCTAGAGGGCGCCGAGCAGGATGGCGTAGGTGGTGGATTCGCCGAGTTTGAGCTCGTCGCCGGGGTTGAGCTGGGCGGAGCGGCCGGGCTCTACTTGAATACACACACTCGTGGCCCCGTTTACCACCACGGTGCCGTTAGTGGACGACAGGTCCTCGACAAACCATGCGCCAGACTCGTCGCACCAGATATGGGCATGGCGGGCCGAGACGTCGTCGGTGATGCCGCCCTCCCCCGTTGCCAGCGCGCCGATCTCAACGCCTTCCTCACTCGGCTGAATCCAGCGCGGGACGCTCACCACGTAGCCGTTTTGCACGCACAGCAGTCCCAGCGGATGCGCCGGCGCGACCTCGTGCTCGCCCGCGACCGAAGATGTGCTCAGCGAGCGCGGCGTCGACGTGTCGCCGCCACGGGTCGCATGAGCGCGGCGGCTCGCCCGACTTGGAACTAAGGCGGGCGTGAGAGCAAACGGCATAGGGAACGAATCTTGCGGATGTACTCCTCGACGTCAGGCAGGTAAGCCCCACGAAGTCACCGGGGAGGCCCAAGCGGCCCGGCACCACTTCCAGATTCTGACCAGGGCGAGTCGTTCGCCGGTGGCTGAAGGCTCGCTCCCACCCAAAAGGGGAGATTCGCGTTGTTCCCCAATCGCTCTCGCATCTTTCATTTTGCTCGAGGTGGGCTATAAAAACTTTCCTGGTGAAAGGCGGCGATTGGTTTCCTTTCTTTCTAGAGGAGCGCGCCTGTAATCTGTTTTCATCCTAAATCAAGTTAAGATCGGACCTTCCAGAGGCAAGTCGACTCAAACTGCGAGGCTCCATGTTGGAATAAAGAGCGCTGTCGAAGTGCCAACAACACAAAGCTTGCCAGTCTCAAATAGAACCTTTTGGGAGTCCGATTGGGCCGCACACCGAATCCCCGCTGGTGGTTTTTTATAGCTGCGCAACAATAAACAAGGTTAGTGCCAGTCCAGCATGAAATTGAGGAACGTATGCATTTTTTCTCAGTAAGTGATCGTCGTTACTGCTTCGATGAGGTCACTCGCAATTGCTTTCAGGTTGACCAAGCATCAGAAGATGCGCTTCGCATATTTGAAGCATCGGGAAGAACGGTCAACTCGAAGTTGCTAACAAAGTCACTTGCTGCGAAAGGCTACGACCAAACGACCATAGCAGAACTTGAAGACGACATTGATGAGTATCAACGATTGTCTGAGCGGACTTTCTTAACAAAAGACACGCCTCGAAAACTTAGATCCATCGAACTCCACGTTTCACATGCATGCAACCTTGGTTGTAGTTACTGTTTTGCCGGTAAAGGAGATTATGGAACGTCTCCTCTGCTGATGACAGACGAGATAGCCTTCAAGGCGGTCGACTACCTCGTCGCAAGTTCATCGGAAAACGAAACGCTTGCGATCGTCTTTTTTGGTGGGGAACCCATGATTAACGAGCCGCTGATATGGAAAACGGTCGACTATTCAAAAAGAATATACCCCAATAGAAACTTTACCTATTCTATTACGACCAACGGAACGCTTTTGAATGACACTGCTGTGAATTCTTTCAAGGAGCACGGGTTTTCTGTTCTGATTAGTCTCGATGGTACAGGATGCAAGCACGATGCATCGCGCCCGTATAAGACGGGAGGCGGCTCTTTCTCCGATATCGACAAAAACGTTCGTCGTTTTTCCGAGTCGTTCCCCTTCGGCGCAAGAGCGACCTTAACAAATAATAACTGTAACCTTGTTGAAGACTATCTTCAGTTTAAAGAGATGGGCTTCAGAAGGATTTACTTCTCGCCCGTGAGCTCATTCGATGAGAATATCAAACTCGACGAACACTCATTAAACAAAATCAGGGCGGGCCTAATAGATTTGGCGGATCAATATCTCAAACAGATTGATCAAGGGGAAAAGCCCTTGTTTAGAACATTGAAAACTGCAGTTGATTTGATTATGAGCAACAGGATCGCCTTTGTCGGATGCGGGGCTGGCAGGCGTTTTATTTCCGTGACTCCCGAAGGGGACGTATACCCCTGTCACAGGTTTGTCGGGATGATGCGATTCAAAATGGGCAACATCGTCACCGGAATTGACGAAACTAGGTATATTGAAAACTGGAGTCAGGGTGTCGAAAAAAGAATTGACTGTACGGACTGTTGGGCTCGGTCTTTCTGTGGTGGGGGCTGTAGCTGGGAGGCTGCAGACGAGCACGGCTACTTGCCCAAGAGTCTACACCCTGCATCATGTGAATATAGAAAGATGTGCTACGAGATGGCTTTTGACCTTATTTCCCGCCACTCATCTTCGCAGGAGAAAAATCAACGAGAAGCTACTGTATCGGAATAAGCGGTTCAGCGCATTGCTGTCACCATTGTGGAGGTGTTCGTTCTTCTGATTACCGTCTGCGAAGCTTATTGCTACGTTCGCCGAAACCATTCTAGAAATATGGTGAACTAGACATCTTGGTTTGTTATACACAATATTGAGGTTTTTCTGCACTCAAAGGGAGGTAGTCGTGAAGCATATTCATCCGATTAATCCAGGAAGTGGCGACGAGGCAGGCGTGAAGCCGATGTCTTTTGACTGCCTCTTGGGCATTACTGACATCTGTACTGTTTATGATAAAGCAGATGGCTGTGGTGCATACGATTACTGCGACTATGACATGGATGGCGGCAGCATCTGCGTTGTAGATCACTGTGGCATTGATCAAACGTAGTCTCTAATTGGATTAAGGTGAGGAGCTGTTATGAAGCATATCCATCCTGTTGGTTCAAATGAACATCCTCCCGTTGAGCCTTGTTGTCTTGGAGTTGATATATGCAATTTTTACGACATCGCCGAGTGCCCTGTTGCGGATTGGTGCTATGTCGATAAAGAATCAAGCTGTGTTTTGCCAGCAGATTGGTGCGATCCAGTTGACGAGTAGTTTTGTGGCTAGGAACTATTTGGTCCAATTCAGAATAAGATGGGAACAAATACCAAAATCTCGTGTCTGGGAGGAGTTATGCCATTATTGCAAGGTCTCGTTGGATTAGCCTTTATACTTGCGTTATATCTGGCACCTTTTTTATTGTTATTCTTCATTATCCGACTCTTTCTTCGGAAAAAATAGGAGTATCACGCAAACATTAGCGTAGCTTTCTTCCAATATGAGCCGAGCATTGGCAAGTGGAATAAGAGGCCCGACCGTTCGTCACATGAAAGTGATTGGACGGGCCTCTCAATTTAACCCGGGCCGCCACCCATAGCGGCTTTCCAAGCGTATTCTCAGTGCAAAGCAATCGTCAGTTTAATCCTATGCGCTGATACCGCATTTCATTTGTTCGGCTCGAATTCTACGGCCTGGCAACCCTCGCACTCTCCGGCAAATGGATTGAACGCGAAGGCAGAGATGATGTGTGCGTGGACATCGAGGCTGCTGTAGGCAACATACTGGGACATGGACCCCCGTTGCGCGTGGTATGCGGCCCGGCATATTCATTGCCGTCCAACCCCGTGTAGTTGCAGCAAAGGGTGGAACCTCAATGCTCAGCTCATGTTGTCCGTGGGACACGAGAATCGTAAGTACACTTTGGTGCGATTCTCACGCTGATACTGAGCCACCTGGAATAAGATACGTCGCGACAACACTTCGCTTCACCTCTGTCTCGACAAGATGACGTAGACTAAAGTTTCCTTTAGTAAGAGAACGAGAACTATATCTGAAAGCGTTGCGATGGCGTGAAGGCACCGAGTCCGAACCGCCTGAATGCTACGTGCATCTGCATCGCCTTTTTGTTATCTCTGCCAGTTGGGTAGCACTACACTTGTCATCATTTACCCTGGTACATGCTGTCTAAATCCACTACCCCTTCTACCGCGCCGACCATCTCGTCATCGTGAGAGACAACGATGATCAGCTGGCTTTGCTTGTTGCGCTTAACATAGGCCGCAAGCTCGGCGCGGCTTACAGCGTCTAACCCAGTCGTGGGCTCGTCGAGTACCAAAACTGACGACTTGCGTGAAATCGCCGACCATAAGTACACTCGGCGCAGCTCACCGCCCGAAAGCGCGGAGCAACGTTTCCCGAGCAACTCCTTCACGCTGTTTTCCAGCGAAAGTAGGCCATCTACACCCCGGTGATAGGAAGAAAAGGGCGTGTCGAAATACTCTAACAGCTCTTTCACCGTTTCGTCCGGCGCGAAGCACGACTGCGGGCAGCACGATATCTCTCTCGCACGTATGTAATCCAAGTCGCATTCTTCGATTGGCACACCGTTGTATTTTACTTTGCCTTTCGATGAGTATAGCCCGAGCATCAAGTAAAGAAGTGACGTCTTGCCTCTTCCGTTTTCCCCAACTATGCAATATGTACCAGGACCGGAAAACTTGAAAGAAAACCCGCCGAGGACCTCTCGGACAGATCCGTCTGGAAGGGCAACCGAGAATTCCAAATCAGATACCGAAATGTCATTTATTTCATCGAGTTTAGCTAAATCGGTCCGATTCCACCCCGATCTCTCCTTTTCTCTCGTCGCGATAGCCGTCCTATCCCATGATGCTTTGGCATCTTGATAGGATTTGAACAATGACATCATACTTTTCAAAGTCTTAAAGAGAACCGCGAAGTATGTACCGATGATAGTGTACTCGCCTATTGACATAGTTCCGTTAATGATTCGTACTCCGGAAACAACAAGTATCACCGCTTGAAACAACGCTGCGAAAAGACCATCGAGCGATGTCAGAGAATATGATAGCTTTCCGGAGCGCAAAACTTTGGGAAAATAGCTCTTAAACCCAGCGTCGAGCGCTTGTTCGCTCTTGCCGTACGAAGATGTCAGTTGAATGTTGAGAATCTGATTAAGCTGCGATCCAATTGCGGCGTAAAAGGCGCTGTCCGCCTCTTTCTTCTCATACGTGACCCTATACAAAAGTTTCCTCAACCCAGTAATTACACAGAAATACACGATGAGGAGAATGATGGAAAACACCGCGAGAGTTGAATCAATTGACCATATGATAAGCAATACGATGGGAATGGCTACAATGGACAGCGGCGCACTGATAAAATTCGCCAAAACGAAGGATGAGACCACGCTGGAGTCGGAAATAATCCGTTGCGTTGTATAGGCTGGATCGATGGTCCGACTCACCAAGTAATCGTCTCTTTCAAAACGCAAGACGGCCTCCCTGAGAAGATCAAAGGAAAGTCTCGTGGTTATGCGAATGGAAAGTGTTCCTGCAAAATAAGTAAAGAGGGTGGAGAAAACTCCTATTGACGCAACCAGGAGCGCGAAGAGTACGGCGTCTCTTTCGCTGCGGTTACCGAGAAGAAAATCTAAGAATTTCCCGTTCACGTATGGCATGGCATAGGAGAGAGCGGTTCCAATCACCGTGATAGCAATGAAGACGAAAGCCCCTTTTGCTCTGATGAACCTCGAGAGAACGCATCGAATCAAGGAAGGCCCCAATCTACCCGCCACAAAACATCAATCACTGATACCTTACACCTCAACACAACAGGAGCGAAGATTTGCCAATGAGACTGCTTTAAGATTGCCTTGGGCCAATACGATCTCAAGCTCTTCCTACAAGAGAGTCGGAATCGGACATCTCCTCCGACGAACCTGGCAATCGGGCGGTTGAAATATCTTTTTCAACCGCCCGATTGCCACAATAGATTTGAGCATCCGCCCACAAACGTCCGCGTTTTACACCCATCAAATCCTTTGCCTTTTGTCGTCTAGACTAGAAAAATCGCTCGAAATAACGCAACCGGCCTGCTCGCTTGAAGAAACCTAAGCCCGTAACGTAGATGTGCAAACTTCCGAAACGCCTTGCGCGGCATAGTGCGTATAAACTTCGTCAACCGCCTCAGAAATATCTGAGTATCGCGCCGGGTCAAAAGCATACGATGTCGCAGCTATACCCTGCACCCATTCGGAACGCGGATTAATTGAATAGCCACACAGCATCATCATACATGCATCTAGACCTGATTTCCCAAGTATCCGACGTATTGATGAGAGCATCGCGGGTCGCCCCTGCACCATCGTCGTCACCCCTATTAGCAGTATTTTGAGTATTTGCTCGCTTGAGCACTGTTGAATATCGCGAAACAGCACCGCCGATA
>CAUFRY010000030.1 GCA_959028445.1 uncultured Collinsella sp. | reverse complement strand
GGCCCGTGGGTTATACCCTAAGAGCAAACCACCCTTTTTAAGGGTGGTTCTGATTGCGGAACTCGCGATCGATGTTGCCCCATACGCCCGCCCGGGCTCTTAGATAACGTTGCTTGCGAGCGTCGCTCTGCTCGTCCGCTTTTTGATCTGGAGAGCCGGGTGGGTTGAATACTTAGACATGGCAAGGGGCTCCCCCCGTTAAAGAACGGGGGAGCCCCTTGTTGCGTTTTGAATGGTGCGCTTGGCTTTGATGATTGATGATTTTATACGATTCAGTATAATTTCAGATAGATACTAAAATTTAACTGAAATGAAAACGGTGAGTGGACATGCTGCTAAATTGTCCCCCTAAAAGACTCTTCTCTTTAGAGCTCGCCATCGACTCAGAGCCAGTTGAGATGCAGATTCCTCGCATGTATCTTGAGCGGTTTTCGCTTCGCTTGGCACGACTCGGCATGTCTGAGCAAGGCCGTTTTATTGTTGCGGAACCAAAAGAACCGCCCAGTGTCATTTCGGCGCGAAATCTCGTCAATGCAGTGCGCAAGATAGATGCTCGTCCGGTGGCAATTTGCTGGGATGCTATGGATTTAGGTTTTATGCGCGCGCTTTCTTCGGAGGGGCTTGCATATATCCGAGATGAGCGAAATGCGTTTCTGCCGTTTATCGGAGCCGTTATTTCCGATGAGGTGCTGGGTGCTTCTCTTGCTGCCCCGCTTTCGCCCCAATCTCAACGAATCGTTCTAAATCTCATTGCGGGACGATGGGTTGACTGCTCCGCCGGCGACCTAGCGCATTTGTGTGGCAAAAGCGCGGCAAGCGTCAGCGGCTATCTTTCGGAAATCGCTGCTATAGCTCCTGGGCTGATTATGCGTGACGGCAAAAAGCGTATATTGTGCGACGCCGGGCTGTCGACCGAGACGTTGCTGGATGGGTTTGAGGACTATCTTCGCACGCCAGTTATAGAACGCATTCGGCTTAAGGGGACAATCAACAGGGTAGAATTGCGGGCCGTTGATGCGCTGCTTTCCGGTGTGTCTGCCCTTAGCTATATGTCCGACCTTGCCCATGAAGACTCTGCTCCAACCATTGCTCTCGAAAAATATCAGCTAGAGGCCTTGAAAGAGCATATGGGCGACAGATGGCTGGAGGCTCAGTGGTACGAACCGGCGGCAGTTGTGATTGAGGTCTGGTCGTATCCCGTGGACGCGCCGTCCGATATTAGTTTTGACGCGACGGGTTTGCAGTGTGTCGACCCGTTTTCCTTATACGTTGCTTGCGCAAAAGCAGATTACAAAGAAGATCGTCTGCTCGACGCGGTCGAACAGCTCAGGAGGACGATATGTCAAAAGTGAGGGGAATAGAGCGATTTGCCGATGCCATGAGCGGCTGTAAAGGCGGTTACGTCCTTATTGGTGGAGGGGCCTGCAGCGTTCTATTTGACAATGAGGGCGATTCGTTTAGAGCTACTGAAGACTTGGATGTCGTCGTAATTGTTGATGGGAAAGGCGTTGAATTCGCCACTGCATTGTGGGCATTTATCAAAGCTGCCGGATATGAGACTGGAAAGGTCGGCGATGGAAGGTGCACTTACTATCGGTTCTGTTTGCCCGAAGGATCAAGGCAAGTCCTAGACTATCCCGGCCAAATTGAGCTATTTGCCCGACATCCTGATTTTGTGCTCGAAGATGAAACGAGCGAAGTGGCACCTCTTTCCTTTGACGAGGCCGTATCAAGTCTTTCGGCAATTATTCTCGACGATGGCTACTACGAATTTATTCGCGACAACGCAACGAACGTAGAGGGCATTACGTTGCTCGATGCGCTCCATATCATTCCCCTCAAGATGCGTGCACACATTGATATCAATAGGAGCTATGAAGAAGGGCGCCATTGCAACGATAAAGATCGACGAAAGCATCGCTCGGATATTGTTCGACTTGCGGGTTTGTTGCCGCCTTCGGCTCGCTTGGAGCTAATAGAGCAAATGAGGGCTGATGCCGGAGACTTCTTTGCGGACTTTTCTTCTTATGTAAATCGGCAGACCGATCGTAAAGAGAGAGCGCGTCTTCAGGACACATTATCGTTTCTCGAAAAGGTCTACCTATAGGCACCTTGATTCGTTATGTATGGTGAGGGGCTCTCCCGTTTGATGAGCGGGGGAGCCCCTTGTTGCGTTTTGATTGTCGTTACTAGCCAGAGGCTCGCCGGGATGGGACGCGGGGTTTGGTCGATCGCGAGTTCCGCACGAGCCGGAGAGCACTTAATGTGCTCTCCGTGCGAGCAAGACTATCCGAGCAGGCGACCAAACCCCGCGCCCCATCCCGGCGAGCACTTGGGGACCGGTGGCCTACAGGTGGCTGATGATCAGTTCCATCTTGCCTTCGAGGTCGATGGAGCCGACGGTGCTCGGGGCCAGCAGGTGGCTTCCCTTGTGGACGGGGTCGCCGCAGACGGTGCCTTCGCCGTCGATGACCGACAGACACATGAAGGGCCAGCGCTGGTCGAGGGTCTTGCTGCCGTCGACGCGCACGCGATCGACGGTGTAGCAGGAGTTAGACTCGAGCTCGGTCACGCCGTCGACTTCGGGCGCGGTCACGGTACCGTCGACCGGAGCCTGAGCATCAAAATCGATGCAGTCGAGGCTCTGCTCAATGTGCAGCGGACGCAGCTTACCATCGGTGCCGGGACGGTCGTAGTCGTACAGGCGATATGTCACGTCGCTCGACTGCTGCGTCTCCAGAATCAGCGTGCCGGTCTTGATGGCGTGAACGGTGCCGGAGTCGATCTGGAAAAAGTCTCCCTTGTGAATCGGCAGCACGTTGAGCATCTCGTCCCAACGGCCCTCCTCGATCATCTGTGCAGCCTCGGCGCGGTCGTGCGCGCGCTGGCCGACGATAATCGTGGCACCGGGCTCGCAGTCCAGTACATACCAGCACTCGGTTTTGCCCAGGCTGCCGTTCTCGTGCTCAGCGGCGTACTCGTCGTTGGGATGAATCTGGATCGAAAGGTCGTCCTTGGCGTCCAGAATCTTAATGAGCAGCGGGAACTCCTTGCCCTCGCAGTTGCCAAAGAGCTCGCGGTGCTCGGCCCACAGCCATGACAGCGTGTGACCGGCGTACGGGCCCTCCGCAATCTGGCAGTCGCCGTTGGGATGGGCCGAGATGGCCCAGCACTCACCGATGGGACCCTCGGGAATGTCGTAGTCAAACACGGTTTCGAGCTGGCGCCCGCCCCAGATCTTCTCGTGGAAGATCGGCGTGAGTTTAATCAAATCGGACATGTGCATACTCCCATAAGGTTGTGCGGGTGCCCCGTAAGACAGCTCAAAACGAGCACCCACCGGATTAAAAAACTAGGCCAGCGTTACGTTGTGCAGCTCAAAGCGGTCGCCCACGTTGTGCGAGATAGAATATTCAAACGCGGTGCCGCTATCCAAGAAGCCAATCTGATTGAGTTCGAGCAGGGGAGAGCCAGGTTTGGTATCCAGGCGCTCGGCTTCTTCCTCGGTTGCCGCCACGGCGCGGATGGTGCGATGGAAGCTCGAAATCTTCAGCCCGCATTGCTCGCGGATAAAGCCGTAGACCGATCCGTACAGGTCCTTCTTTTTAAGGCCCGGAATCAGTTCGAGCGGCATATAGGTGTACTCGATGACGATGGGCTTCTCGTCGACCTGGCGCACGCGCACGATGTGATAGGCGAAGTCATCCTCGGCCATTCCCAGCTGGGTCGCAACCTCTGCCGGTGGATTGACGATTGAGAAATCGTAGACCACCGAGGTTACTTTCTCCCCGCGATGCTCGTACGAAAAGCCTTGGGCACGGTCGTTCTTGCCTTGAAAAAACACCTGGCCGGGAAGCCCCGCCGTGTCCTTGACGTAGGTGCCCGATCCGCGCCGGCTGGTAATAAGGCCTTCCTCGGTGATCTGCTCAATTGCTCGTTTGACGGTGATTTTGGAAACGCTATAGAGCTCGCAGAACTCAACGACGGTGGGCAACTTATCGCCCGGCTTAAGGGCGCCGTCCTCGATGCTTCGACGGATATCTGCAGCTATCGCCTCGTATTTGGGAATCATGCAATCCTCCCTTCATATTTGCGTTGAATATTAAGAAAGTATACCTATTTAAAAAGCATCCATATGGCTTTCATGAAAGAAGTTCGATAAAGAAAAGTTAAAAAGACGCTTTACATAGAAAATTAGAGCGCTATAGTTATAGACAACAAGCGAGATGCATTGGCGTTTGCTTGTACTGTTTGGAGAAGGATTTGTTTTGGCGGGCTGGATATCGGTATGACCGGTGCGCGCCCGCGCCGGATAACCTGCCAAAGCAAACCCGTCTCCAACCGAAAGCTCTAGAACACGAAAGCGAGGACTTTGATGGCACAGTATCAGCTGCCCAACGACTTCTTCTTTGGCGCTGCTATGTCCGGCCCGCAGACTGAGGGTCAGTGGAACCAGGGCGGCAAGCTCGAGAACCTGTGGGACACCTGGTCCATCCAGGATCTGGGTTCGTTCTACAACTGTGTTGGCTCTTATGCCGGCAATGACTTTATGGCCAAGTACCAGGAAGACTTTCGCATTTTGAAGGACTTGGGCCTGAATACCTATCGCACTTCCATTCAGTGGAGCCGTCTGCTCGATGCCGACGGCAACCTTAATGAGGAGGGCGCTGCGTGGTATCACGAGCTGTTCCGCGCCTCTCGCGAGGCCGGCCTGGAGCCGTTTGTCAACTTGTACCACTTTGACATGCCCACCTACCTCTTTAACCGTGGCGGCTGGGAGAGCCGTGAGGTCGTCGAGGCTTACGCGCATTACGCCGACGTCGCCTTCCACGAGTTTGGCCAGGAGATTAAGTACTGGTTCACCTTTAACGAGCCCATCGTCGAGCCCGAGCAGCGCTATCAGGAGGGCGTGTGGTTCCCGCAGCTCCACGACTTTAGCCGCGCCCGCACCGTGCAGTATCACATCTCGCTGGCGCACGCGCTGGCCGTGGCCAACTACCGCCGCGCCTATGACGAGGGCGCTATTCGCTCCGATGCCAAGATCGGCATGATCAACTGCTTTACCCCGGTCTACACCAAACAGAACCCCAGCGAGGCAGACCTCGAGGCCGTGCGTATGACCAGCGGCATCAACAATCGCTGGTGGCTCGACCTTATTACCAAGGGCGAGCTTCCTGCCGACGTGCTCGACAGCCTGGCCGAGGGCGGCGTTAAGCTCCCGTTCCGTGCCGGCGACCAAGAGATTCTCAAGCAGGGTGTTGTCGACTGGCTCGGCTGCAACTACTACCACCCCACGCGTGTTCAGGCACCGGCGAGCAAGGTCGACCAGTACGGCCTGCCGCATTTTGCCGACGAGTACGTATGGCCCGACGCCGTTATGAACGAGAGCCGCGGCTGGGAGATCTACCCGCAGGGCCTCTACGACTTTGGCATGGACTGCGCCAAGAACTACCCCGATCTTGAGTGGTTCGTTTCCGAGAACGGCATTGGCATCATGGACGAATACAAGAACCGTGACGCCGAAGGAACCATCCAGGACGACTACCGCGTCGACTTTGTACGCCAGCACCTGGAGTGGGTTGCCAAGGCAATCGCCGAGGGCGCCAAGTGTCGCGGATACCATTATTGGGCCGTCATCGATAACTGGTCTTGGGCCAATGCCTTTAAGAATCGCTATGGCTTTGTCGAGGTCGATCTGATGGATGGCTACAAGCGCCGTCTTAAGAAGTCGGCGGCCTGGCTCAAACAGGTCGCCACGACCCACGTGGTTGATTAGCGACCGGGCGAACGCCCAGACCGCGCGCCGCCGCGCGCAACACATGGCACATCTGGTGGCAGAGGGCGACAGACCACCGTGCGCATAGGAAAAGGCCGGATTTGAAAGTTAGGAGCAATCATGGCCAGTGACAACGGAAAGAGCTTCCTCGACAAGTTTGCCGAGGTCTCTGCGAAGGTGGGAAACCAGGTTCACCTGCGTTCCCTGCGAGACGCCTTCGCGACCATCACGCCGCTCTATATCCTTGCGGGTATCGCGGTTCTTATTAACAACGTCGTGTTCCCTCTGTTCCCGCTCGATGCGGCGGGCCTTGCCAACCTTCAGACGTGGGGCTCGGCAATTACGCTGGGCACCCTCAACGTCTCTGCCATTATCTTGGCCGGATTGATTGGCTACAGCCTCGCCAAGAACAAGCGTTTCGATAACCCGCTCGCTTGCGTGGTCGTCGCCATCTCTGCCTTCGTCATCATGATGCCGCAGCAGATTACCGCCTCGCTTGCCGCCACGAGCCCGCTGCTCACCGACAAGATCACCTCCGCCGAGGTTACGGGCGCCCTTTCGACTGCCAACACCGGCACTAACGGTCTGTTCTCGGCCATTATCATCGCTCTGCTCTCCGTCTCGCTCTTCATCAAGATCTCTGGCGTCGAGAAGCTCAAGGTTAAGCTGGGCGAGGGCGTGCCTCCCGCGGTCTCCAACTCCTTCAACGTCATGATCCCGATGCTGCTCAACCTCGCGATCTTCGCTCTTGCCGCAGCCCTGCTCGCCGTGTGCGCCGGCACCGATCTGTGCGCCATCATCTCCACGTGCATCTCCAACCCGCTCAAGAACATCATGAACGCCGGTCCGTGGGCTGTTATCCTCATCTACACCCTTGCCAACCTGCTGTTCTGCGTCGGTATTCACCAGTCCACCATCTCTGGCGCTACCGTCGAGCCGATCCTGACCATGCTCATCGTCGACAACATGGCTACCTTTGCCGCCGGTGGCACCATCCAGCCCGATCACTACATGAACATGCAGATCGTTAACAGCTTCGCCCTCATCGGCGGCTCGGGCTGCACCCTCATGCTTCTGCTCGACACGCTCCTGTTCTCCAAGAACAAGGCTTCCGAGACCGTTTCCAAGATGGCTATCCTGCCTGGTCTGTTCAACATCAACGAGCCGGTTATCTACGGTTACCCCATCGTGTACAACCTGCCGCTCATGATCCCGTTTGTTCTTCTTCCCGACCTGTTCATCGGCATCACCTATGGCCTTACCTGCGCAGGCATCATCAGCCCCTGCATCGCCCAGGTGCCCTGGACCATGCCTCCCGTCATCAATGCCCTGCTCGCTACGGGCTTTGACTGGCGCGCCGGCGTGTGGCAGGCTCTCGAGATTGTCATTGGCATGGCCGTCTACCTGCCCTTTATGAAGATTTCCGAGAAGGCAATCGCCAAGCAGGAGGCTCTCGCCGAGTAGAACGCCTAACGTTCGTCCCTTTCACCTTTGCGGGCACCGGTACGTGGTGTCAGTGCCCGCATCTCTCTTCTGCGTAAGGGCGCAGAAAGAGGGCACAATAACCGCAAGGAATACAACCAGTCGTCGTCTGCGCGCCGCGCAGTTATAAGGAGGAAACCATGAAGAAGATCATGCTCTGCTGCAATGCCGGTATGTCCACGAGCCTGCTGGTCCAGAAGATGCAGGCCGAGGTTGCAAACCGTGGTCTGGATATCGAGATCGAGGCTCGTCCCATGAACGAGGCCCACGATCACCTGGACGAGTGCGACATGTTGCTGCTTGGCCCGCAGATCGGCTACACCAAGGGTGACTTTGAGAAGGAGGCCGCCGGCCGTTTTCCGGTCGAGGTCATCAACATGGTCGACTACGGCCGCATGAACGCTGCCGGCATCATTGACCACTGCGTCAGCGTGATGGGCTAGGTGCTCCGCATGGAGGATATGAACGAACTGCAGATGACCTGCTTCGAGATCATCAGCTACGTCGGTACCGCCAAGAGCATGTACATCAATGCCGTGCAAAAGGCCAAGGAGGGCGATTTTGACGCCGCCGAGGAGCTTATCAAGCAGGGCGACGAGGCCTATAACGGTGGCCACGATGTTCACATGGGGCTTCTGAAGAAAGAGGCCAACGGCGAGCGTAACGGCGAGGCCCCGTTGATTCTGCTGCATGCCGAGGACCAGATGGCCGGTACCGAGACCATGCGCGTCATGGCGACGGAGCTCATCGAGGTTCACAAGCAGCTGCAGGCACTTAAGGCCTAGTCAGCGTTATCGCCGCGAAGGACCGTGCGGTCCGACAGACAACATAGTCCCTTTGACGGGCGCCGGGAGTCTCCGCCTCCCGGCGCCTTTATTTTTGGGGATGGTCTTGCGCGGCCTGTTGAGCGGCCATTTGCGTTTCCCCAGTTAAAACCTGCCAAAACAAACCTGTCCCTTTTTGGTAAGTTTTTGCCTTGGGAGCGGTACCATACAGGCAATGTTTAAACGAGAAAGGTGGGCTCCCATGGAACCTAAGCAGTACTACATCGGCATTGACGTCGGCGGCACTTCGGTTAAGGAGGGCCTGTTCGACGAGGACGGCAACCTGCTGGCCAAGGCCAGCGTGCCCACGCCTCCCATCGTTGACGCCGCGGGCTTTGCCGCGGTGACCGAGGCTATCGACCAGGTGGTCGCCAAGGCCCAGATTCCGCGTGCCTTTGTGTCGGGCATTGGCCTGGCCGTTCCGTGCCCCATCCCGGCATCGGGCGATGCCAAGGTCAAGGCGAACATCGCCATCAACCTGCCCGAGCTCAAGATCGCGATCCAGGAGCACTGCCCCGACGCGGTCGTTAAGTACGAGAACGACGCCAACGCTGCTGCTATGGGCGAGGCCTGGCTCGGCTCTGCCAAGGGCGTACAGAACGTGGTGATGGTCACCATTGGTACCGGCGTGGGCGGCGGCGTTATCGTTAACGGCGACGTGGTATCGGGCGTTGTGGGTGCTGGCGGCGAGATTGGCCACATGTGCCTGAACCCGGCCGAGGAGCGCACCTGCGGCTGCGGCGGCCATGGCCACCTGGAGCAGTATTCCAGCGCCACCGGCGTGGTGAGCAACTACCTTGCCGAGTGCAAGAAGGCGGGCGTCGAGCCCATCGAGCTGACCGGCCCCTCCGATTCCAAGGACGTGTTCCAGGCCTGCCGCGAGGGCGACAAGCTCGCGCTGGCCGCGGCCGATACCATGGCCGACTATCTCGGCCGTGCACTGGCGCTTATTGCCAACGTGGTTGATCCCGAGATGTTCCTCATCGGCGGCGGCGCCTCCGCTTCGGCCGATGTCTATCTCGACAAGGTTCGCGAGCACTTTAAGCAGTACGCGCTTTCCGCCTCGCGCGAGACGCCCATTAAGGTCGCTTCGCTCGGCAACGACGCCGGCATCATCGGTGCCGCATACGTAGCCCTGCGCGCCGCCGGTAAATAGCTGGTGCAAGGGGGTCAGGTTACTTTGCACCAACATGGTGCAAAAGGGACGGCCTTGGCCCCCATGCCTGCCCCAAATTGTGCCGTGCCCCTTCCGTCTGCGAAGGCTCGGCGCCAGCGTGCTACCATAGCTACGTCCAAGTACACATATCAAGTGGAGGATATCCATGGCAAACGTTCTTGTCTTTGGTCACCAGAACCCCGATAACGACGCCATCATGAGCGCCGTCGTCCTGTCCCAGCTGCTCAACCAGGTTGAGTATGCCGGCAACACCTACGAGGCCTGCGCCCTTGGTCAGCTTCCGGCGGAGTCCGCCAAGCTGCTCGCCGACGCCGGCATTGCCGAGCCCCGCGTGATTGAGTCCGTCGAGGCCGGTCAGCTCGTCGTCCTCACCGACCACAACGAGTCCGCCCAGTCCGTCGCCGGCCTTAAGGACGCCACGGTCTTTGGCGTCGTCGATCATCACCGCATCGGCGATTTCGAGACCGCCGGCCCGCTGCACTACATCTGCCTGCCCTGGGGCTCCAGCTGCACCATCGTCACCAAGCTCGCCGACGTGCTCGGCGTTGAGCTTTCCGACGTCCAGGCCAAGCTGCTGCTCTCGGCCATGATGACCGACACGCTCATGCTCAAGAGCCCCACCACCACCGCTGTCGACCGCGTCGTCGCCGCCAAGCTCGGCGAGCAGGTGGGCGTCGACCCGGTCAAGTTTGGCATGGAGGTCTTCCTCACCCGTCCGTCCGGCTCCTTCACCGCTGCCGAGATGGTCGGCAACGACATCAAGATGTTCGAGCCCGCCGGTAAGAAGCTGCTCATCGGCCAGTACGAGACCGTCGACAAGAGCCGCGCGCTCGGCATGATCGACGAGATCCGTGAGGCCATGCGCGCCTACGCCGCCGAGAAGGGTGCCGACGGCATTGTCCTGTGCATCACCGACATCATGGAGGAGGGCTCGCAGGTCCTGCTCGAGGGCGAGACCGAGGCTGCTCAGAAGGGCCTGGGCATTGCCGACGAGCACGACGGCGTCTGGATGCCGGGCGTCCTCTCCCGTAAGAAGCAGGTCGCTGCCCCCATCATGGCCGCCTGCTAGGTTTAGTTGACCGAACGCCACGACCGGATCGCGGACGCCCCGCGCTCCGGTCGTTTTTTGTGCATGCGCCGCGTCGTCTCTTGGACAGGCGTGCCCGTGCCGTTGAGCAAATAATGTTCAACCTGTGGTTCCGCTTTTCGGCCACGCCTGCGTGCTTGTCGTGCAGGGTAGGCTAGATGCAAGCGTAATACGTTAGAGCGCGGCGCCGCCACTTGGGCGGGCCGTGCTTTTTTAAGACGGGAGCTTTCCCGTGAAAGGAGCCGCCCATGGCAGCAACCGAGCAGCTGTTCAACGTCCGTGAGCGCAAGCGCTTTGAACGCCACGACATTTGGGAGCGCATCGCCGAGAACGGCACGATTTCCGCCGCGGTTATGGTCATCGCCGCCATCGCCGCCGTCATTTGCGCTAATACCGATGCCTACGAGGCCATCCATCACTTTTTGGAGACCCCGCTGTATGTGGGTCTGGGCAACCTTACGGCCGGTCTTACCGTTGAACTTTTCGTCAACGACTTCCTCATGGCGATTTTCTTTTTGTTGGTGGGCATTGAGCTTAAGTACGAGATGACGGTCGGCGAGCTCAAGAATCCGCGTCAGGCCATGCTTCCCATGCTGGCGGCCGTGGGCGGCGTTGTCGTTCCCGCCTGCATCTACCTGATCTTTAACCATGCCGGCGCCCGCAACGGTTGGGCCATCCCCATGGCAACCGATATTGCCTTTGCGCTGGGCGTGCTGTCGCTTTTGGGCAACCGCGTGCCCAACGGCGTGCGCGTGTTCTTCTCGACGCTCGCCATCGCCGACGACCTTATCTCCATCGCCGCCATCGCCATCTTCTACGGTCAGAGCCCCAATCCGTTTTGGTTGGGCGCCGCTGCGCTTGTGACCTGCGCGCTCGTGTGGCTCAACAAGACGCAGCATTACCGCCTTGCCCCGTATTCGGTACTGGGTCTGCTGTTGTGGTTCTGCATGTTCAAGAGCGGCGTACATGCCACGCTCGCCGGCGTCATCTTGGCCTTTACCATCCCGGCCAAGTGCGGCGTCAAGCTCGATAGCCTCACCGATTGGTTGGGCGAGTGCCTGCCGCTGCTTGATGACCGCTACGACGACGAGGCACACATCCTGGGCCAGCATGACTTTACCGTCTCGACCACCAGGGTCGAGCGCGTCATGCACCGCGTGACCCCGCCGCTCATCCGCATGGAGCGTCTGATCTCCACGCCGGTCAACTTTGTGATTCTGCCGATCTTTGCGTTCGTCAACGCACAGGTTCGCCTAGTGGGCGTGGACATGAGCACACTGCTCACCGACCCGGTGACGCTCGGCGTGTACTTTGGCATGCTGCTGGGCAAGCCGATTGGTATTTTTGGCATGACATTTACCCTGGTCAAGCTCAAGGCTTGCCAGTTGCCGCGCAACGTCAACTGGCACATGATTGCCGGTGTGGGCATTCTGGGCGGCATCGGCTTCACCATGTCGATCCTCATCAGCGGCCTTGCCTTCCCGACGGCCCAGTTTGAGGTTCTGGCTGCCAAGGCCGCCATCCTTGCCGGTTCGGTCACCGCTGCCGTGCTCGGTATGATCTACATGAGCGTGGTCTGCAAACACCCCGCGCCCAAGGACGAGTAAGAGCACATACAAGTTTGAAAACGCCGCCTGTGAACACCATCACAAGCGGCGTTTTAGTCATTGGGGACGTTCTTAAACGACTAGGTTTATTCCACCGTTCCGTAGACGGCGCCCCAGCCGTGGGCGGCAAGGGCGGAGTTGAGCTGGTCGCAAAGCGATTGGCGGTCGTAGTAGCCGGGCGGCAAAAGGTTGACGATTTCCATGAGGTCGGGCGCGAGGTCCAAGATCTCGGCCTGCACGATGAGATCCAGGCGGTCGATGGCGCGGCGGTCATAAAACAGTCCGTCGACCAGGCGCTGCAGGTCGCCGAATTCCTCGGCCTGGAACGATCCGTACTCCATAGTGCCTCCTTGGGCGCCCCACACCGGCATGCGCGGCGATGTCGTAATTCATTGCGATGGACTTAATCTATCACGGCTTCATACCGTTGCGGCAGTGGCGGTCTATACTTAGACGAACTGCAACGTCCCGCTTCGCGAAAGGTCGCACCCATGCAGACGATCTACCAGAAGATGGAAACCACCGAACTCGATGCCGCCATCGAGGCGCTCAAAGCCGAGGTCGCCGAGGTCAAGGCCAAGGGCCTGGCGCTCGACATGGCCCGCGGCAAGCCGTCGCCCTCCCAGGTGGACATCTCTCGACCCATGCTCGATATCCTCAATGCCGATGCCGATCTGCACGACGGCAACGTCGACTGCTCCAACTACGGTTGCTTTGAGGGCATTCCCTCGGCACGCAAGCTGGCGGGGGAGTTCCTGGGTTGGCCCGCCGAGCAGACGCTCGTACTGGGTTCGTCGAGCCTGCTGATCGAGCACGATATCGCCGGCATGTTCTGGCGCTGCGGCTCGTGCGGCAGCGAGCCTTGGGAGGCTTATGAGACCGCGCATGACGGCAAGAAGGTCAAGTTCCTGTGCCCTGTTCCCGGCTACGACCGCCACTTTGGCATCACTGCCGACTTGGGTATCGAGAATGTCCCCGTCGCGATGACCGACAACGGCCCCGACATGGACGAGGTCGAGCGCCTGGTTGCCGCCGACGACTCCATCAAGGGTATCTGGTGCGTGCCCAAGTATTCCAACCCCACGGGCATCACCTTTAGCGAGGACACCGTGCGTCGCCTGGTCGAGATGCCCACGGCCGCGCCCGATTTCCGCATCTTCTGGGACAACGCCTACTGCGTGCACGACCTGTACGACGAGACCGACGAGCTCGCCAACATCTTTGACCTCGCTCGCGCGGCGGGCACCGAGGACCGCGTGGTGGCCTTTGCATCGACGTCCAAGATCACCTTCCCGGGCGCCGGCATCGGCTTTATCGGTGCGAGCCCCGCGGTTATCGCGGAGTTCTCCAAGCGCCTGAAGGCCGGCCTCATCAGCGCCGACAAGCTCAACCAGCTGCGCCACGTACGCTTCCTTCCCACCATCGAGGCGGTCAAGGAGCACATGAAAAAGCATGCCGAGTTCCTGCGTCCGCGCTTTGAGGCCGTCGAGCGCAAGCTCACCGAGGGCTTGGGCGACACAGACTGTGCCACCTGGACGCACCCCCGCGGCGGCTACTTTGTAAGCTTCGATGGTCCCGAGGGCTCGGCCCAGAAGGTCGCCGCGCTTTGCGCCGACCTGGGCGTCAAGCTCACGCCGGCCGGTGCTACCTGGCCCTATGGCAAGGACCCGCGCGACACCAACATCCGCATCGCGCCGAGCTATCCCACAGTCGAGGACCTGGAGGCCGCGCTCGATGTGCTGGTGCTGGCTGTGAAGCTGGTCGCTGCCGAGCTTGCGCGTGCCGAGCGCGCCTAACGCGCGGCTTCCCGTACTATCCGCACTTTCGATACGTAAAGGAGCGTATACATGGATTTGGGTATTTCCACCAACCCCACGCCAGAGCTCTATACCATTAAGGTAACCGGCGAGATTGATATCTCCAATGCCGATAGTCTGCGCAACGCCATCGACTTGGCGCTCGAGCAGCCCACTGAGGCCGTTGAGCTCGATTTTGCCCAGGTGAGCTACATCGATTCGACGGGCATTGGCGTGCTCGTGGGCGCCGCGCACCACGCGGTCGACCACGGTAAGCGCTTTAGCTGCACTAATGTGCAGCCCCAGGTGATGCGCGTGGTTCAGCTGCTGGGCGTCGACCAGGAGATTTCGATCACGGCGGCATAATCTTTGCCCCCAAAAGGGCGTGCCGTTTGGCATAAGTTTGTGATGCGCTCGGACGTTTTGGCGTCCGGGCGCTATACTTGACCGAATGAATAGACGAGTTCCGGCCGAATGGCGCGGTGCGGGCTCGACTCACATCGAGCCTTGGAGGTATGCGTGTTTGGTATTGGAGAGGGTGAGCTCGCGATCATCGTGGTCTTCGGCTTTTTGCTGTTTGGCCCGGATAAGCTCCCGCAGATGGGCCGCACGATCGGCCGTGCCATCCGTCAGTTCCGCGAGACGCAGGAAAAGATGACGGCCGTTGTTCAGTCCGAGATCATCGATCCGGTAAGCGAAGCCGCGTCGGCCCCGGTCAAGCCCAAGAAGGCTGCCGTCGATGACGATTCCGATGCGGACGAGGATGCCGCCGGGACGGCTGCACCCGCAAAGAAGGAGACCTTTGCCGAGCGCCGTGCCCGCCTTGCCGCCGAGAAGGCTGCGAGCGAGGGTGCCACCGAGGGCGAAGGCGCTGCTGATGAGGCCGAGAGCGCCGAGCCCGCCAAGGCCGAGCCTGCTGCTGCCGCCGTCGAACCCGAGCCAGCTGCAGAGCCGGAGCCCGAGCCCGAGCCGGCAGAGCCCACGACGGCTGACCTCTACGCCCGTCGTCCCCGTAAGCGCAAGGCCGTCGTCGACCAGCTCGCTCGCGAGCTCGAGGCCGAGGACGACGCTGCTGACGCCGACGCCCCGAAGGGAGGCGATGAGTAATGCCTATCGGACCTGCGCGAATGCCGCTCTTCGATCACCTGGGAGAGCTCCGTCGCCGCCTGACCATCGTGGTCGTGTCGGTGTTTGCCGCCGCTATCGTGCTGTATTTCGCCACGCCTGTGGTGCTCGACATCCTGGAAGACCCCATCCGCTCTTTTGTGCCGGACGGTAAGTTCTACATCACCACCACGCTCGGTGGCTTTGGTTTGCGCTTTTCGCTGGCCATCAAGATGGCCGTTGTCATGTGCACGCCCATGATCATCTGGCAGATTCTGGCGTTTTTCCTGCCGGCGCTTCGCCCCAACGAGCGCAAGTGGGTCGTGCCCACGGTGCTCGCCTCGACGGTGCTGTTCTTCCTGGGCGCCATTTTCTGCTATTTCATCATCATTCCTGCGGGCTTTGAGTGGCTCATCGGCGAGACCTCGGCCGTCGCTACGGCGCTGCCCGATCTAGAGAACTACGTCAACATGGAGCTGCTCTTTATGATCGGCTTTGGCGTGGCGTTTGAGCTGCCGCTCATCATCTTCTACCTGTCCGTCTTCCACATCGTGTCCTACGCTGCTTTCCGCGGTGCCTGGCGTTATGTATACGTTGGCCTGCTCGTGGGTTCGGCCGTGATCACGCCCGACGGCTCGCCCGTCACCCTGGGCCTTATGTACGGTGCTCTGCTTTCGCTCTACGAGATCTCGCTCGCTATCGCCCGCGTGGTCATTACCGCGCGCGAGGGCAAAGAGGGCCTGTTCGTGAGCCGTCTGGACCTGTTCTCGGACGACGAGGACGACGAGGAGTAAAACGGTATGCACGAGGTTGGCATTGTCAACGGCATACTCGATACAGTGATTCGCGCGGCGCGTGGGGCGGGGGCCTCGCGCGCCGTTTTGGTAACGCTGCGTATCGGGGATATGACCGAAGTTGTGCGCGAGGCGCTCGACTTTGCGTGGGAGACATTTCGCGATGAGGACCCGCTCACGCGAGGCTGCGAGCTTGCCGTGGAGGAAGTCCATCCACAAAGCGAGTGTCTGGACTGCGGGGAGGTCTTTGAGCACGATCGCTTCCATTGCCGCTGTCCCCAATGTGGCGGCGCCAACGTGCGTCTGCTGCACGGCCGCGAGCTCGACATCGCAAGTATCGAAATCGAAACCCCCGACGATTAGCCCGCTAGCCATCTGGTGATGGGGTATAAAGGGGCCAAAGTAAGGAGTGCCGAGTATGGCTGAGAAAACGATTGATATCGCGTCGCCGATTCTGTCGCGCAACGAGCGCCTGGCAGATCAGCTGCGACAGCGATTTAAAGAGACAAACACCTATGTGATCAATGTGCTGTCGAGCCCCGGTTCGGGCAAGACCACCACGATCCTGGGCACCAACGAGCGCCTGCGCGACAAGGCTGGCCTGCGCTGTGCCGTCATCGAGGGCGATATTGCCTCGGATGTCGACGCCATCACCATGAAGGAAGCCGGCATGCCCGCCATCCAGATCAACACGGGTGGCCTGTGCCACCTCGAGGGCAACATGATCATGGAGGCCGTTGACGCGTTCGACCAGGCCGTCGGTCTGGAGAACATCGACGTCATCTTTATCGAAAACGTGGGCAACTTGGTCTGCCCGGTCGACTTTGACCTGGGTGAGAACCTGTCCATCATGATTCTCTCGGTGCCCGAGGGCGACGACAAGCCCATCAAGTACCCGGGCATCTTCCAGCACGCCGGCGCGCAGCTGCTCAACAAGGTCGACGTGGCCCCGGCTTTCGATTTTGACATGGATAGGTATACTAAGACACTCGATGACCTCAATCCGCAGGCGCCGCGGTTTGCCGTGAGCGCGCGCAAGGGCGAGGGCATGGATGCCTGGTGCGATTGGCTCATCGGGCAGATTGAGCAAGCAAGGGCGTAAGTCGGCCGCCATACGGGCGGGCGTAGCCGCAGAGATACGAGATAGGAGCCTCTTTTGAAGCTCATCATCGCCGAGAAAAACGACGCCGCGCGTCAGATCGCCGAGCGTCTGTCCACGGGTAAGCCCAAAAAGGACAAGGTGTACAACACCGCCATCTACCGCTTTGAGTGGAAGGGCGAGGAGTGCGTGACGATCGGCCTTGCCGGTCACATCCTTGCGCCTGATTTTTGCGACAGCGTGCTGTTCGATAAAAAGCTGGGCTGGTATTCGGTCACCGAGGACGGCGAGATACTGCCGGCCGACATGCCCGATGGCCTGGCGCGTCCGCCTTACGACACCAAGCGTAAGCCGTTCCTTGCCGATGGCATCTCCATTAAGGGCTGGAAGCTCGAGAGTCTGCCTTACCTCACCTGGGCGCCCGTCATTAAGTTGCCGGCTGAGAAAGAGCTCATTCGCTCGCTTAAGAACCTCGCCAAAAAGTCCGACAGCGTCATCATTGCCACGGACTTCGATCGCGAGGGCGAGCTGATCGGTTCGGACGCCCTCAACAAGGTGCGCGAGGTGGCGCCCGACTTGCCGGTCGCCCGCGCCCAGTATTCTTCGTTTACCAAGGCCGAGATCACGCAGGCCTTCGATAACCTTGTCTCGCTCGACCAGAACCTGGCCGACGCCGGCGAGAGCCGTCAGCACATCGACCTCATTTGGGGTGCGGTGCTCACGCGCTACCTGACGCTCGCCAAGTTTGGCGGCTTTGGCAACGTGCGTTCCGCCGGCCGCGTGCAGACGCCGACGCTTGCCCTGGTGGTCGAGCGCGAACGCGAGCGCATGGCGTTTGTGCCCGAGGACTATTGGCAGATTCGCGGCATGGGCGCCGCGCAAGGCGCTGCCGAGGACGATCGCTTTAAGATCGCGCACAAGACGGCGCGCTTCACCGACAAGGATGCTGCCGAGATGGCGTACGGCCATGTTGACGGCGCCACGACGGCGACCGTTGCCGCGGTGACCAAGCGCTCGCGTAAGCAGCAGCCGCCCACGCCGTTTGCGACGACCTCGCTGCAGGCTGCCGCCGCAGCCGAGGGCATCTCGCCTGCGCGTACCATGCGCATCGCCGAGTCCCTCTACATGGCCGGTCTCATCAGCTACCCGCGTGTCGACAATACCGTGTACCCTGCGACGCTCGATCTGGGCGCCGTGGTGAGCGACCTGGCAAAGATCAACCCGGCGCTGGCACCCGTGTGCAAAAAGGTGCTCGCCGGTCCCATGAAGCCCACGCGCGGCAAGGTCGAGACCACCGACCACCCGCCTATCTATCCCACGGGCGAGGGCGATCCGTCCACGCTCGATGGCGGCCAACGCAAGCTCTACGACCTGATCGCTCGTCGCTTCCTGGCGACGCTTATGGGTCCCGCGACCATCGAGAACACCAAGCTCGAGCTCGACGTGAACGGTGAGCCGTTCGTGGCTTCGGGCGATGTGCTCGTGACTCCGGGCTTCCGCGAGGCGTACCCGTACGGACTTAAGCGCGATGAGCAGATGCCGCCGCTGGAGCAGAGCGATACGGTCGACGTGTTCGACATTAAGCTCGAGGCAAAGCAGACCGAGCCGCCCGCGCGCTACAGCCAGGGCAAGCTCGTGCAGGAGATGGAAAAGCGCGGCCTGGGCACCAAGTCCACGCGCGCGAGCATCATCGAACGCCTGTATGCCGTGCGCTACCTCAAAAACGATCCCGTTGAGCCGAGCCAGCTGGGTATTGCCATCATCGATGCGCTGTCACAGTTTGCCCCGCGCATCACGAGCCCCGATATGACCAGTGAGCTCGACGGCGACATGACCCGCGTGGAGCGCGGCGAGGACACCGAAGAGCATGTCGTGACGCACTCGCGCGCGCTGCTGGCCGGCGTGCTCGACGAGCTGCTCAAGCACACGCAGGAGCTGGGCGACGCCATCAGCGACGCCGTCACGGCCGATGCGCGCGTGGGCGCCTGCCCCAAGTGCGGCAAGGACCTGGTTATGAAGACGAGCGCCAAGACCCGTGGCAGCTTCATTGGCTGCATGGGCTGGCCCGACTGCGACGTGACCTATCCGGTGCCGAGCGGCGTCAAGGTAAGCCCGCTCGAGGGCGAGGCAGCCGTGTGCCCCGAGTGCGGCGCACCGCGCATTAAGTGCCAGCCGTTCCGCCAGAAGGCCTTCGAGATTTGCGTGAACCCCACGTGCCCCACCAACTACGAGCCCGACCTTAAGGTGGGCGAGTGCAAGGTGTGCGCCGAGGCAGGACGCCATGGCGACCTGATTGCGCACAAGAGCGAGAAGAGCGGCAAGCGCTTTATCCGCTGCACCAACTATGACGATTGCGGCGTGAGCTATCCGCTGCCGGCGCGCGGCAAGCTCGAGGCGACGGGCGAGACCTGCCCCGAGTGCGGCGCCCCCATCGTGGTGGTCAACACGGCGCGCGGTCCGTGGCGTATCTGCGTCAACATGGACTGCCCGACCAAGGAGAAGAAGCCCGCCCGCGGCCGCAAGACTGCGACCAAGGCGAGCACGGCGAAGAAGACCGCGGCGGCAAAGAAGACCACGGCTAAGAAAGCCACTGCCGCCAAGAAGACGACCGCGAAGAAGTCGACCACCAAAAAGACCGCTGCCGACAAGTAGCCGCACGGTCGAAACATCGCCTAAAACAAAAACGAGCGAGGGTCCCATGATCCTCGCTCGTTTTTTGCGTAGTCATTGGGGACGTTCTTTAATGACTAGCTGTTTAAGAACGTCGCATGCGACTAGTTCACCTCGACAGGCTTGGCGCCGGGATAGCGGTCCTCAAAGTCCTGACGGTACTTGTTGTCATTGGTGCCCGCCACGTTGTCGCGCGACAGCGGCGCCACGATTTCGTCCTTATGGTCCGCGGGCTTTGCGTACTTTAGGCTGATCTCCCAGGCATCGCAGATCGCGTCGATGCGGTGGTCCAGGTCGTCATACAGGGCGACGATGTCTTTCCAGGAGCTGTAGTTCTTAGAGCTCATGGGGACGTCCAGGTCCTCGACGATATCGTAGTACTGTTCGATGGTGTCTTCCGTGCGCTCGGCGACATCAGCGAGATTTTGACGGGTGGTACGGTCCTCTTCCAGATAACCGCCATTGAACGCCTCTGCGCAGGCACGGACCTGGCTATCGAGATCTTCGAGCAGGTCGTAGTATTCGCTCAGGCGACGGTAGAGGTTTTGCTCGGAGAGGGTTGCTTCGCCGTCATCATCATCGTCGTCATCGTCGTAAAGGCTATTGAGGTTGCCAAGGGGCTTAAGGTCGTCGGAGTCGACATCATGGTGCAGCTTAGTAATCTCGGCAGTCGTTTGCGTGGCGGCGTTGTCGAAAGGCTTGATCACAAAAAAGATGACCAAGGCGATGATAATTGCCACGAGCACAACGATAACGGCGATAAGCGCCTTGGTGCTGCTCTTTTTGGCGGCGGGGGCCTGCGGTGAATCAGGCGCGTACGTAGATGCCGGTTGCTGTTGGGGCGGGGTGTCCGCGACGGGTATGCGCTGCGTCGTTTCGACCGCTGCGGGGCTGGCGGCGGGGTCGGGGCGATAGGCGAGGGGGTCGTCCGGCTTAGCTTGCGGCGTATCGAGGAAGCCGGTCTGCTCAAACGCGGGTTGGCCATTGCTTGCGGTTGTCTGCTCAACGGGTGCACCGCATGAGGTGCAGAACTTGGCATCATCTGCAAGAAGTTTGCCGCACGAGGCGCAATACCGAGACATTGCCACTCCTTTCGCCACATTTCAATGCAATACGACGATTATACCCAGCGTCCAAAATTCCCCATCATAAGTTGCGGTGAAATAGGGACTGTTTGGCGGTCTCAGGGCTTCAACCAGTCCCTATTTCACCGCAACTTTGGAAAGGCACCATTAGCCATTGGGGACGCGCCGAGCACTGGGGTATCATGGCTTGGTTGATATATCTGCATTTACGCGCCTTGTAGGAAGGGACTGCGCCCATGGCTTTTGAGCCCGCTCAACATAGCTTTATCACGCTCGAGGGCGTCGACGGCGCCGGCAAGTCCACGCAGGCGCGCCTGCTTGTCCGTGCACTCGAGCTCGCTGGCTACCAGGTTGTGAGCCTGCGCGAGCCGGGCGGTACCGCCATCAGCGAAAAGATCCGTGCTCTGCTGCTCGACCCCGCCAATACGGCGATGGGCGACACCTGCGAGTTGTTGCTCTACGAGGCCGCGCGCGCCCAGTTGGTGCACGAGGTCATCGCGCCTGCCCTTGCTGCCGGCAAGGTGGTCCTGTGCGACCGCTTCTACGATTCCACAACTTGCTATCAGGCGTTTGCCGATGGCCTCGATCGCCAGATAGTACGCGATGCCAACAACCTGGCCGTCGCGGGGACGCACCCGGCGCTCACGCTCGTCTATCACATCACGCCCGAGCAGGCGGCGCTGCGCATGGCAGCCCGTGGCGCGGCAGATCGCATGGAGGCTAAGGGCATGGCCTTCCAAGAGCGTGTCTACCAGGGATTTTGCGCCATCGCCGCCGAGGAACCAAACCGCGTAAAGCTCATCGACGCGACCGCGTCCACCGAGGACGTATTCGCACAGACGGTCGAGCAGGTTCGCGCCTACGGCCTCGACATTTCCCAGGATGCCGTCGCCGCCGCGCTTGCCAAGGAGGCCGAGTAACATGGCCCCCGCTCAGGCAAGCCTGCTGGTCAAGCTTGACACTCAGGAACGCGTGCGCGACTTTTTGACCAATGCCGTCGCCAGCGGTCGTGCATCGCACGCCTACCTGTTTTTGGGCGCGCCCGGCGCGGGCAAGCTCGACGCCGCGTGGGCGCTCGCCCAGGCCTTCCTGTGCGAGCAGGATGGCTGCGGCTCATGCGATAGCTGCGTGCGCGTCGCCCGCCATACGCACCCCGACGTGCACTATTACACGCCCGAGAGCGCCACGGGCTACCTCATCGCCCAGACGCGCGAGCTACTCGACGACGTACCCCTGGCGCCCATCCGCGCCAAGGCCAAGGTCTACATCATTGACCGTGCCGAGCAGCTGCGCGCCAACACCGCCAACGCACTGCTCAAAACACTCGAGGAGCCGCCCGAGGGCGTTATGTTTATCTTGCTGGGCACCTCGGCAGACGTGATGTTGCCCACCATCGTGAGCCGCTGCCAGTGCGTGCCGTTTCGGCTGGTGTCACCCGCCGTCGCCGCGCACGCCGTGAGCCGTGCCACTGGTCAGGATATCGCGCGTTGTCGCATGGCCGTCGCCGTGGCGGGCAGCCCCACGCGCGGCATCGAGTTCCTTAAGAGTGCCGAGCGCCAGGACGCCCGCCGTCAGATGGTCCGTGCCATCGACTCACTCATTGCCGCCGACGAGGCCGACGTGCTCAGCCGCGCCAAGTCGCTCATCGTCGCCGTTAAGGCGCCGCTCGCCGAGGTCAAGTCCACGCAGGAAAAGGTGCTCGAGCAAAACGCCGACTACCTGTCGCGTGGAGCATTGAAGCAGCTTGAGGACCGCAATAAGCGCGAGCTCAATGCGCGCGAGCGTTCGGGTATCATGGAAGCGCTGGCGAGCGCGCGGACGCTCATGCGCGATGTGCTGCTGACACTTCAGGACGAGGCGGCCGACGTGGTGAACGAAGACGTGCGCGACACGATCGGTCGGCTTGCCGCTGCGACCAATGTTGCGGGTGCCACGCGGGCGCTCGAGGCAGTCGCGACCGCCGAGCGCAACATCGCCAGAAACGTTACTCCCCAGCTGGCCATCGAGGTCATGCTGTTCGATATCAGGAAGGCACTGAAATGCCGTTAGTCGTACCCGTTAAGTTTACCTACGCCTCGCGCGACCTGTGGTTCGACCCGCAGGATCTGGATATCCTCGAGGCAGATTACGCTATCTGCTCCACCGAGCGCGGAACCGAGATTGGCCTGGTCACGGCCGATCCCTTCGAGGTGCCGCAAGACGAGATCGGTCAGCCGCTCAAGCCCGTGCTGCGCGTGGCGAGCGACATCGACCTGCAGCTTGCCGACGACCTGGCCATCCAGGGCGACGAGGCCATGGTCGACTTCCGCCGTCTGGTCAAGGAGCTCGACCTCGAGATGAAGCCGGTGGGCGTCGAGTACCTGTTTGGCGGCGAGAAGGCCGTGTTCTACTTTGCGGCCGAGGAGCGCGTCGATTTTCGCCAGCTCGTCAAGGATCTGTCCTCGACGCTGCATATTCGCGTCGACATGCGCCAGATCGGCGTGCGCGACGAGACCCGCCTGGTGGGCGGCTATGCCCAGTGCGGCCAAGAGCTCTGTTGCACGCGCTTTGGCGGACAGTTTGAGCCCGTCTCGATTCGCATGGCAAAAGAGCAGGACCTGCCGCTCAACTCGTCCAAGATCAGCGGCGTTTGCGGCCGCCTGATGTGCTGTCTGCGTTATGAGTTCGAGGCGTACAAGGACTTTAAGAGCCGCGCGCCCAAAAAGAAGACGCTTATCGATACGCCGCTTGGCAAGGCGCGCATCCAGGAATATGACACGCCGCGTGAGCAGCTGGTGTTGCGCCTGGAGAACGGCAAAGTCTTTAAGGTCAAACTGGCCGACATGACCTGCTCTGAGGGCTGCAAAAAGAAGGCCGCCGAGCAGGGCTGCAACTGCCGCCCCGACTGCGTGACGCGCGATGTGCTCGAGCGTATCGAGTCGCCCGAGATTCGCCTGGCGCTTATGGAGCTCGACCGCGAGAACGGTGTCGACGTGGGCGATGGCCTGTCGAGTGCCGACCGTCTGGCGGGGACGACGATGCCCAAGCGCCGCCGTCGCGATGCGGACGCCGATACCCGTGCCGGTCAGAGCCAGGGCGAGGGTCGCGGCCGCGGTAAGGGTCGCGGCAAGGCCGAGGCGCCCGAGGCTGAGGAGGCTGCCGGTGGACGTCGTCGCCGCAAGCGCTCGGGTTCGGGCGATGCCGGCGAGGCCGCTCCCGCGGGCAAGAACGCTTCCCGCGAGCGCGAGACTCAGCAGCCCCAGCAGCAAAACCGCGGCGGCGGCATGAACCCCACGCGCCGTCGTCGCCGTCATCTGTCGAGCGGGGAGCGCGAGGACGCCTTCCGCGCCGCAGCCGCTCGCGAGGCCGGTGCCGCTCCCAAGGGTGGTTCGGGTTCTGATACGCCTGCCGACAAGGGTGGCAAGCAACGCAACGATGACGAGCGCGCCCTGCGTCCGCGTCGTCGCCATTCCTCGGGCACGCAGCAAAAGCCCTCGGTGCCCTCCGTGGCCGATCAGGTCTCGGATGGCGAGGTCAAGGTCACGCGCCGTCGCCCCGGAGATGGCGGAGGGGCGGCCGCCAAGGCCACGCGCGGCGCTGCTCGCGACGAACGCGAGTCGCGCGAAGATCGTGGTGGCGAGGGTTCGGCCGACCAGGGCCAGAAGCGCCGTCGCCGTCGCCGTTCCCGCAAGCCGCGTCAAGATGGTGGCGAGGGCTCGCCCCAAAACTCGTCCGCACCGCAACCGCCCACCGGCGAATAGCGCCCGCAAACGGATTTAACCTGCCTGACCCCAAACGCGTCGGGGTACCATAGCGCTGAATCAACAACCCTCCCTGCGATCGAGCGTAGGGAGGGTTGTGTCGTGAAGAGACATTTGAATGTGTTGGGATGCCTGCAAGGTGCCGGCATCCTACCGTTTGCGGACGAATTGCTACCGTTTGCCGAGCAGGCGGCGCACGAGGCGCTTGAGGCGTTGTCGCCCACGCGATGTGCTGGCTGCGAGCGCGCCGGCGCGCTTATTTGCCAAGACTGCCTGGCCGCGCTCGCGCTCATTGACCCACGTTATAGCTGCACCCGATGCGGAGCCCCGTTTGGAGACTTGCTGTGCACCGAGTGCTCGGTCGAGAGTACATCCTCGGCGATGGTCGAAGCACTCGATCGGTGCCTGGCATGTGCCGTTTACACGCATCCGCTGCCGCGGATCATTAAAGCGTACAAAGACGCGGGCGAGCGACGCCTGGCGCCGTATCTGGCAGAGCTGCTATACGACACCGCCTTACATGCCCAGGTCGCGGCACCCGAACGCTACGGCGGTGTGTTGTCCGGCGCCGATGCCGTGGTGTTTGTGCCCGCGACGGCGGCGGCGTTTCGGCGACGCGGCTTCGATCATATGGAAGCCATCGCGCGCCCATTTTGCGAGCTGTCGGGTGTTCCGCTGCTCGACGCCCTCGTTAAGTACGGCCATGGCGACCAGCGTGAACTCGGTCGTGAAGAACGCCGTGAACGCGCCCGAGGCATGTACGAGACCGTTGAGGACGTGCGGGGCCGCCGCCTGCTGCTTATCGACGACGTTATCACCACGGGTGCGACGATGGCAGCGGCTTCGGCGGAACTCAAGCGCGCCGGTGCCGCGGCCGTTGATGGCCTCGCTATCGCACGCGTCTGGTAGGGGTGATTCGTGTGGCGGTAAAGATTGAGCGGTGCAACGAGCCGACAGGCGAACAGCTAGCGGCTTCCGCAATCCTAACAGGCGCCTCGGCGCTACGCATGATGCGCGCCGAGCGCCGACAGATGGGCTACATCGGCTGGAAGGACCTTGAGCCCGAGGAGGAGTGCCGCGTGCTGTGTACGTCATCGCCTTCGACCGAGGATATCTATCTTCCCGACCTGGTGCGAATTGGAGCCAAAAGCGGCGAGGTGCAAGAAGATCTGTGCTTGTTGGTGGGATCTGCGGCGCAGCGCCGACGCATGCCTGGCGTGGGCTGGTCCGTGTGTTCCGGGTTGTCTGCCGGCTCGATTCTAGAGGTGGAACCGGGGGTGTACAGCCTATCTCCCGAGGCCCTTTGTGTTGCCGTCGCCCGCGAGGTCGGCTGTATCCAGGCGTTTGCCCTGGCCCAGGAACTGTGTTCCAAGATTTCACTGAGCGATCGCGGGAAGTATCTGCCTCCCTACACCTCACCTGTTGCGAATAGACTTGTAAAGGACAAGGACCAACCGGCAGACGTGGGCTACTTTGAAGTCGAGCCGGTGCTGACGCCCGATCGCCTGGCAGATTACCTTGCGGCATGCAAGGGGAGTGCGGCCAAACAACTGCTACGCCTGTGTCCCTACCTGTCAGAAAACCTGCGCTCACCCATGGAGTGCATCATGCTTGCCATGTTTTCGCTTCCGTTTTCCTATGGCGGATTTGCCTGCGGTCCCTTTAAGACCGACTACAAGATCGAGTTCGATGACCGCGCGCAGGCAATCTCGGGGATGCCGTATGCAGTTTGCGATGCGTACCAGGAAACAGCCCGGTTTGACCTGGAATACAACGGTGAGCTGGGTCATTCCTCTCGAAGGGGACGTGTCCATGATGAAAAACGCAACACGGGCTTGATTACTATGGGAATCGAGGTCGCGACGGTCAACAACGAAATGCTCTGCGACATGGAAGCGATGGAAGCGCTCGCATGGCGTATCCACCAGCGTATGGGTAAGCGATATCAGAATCGCGTAGAGGCTCGTCGAAAGAGGCAAGATGCTCTGCTGAATACGCTCAGAGCGTGCTTTGGGCTCAAGCCGGCGTAAAACTAGGGCTTTATAGGGGGTCTGTTTATATGTCCTGTGCAAAATACGGCAAATATGAGTACTGTTACTAGATTAGTGGCAGCAAAAACAAAGAAACTTGGGCCGAAAATCTGGATTCATTGAAGAGATAAGGTCGCGCGCGCAGACGTGGTGTAAGAGTGTCCTGAGGTCCGTCGCTGCAAGTC
>CAUFRY010000029.1 GCA_959028445.1 uncultured Collinsella sp. | reverse complement strand
CTTGCAGCGACGGACCTCAGGACACTCTTACACCACGTCTGCGCGCGCGACCGTCAATGAGGTCTCAGGAAAAGCGTTTCGAGGCTCGAAGGACACAAAACGGGGGCGCAGGTTGTCCTGCGCCCCCGTTCTCGGGCGTCATCATTTCTCTGCGGCCGTATCTACGCCGCCTCGTCGAACTGCGAGTTGTACAGGTCGGCGTAGAAGCCGCCCTGGGCGAGCAACTCGTCGTGCGTGCCCTTCTCGACGATGTCGCCGTCGCGGATCACCAAGATCACGTCGGCGTTGCGGATCGTGGACAGGCGGTGCGCGATGACAAAGCTCGTGCGGCCCTGCATTAGCGCATCCATGGCACGCTGAATAAGCTCCTCGGTACGAGTGTCAACGTTGGAGGTCGCCTCGTCCAAAATCAGCGCCGGACGGTCGGCCAAAATGGCACGGGCGATGGTCACGAGCTGGCGCTGGCCCTGTGAGAGGTTAGTGCCCTCCTCGTTGATCATAAAGTCGTAACCGCCGGCGAGCGTATGGATAAAGTGGTCGCAGCGTGCGGCGCGTGCGGCGGCCTCGACCTCGGCATCGGTCGCATCGGGGCGTCCGTAGCGGATGTTCTCGCGGATGGTGCCGTTAAACAGCCAGGTGTCCTGCAGCACCATGGCAAACTCGCCGCGCAGCGCCGCGCGGTCCCAGTCGCGCACGTCGACGCCTTCGACTCGCAGCGAACCGCCGTCCACGTCGTAAAAGCGCTGCAGCAGCTTAATGAGCGTGGTCTTGCCGGCGCCGGTGGGGCCGACGATGGCAATGGTTTGGCCGGGCTGCGCCTCGCAGCTAAAGTCGTGGATGATGGTCTTGTCGGGCGTGTAGCCAAACTTGACATGGTCGAACTCCACGTGGCCGGGGCGCTTCTCGGGAATCTGCGCGTCGGCCTTCTGCTCCTCCTCGGGCGCGGCCAGGAACTCAAACACGCGCTCGGTGGCAGCGGCCATCGACTGCATCGTGTTGCTCACGTTGCCCAGCTGCTGCACCGGCTGCGTAAAGTTGCGAACGTACTGGATAAAGCTCTGGATATCGCCGGGCGTGGCATTGCCGGTCAGCGCGAGCTGCGCGCCCACCACGACGACGCCCACGTAGCCCATGTTGCCCACCAAGCTCATAAGCGGCATCATCAGGCCCGACAGGAACTGCGAGCGCCAGCCACTAATAAAGAGGCGGTCGTTTTGACGGTCGAACTCCTCGATTGAGGCCTCGGCGCGGTCGAACACTTGAATGACGTTCTGGCCGGCAAAGTCCTCCTCGATGATGCCGTTGACGGTGCCCAGGACCTGCTGCTGCTCGCGGAAGTACGGCTGCGAGAAGTGAATCATCACCATCAAGATAATTGCGGCTGCCGGTAGCGTGAGCACGGTGACGCCGGTGAGCGGCAGGCTGATCGACAGCATCATGACGAGCACGCCGATAATCTGCGTGACGGACGTAATAAGCTGCGTCACGCTCTGGTTGAGCGACTGGCCGAGTGTATCGACGTCGTTGGTGATGCGGCTGAGCACATCGCCCTTGCTGTGACCATTGAAGTAGCTCATCGGCACGACGGCAATCTTGGCTGCGATCTCCTTGCGCATGCGGTAGCAGATCTTTTGCGTGACACCGGTCATGAGCCAGCCCTGGACCAGGCTGCAGACAGAGCTCGCCAGATACAGGCAGAGCAAAAAGCCGAGCGTCTTGGCGATCCAGTCAAAGTCAACGTCGCCGGTGCCGTTGACCTTGGCGACCAGGCCTTCGAACAGCTTGGTCGTAACCTGGCCGAGCACCTTGGGTCCCACAATGTTAAAGATGACCGAGCACACGGCAAAGGCGACGGCGGCAAACACGGCAATCTTGTGCTGGCCGATATAGCCGAGCAGCTGCCTCATGGTGCCCTTAAAGTCCTTGGCCTTTTCGCCGCGACGCATGCCGCCCATGCGGCCCATGGGACCACGCTGGCGGGTGGGCTTGGGAATCTGAGTCTTGGTCTCGTCTGCCATTAGCGCTCGCCTCCTTCCATGACGGCTGCAATTTCTTCTTGGGTAAGCCCCAGCTCCTCGGCGGAAAGCTGTGACTGTGCGATCTCCAGGTACGCCGGGCAGCTGCGCAGCAGCTCCTCGTGCGTGCCGGTGCCCACTACGTGGCCGTCGTCGAGCACGATGATCTGGTCGGCGTGCATGATGGTCGCGATGCGCTGGGCCACGACCACGAGCGCGGCGTCGGTGACGTTTTTGGCCAGCTCTTCGCGCAGGCGCGCGTCGGTCTTGTAGTCGAGGGCGCTAAACGAATCATCGAACACCACGACCTCGGGCTTTTTGGCCAACGCGCGGGCGATGGCCAGACGCTGGCGCTGACCGCCCGAAACATTGGAGCCGCCCTGGCTGATGGGGGAGTCGTAGCCGCCCTCGCGCTCGGCGATAAAGTCCTCCGCCTGGGCGACGCGTGCTGCCTGGCGCATATCCTCGTCACTCACCATGTCGCCGGCAAACTTGAGGTTGCTCTCGACGGTACCCGAGAACAGACGACCCTGCTGCGGAATATAACCGATGCGGCGGCGCAGCTCAGAGAGGGTCATGTCGCGCACGTCGATGCCGTCGAGCGAAATGCTGCCGCCCGTGACGTCGTACAGGCGCGGAATCAACTGTACAAGCGTGGACTTGCCCGAACCCGTTGAGCCAATAATGCCGAGCATCTGGCCGGCGTGCGTGGTGAAGTTTACGCCGCTAATGACGTCGGCGCGGGCATCGGGATACTGGAAGCTCACGTCACGGAAGGTGAGCTCACCGCGCGGCGCGCTGGCAGCAGGCAATTTGGGTGAGACAGGGTCGTTGATGCTCGTGGGGCAGGTGATGACCTCTTCCACGCGCTCGGCTGCGACCTCGGCACGGGGCAGGATGACCGAAACCATGGTGAGGATCATAAACGCCATGACGATCTGCATGGTGTAGGAGATAAACGCCATCATGTTGCCGACCTGCATCACGCCGTCGGACACGCCCTGCGCGCCAAACCAGACGATAAGCACGGTGATGCAGTTCATGACGAGCATCATGAGCGGCATCATAAAGCTCATGGCGCGGTTGGTGTAGAGCTGTGTGGTCATCAGGTCGAGCGAAGCCTTGTCAAAACGCTCGAGCTCATGCTCTTCGCGGTTGAACGAACGGATAGGCATAAGGCCGTCGAGCAGCTCGCGGGCGGTAAGGTTCACACGGTCCACAAAGCTCTGCATCTTTTTGAACTTGGGCATGGTGAGGCCCATAAGCACGCCGACGACGGCCGAGACCGCGATGATGGCCGCGGCGATGGTCCACTCTAGGCCGGTATGGTTGGCCAGGACGCGCATGACGGCGACGATGCCCATGACGGGGGCCATCAGACACATGCGGATAAACAGGGTTGCGGCCATCTGGATCTGCTGAATGTCGTTGGTGCAGCGGGTGATGAGCGAGGCCTGGCTAAACTTGCCCACCTCGGCCGGCGAGAAGTGCATAACCTTGTTGAAGGTCTCGCGGCGCAGGTCGCGGGCGATGGAGCAGGCGGTGCGCGAGGCCACGGCACCGGTCAGGATGGTGGCGACGAGCGAGATCAGGCACAGACCAAACATCGTGGTCGCCATGCGGCCCAGGTAGGCGTTCTGCACGTCGGCGGGGTCGATGCCCTGCGCCTTGTACTCGTCTTGCACATAGCTCACGGCGCGTTGGGTCACGATGGAACCCGACATGGAGCCCATTTTGTCCGCCATTTGGTTGGCGCCCTCGACGAGCTTGCTTTGGTCTACCAGACCGCCCTCGACACCCAGGCGCAGGCTCTTCATAGTGATCTTACCGCCGTCGGCATCAATCTGCTTTTGCATGTTCTGCGCCGCTGCGGCCTTCTGCTGCATCTCGGCGAGTTGCTCGGGCGTCATCGCCGCCATCTGCTCGGGCGTGGGTATGGCCTGGGCGCCGCTGTTGTCTTTCTCACCGGACGTGCCCATCATGTCACCCATGGAGTTGGCGTCAATACCCTGGTTGAGCGAAAGGACGACGGTCTCGGGCAGACTCATGATATCGGCGAGCTTGCTGCCGTCGGCGCGCTCATCCTCGGTTCCCTTGTACGTGCGAATCCCGTTTTTGTCTGCCTTGCCAAACGCAGCTTCTACCGTCTTGGCGTCCTTGGCGCTCATAAAGAGTTCGAGGTCGTCGAGCGATTCGGCGCGGATGGTGTCGGGTACGGGCGACGCGATGCCGCCTTGCTGCACACCCACGTCGACGATGTCGCTCATATAGGTAGGCAGCGCCAGATCGGCGTTGCAGCTGATTACGATAAGTACGATAGCTGCGAACAGTGCCAGGATATGTTTTTTAAAGAGCTTGAGAATCCTCACTCGGCATCTCTCCTTTCTTGATTGCGGTCGATAATTTCGTTGGCACGTCTAAGAAGGCGCACCATCTCTTGGGTATCTGTTTCGCCAAGCTGCTCGAGGAAGGCCGCGGTGCGGTCCTCGAATTCCCGACGTTTGATTTCGATAACCTGGAATCCTTTGTCGGTCACCGTGACGTGTACGCGACGACGGTCGGTCTTTGAGTGCTCGCGCTCGACCCAGCCCTTGGCCTCGAGGGCGCGCAGGATATTGGCGATGCGGGCGCTCGAGACCCAGGCACGATCGGCGAGTTCGCTCGGCGTGAGCGAGCCGCCGGCGCGCATGAGGGCGCGCATGACGGCCATCTCGCCACCCAGAGCCTGGTCGGCAAAGCGCGAAACGCGCTGGTGCATGCTGCCAAACTCGGTAAAGAGCTGACGCCCAAGCTCATGGAAATCGGTATCTTCCACCGAAAACCCCTAACACTAGAAACTATTTTCGGTGGAAGATGATACCCCTGCACGCGCGCTCTATACGGTAGATTTTGGGACATGCCTAGAAAACTACCTTTAGGCGACCTCCGTACACCGTCGGTATCAGCAAGGCTAGGGGAAGATCTCTGGGCATGTCCCAAAACCTACTCAGAGGTACTTTACCCTGCTAAAGCTGGCATAACAGCTAGAGCGAACGTCGTACAAAGGCAAGGAAAAATAACATACAAATCGGTGAACGGTAGTTGTTCGCGCTCGCATTTCCTGCGGGTTTGTAAAAAACGCCCTTATGATATAAAAAAAGAAACATATAACAGCCCAGATGGAGCGGGTCGCTATGTTATCCTTCTCAAACAGGTGAAATCTTGGGTTTTGGGTTGCAGTTCCAAGGCGGACAAACGTTTTCCTTGCACCAATGTGTGGTGAAGAACGGAAGAAGCCGGTAGTGCAAGCCGAACATTCAAGAATTCAATAAGCAGCGGTGTGAGAGAGCGCCGCATTACACGTAACTAGGAGCGTGGTTACACAATGCAGGAGGCATGGGAAGGCTTCAAGGAAGGCATCTGGACGGGAGAGGTTGACGTCCGAGACTTCATCCAGAAGAACTACACCCCCTACGAGGGCGACGAGTCGTTCCTCGCCGGCCCGACCGAGCGTACCAAGGAGCTGTGGGGCGAGGTTCTCGACCTGCTGCTTAAGGAGCGCGAGCAGGGCGGTGTCCTCGATATGGACACCAAGACCGTCACGGGTATCGTGAGCCACCCCGCTGGCTACATCGATAATGCCCATCGCGACAAGGAGACCATCGTCGGTCTCCAGACCGACAAGCCGCTCAAGCGCGCGCTGCACGTCAACGGCGGTATCCGCATCGCTTGCCAGGCCGCCAGCCAGCACGGCTATAAGGTCGATGAGAACGTTGTCGAGCGCTACACCTTCGAGCGCAAGACCCACAACGCTGGCGTCTTCGATGTCTACACCCCCGAGATGCGTGCTTGCCGCTCGGCTCACATCATCACCGGTCTGCCCGATGGCTATGGCCGCGGCCGCATCATCGGCGACTACCGTCGTGTTGCCCTGTACGGCGTCGACTACCTGATCAAGGACAAGGAGGCCCAGAAGGCTTCCACCCCGACGGTCATGACCGCCGACAACATCCGCGATCGCGAGGAGCTGCAGGAGCAGATCCGCGCCCTCGGCGAGCTCAAGATGATGGCCGAGACCTATGGTTTCGATATTTCCAACCCTGCTACCAACACGCAGGAGGCCATCCAGTGGATGTACTTCGCCTACCTCGCTTCCGTCAAGGAGCAGAACGGCGCCGCTATGTCCATCGGCCGTACCTCTACGTTCATCGACATCTACGCTGAGCGCGACCTTGCCAACGGTACCTTCACCGAGGAGCAGATTCAGGAGTTCGTGGATCACTTCATCATGAAGCTCCGCATGGTCAAGTTTGCCCGTACCCCCGAGTACCAGGCCCTGTTTACCGGCGATCCGCAGTGGGTCACCGAGTCCATCGGCGGCATGGGTGTTGACGGCCGTACGCTCGTTACCAAGATGAGCTACCGCTATCTGCACACGCTCGAGAACATGGGCACCAGCCCCGAGCCCAACATGACCGTTCTGTGGTCGACCCGTCTGCCCGAGAATTTCAAGAAGTTCTGCGCCAAGACTTCTGTCGCCAGCTCCTCGATCCAGTACGAGAACGACGACCTCATGCGCGTTTACCACGGCGACGACTACGGCATCGCCTGCTGCGTGTCCTCCATGCGCATCGGCAAGGAGATGCAGTTCTTCGGCGCTCGCGCCAACCTGGCCAAGTGCCTGCTCTACGCACTCAACGGCGGTGTTGACGAGGTCTCCAAGAAGCAGGTCGGCCCCAAGTATCGCGCCGTCGAGGGCGATACGCTCGATTACGACGACGTTGTGGCCAAGTACAACGACATGATGAAGTGGCTCGCTGGCGTGTACGTCAACTCGCTGAACATCATTCACTACATGCACGACAAGTATTGCTACGAGCGCATCCAGATGGCTCTGCACGACAAGCACGTGCACCGCTGGTTCGCTACGGGTATCGCTGGCCTTTCCGTCGTGGCTGACTCCCTGTCCGCTATCAAGTACGCCAAGGTCCACCCTGTCCGTGACGAGAACGGCATCATCGTCGACTTCGAGACCGAGGGCGAGTTCCCCAAGTACGGCAACGACGACGACCGCGTCGACCAGATCGCTCACGACGTTGTGCACCAGTTCATGGAGTACATCCGCATGAACGACACCTACCGCAACTCCGTGCCCACGACCTCGGTTCTGACCATTACCTCCAACGTCGTGTACGGTAAGAAGACCGGCTCCACGCCCGATGGCCGCAAGGCTGGCCAGCCGTTCGCCCCGGGTGCTAATCCCATGCACAAGCGCGATAGCCACGGCGCCATCGCCTCGCTGTCTTCGGTTTCCAAGCTCCCGTTCCGCGATGCTCAGGACGGCATCTCCAACACCTTCTCCATCATCCCGAGTGCGCTCGGCAAGGAGGACCAGGTGTTCTTTGGCGATATCGACCTTGATCAGCTGGGCGAGTAACTATTGTTAGTGCTATACTAACAATAACGATTACTGATTAGCGCGCCGGTTTCGGCCGGCGTCTATCAATCGAAGGAGACACATTATGAAGGTTTCTGAAGTTTCCGAGACTCAGGCCGATAACCTGGTCCACATGCTCGACGCTTATGCCGAGAAGGGTGGCCACCACCTGAACATCAACGTCTTCAACCGTGAGACGCTGCTCGACGCTCAGGCTCACCCCGAGAAGTACCCGCAGCTGACCATCCGCGTTTCCGGCTATGCCGTGAACTTCCACACGCTCACCAAGGAGCAGCAGGACGAGGTCATTTCGCGTACCTTCCACGACAAGTTCTAAAGGGACTCAACTCCCACCGGAGACCCGGCAAGGCCTACACACTTTGCCTCTCAAACGTCCTCGCCGCTTCGCGGCTGCGGAATGTTTGCGAGACAAAGTGCTCCCGGCCTTGCCGGGTCTCCTGCGTTGTCGCCCTTTAGGGAACCACGCTAAATCAAAATTGGTGTCCTCGGACATGCAAAGAGGCTCGCTGCGCACTTCGTGCGGCGAGCCTCTTTGCGTCCTGCGGAATGTTTTGGGAGGTAGCCCAAACAGCCCCGGCTGGGGTCCTGTGTAATCACCCTTTAGGCGGAACTCTCCTAATTATTTGGATGAGTCGTTTACTTACTTGTGCTGTTACCGTCTTCCCGCTGTTGTTGGGGTATGCTTTGTTCGTATGTAAACGTATGACATGTTGATGGGGGAGGGTGCTATGGCTCGCGAGAGTGCTCGTTCTAAGGATACGGCTAAGCCTGGCATCAAGGAAGTTGCAGCGGTGGCGGGGGTTTCGCCTACTACGGTATCTCGCGTGCTTAATAATCGCGGCTATATTAGCCAAGAGACCCGCGATAAGGTCCATGCCGCGATGAAGCGCATCAACTATACGCCCAACGATATCGCCCGTGCCATGCTCAACGGTCGCCTGAATCTTATCGGTATGATCGTCCCCTATGTCAGCAGTCCGTTTCATGCCCAAGTGGTTCAAGTCATTGAGCATACCCTGGCCGAAAACGGTTTTAAGATGCTGCTGTGCAATAGCGCCAATCGACCCGAGCTTGAGCGCTCTTATATCGACATGCTTCGACGCAATATGGTTGATGGCGTCATCGTCAACTCGCTTAATATCGGTGCCGAAGCGTATGCCGAGATGGGCTTGAGTCTGGTTGGTATCGACTGCGACCTTGGCGAAGCCTCTGTTCAGATTGCGAGCGACAGCTATAGCATCGGCGAACTTGCCACGCGTCGCCTGATCGATGACGGATGTTCACGCATCCTGTGCCTGCGCAGCAATAGCCGCATGCGCATGCCTGCCAATAAGCGTACCGATGCCTACCTCGATGTTGTTGAGCAGGCCGGTTTGCCCGCGCTTGTCCGTGAGGTTGAGTTCGTTAAGCCCGACGACGAAAAGAGCGCGGTCGTTGCGAAGATCCTCGATGAGAACCCCGATATTGACGGCATCTTTGCGGGAGACGACACGATGGCGGCTATCTGTCTTAACGTGATGAAGCAGCGCGGCTTGAGCGCTCCGGGCGATATTAAGGTCGTGGGCGCGGATGGTGCCCGCCGCACTATGACGTTTATGCCTGACTTAACAACCGTACGCCAAGATATCGATCGCATCGGAGAGCTCGCGGCGCAATCCATCATTGCTCTTATTAACGGCGAAAAGCCCGAATCGAATATCAAGCTCCCCGTTGAACTCATTGAGGGTAAAACCGCGTAGTTCATCCCGTGCCAAAAGAATTCCTCAAACACCTCTGATGACCGTTCGCCGGCATATGTCAACCGTTTGCCGACGACTGGAACTGCGAAAAGACGTATTGGTGTGAAAACGTTTGACATATGAAAACGATTGACATATCTTGCAGTTGTACCGAGTTAGTATCTCGTGAGAAAGGAAGTCTCGGATGCACAAGGTGTATTACCAGCCTGAGGGAATTTGGGTAGGCGACATCATGCCGTACGGCGAGGACGGCACGTTCTATCTCTATCATCAGCGTGACACGCGTAACCCCGAACCTTTCGGAGAGCCGTTTGGCTGGGCACTCGCTACGACCAAGGATTTCGTCAACTACAAGGACTTTGGCGAGAGCCTTGAGCGCGGCGGCGACGAGGAAGTCGATCAGTACATTTATGCCGGCACGGTGTTTAAGGTGGGCGACAAGTACCATGCGCTCTACACTGGTTGCAATCGCGATAAGGTCCGCGCACGTTTGATGAAGCAGGTTCTTCTTCATGCAACGAGCGACGACGCCGTCAAGTGGGAGAAGAACATCGCCGAGACGCTGCTTCCGCCCCAGGAGGGTTACGATGACCGCAACTGGCGCGATCCCTTTGTGCTTTGGGATGAGGAGAACGAAGAGTACATGCTCATCCTCGGCACGCGTGTGGGCGAGGACAAGCGTCTGATGACCGGCCGCCTGGTCAAGTTCACCTCCAAGGATCTGACCAACTGGGAGTTCCAGGGCGACTGGTGGAACCCGGGCCTGTACACCATGTTTGAGATGCCTGATCTCTTTAAGATGGGCGACTGGTGGTATCTGGTGTTCTCCGAGTACAGTGATGGCAACAAGACCCGTTACCGCATGTCTCGCTCTATCAACGGTCCTTGGATCACTCCTGCGGACGATTCCTTCGATGGCCGCGCGTACTATGCCGCGCGTACCGCATTTGATGGTGAGCGCCGCGTTCTCTTTGGTTGGGTTCCTACGCGTGACGAGGGCGGTGACCCCAGCTCTTACCTGTGGGGTGGCACCTTTATGCCCCTCGAGATCGTTCAGCGTGCCGACGGAACGCTCGGCACCAAGCTCCCCGACAGCATGCTTGGCGCCTTTGGCGAGGGCAAGGCTGTCGAGACCTTTGAGCTTTCCTGCGAGTCGGGCAAGGTCGAGCAGGTGCTCGCCGCGGATGCCGGCTCCACCTACTTGCTCGATGCCGACATTGAGCTCGGCGGTAACGCTGCCGGCTTCTCGGTCAAGTTCGCCGAGGATGCCGAGACTGGTCTTGCCTATGAGTTCCGCGCCAACCTGCGCGAGGGCAAGCTCGAGTTCACGCCGGCTCCCCAGTACCCGTGGTTCCAGGTCAACAACATGGGCCTCGAGCGTCCGTTGTTCTTTAAGGGCGAGGGCACTCACCATGTGCGTCTGGTCGTCGACGACGACATCGCGACCATCTTTGTCGATGACGTTGCGCTCAACGCTCGCTTCTGCAACAAGCAGGGCCAGGGTGTGGCGCTTACCGTCACCGACGGTGCGCTCAAGTGCGCAAACGCAACGATCGCGTCTCTGTAGCGGCAACGAACCGTTTTATGATTTAGAAAAGGAATGGAGAGGAACATGGACTACAAGGCAGTGTCCCAGCAAGTCGTCGACAACGTCGGCGGACTGGAGAACATCGAGGGCGCCACGCATTGCGTGACCCGTCTGCGTCTGGTGCTCAAGGATACGAGCAAATACAACAAGGCCGAGCTCGAGAACATCGATGGCGTCAAGGGCGTGCTGTACAACAGCGGCCAGCTCATGATCATCTTCGGTACCGGTACCGTCAACAAGGTTTACGATGAGTTTATGGCTCTGACGGGCGTTAAGGAGATCAGCGCTTCCGAGGTCAAGGGCGCCGAGGCGGACAAGAAGGGCAAGTTCTTCTCGGTCCTCAAGGTATTCTCGGACATCTTTATCCCCATCATTCCCGCCTTCGTCGGCGCTGCAATCATCATCGGCCTTAAGTCGCTGATCGTTGCCAACGGCCTCTTTGGCATGGAGGGCAGCCTCGCCGATCACAGCGAGTTCCTCAAGAACCTCGCAAGCTTCTTTGCCATTATCGCCACCACGTTCGACTACCTGCCTGTCCTGGTTATGTACAGCGCAGTCAAGCGTTTTGGCGGTAACCCGATCCTGGGCATCCTCGTCGGTATCGTCATGGTTCACCCGAGCCTTATGAACCGCAACACGTTCGTTATGGACCCGACGGGTGCTGAGTACTGGAACTTCGGTCCGCTATCCATTCCCATGGTTGCTTTCCAGGGCGGTGTGTTCCCCGCAATCCTGACTGCCTGGTTTATGGCCAAGGTCGAGAAGATTGCCCAGAAGTACATCCCCGAGGTCGTTTCATTCGTCTTTGTCCCGACCGTTACCCTGATTCTTGCTAACGTCGCCCTGTTCACCGTGTTCGGCCCGCTCGGCAACCTGATCGGCGACGTCCTCGCCGGCGTAATCGATATCCTGTACAACAGGATGGGCGTCTTTGGTGCCTTTGTCTTCGCCGCGTTCCTGCAGCCGCTCGTCGTTACCGGTACGCATCAGTTCATCCAGGGTATCGAGGCAAACCTTGTTGCCACGACTGGCTTCAACTACATCCAGGCCATCTGGTCGGTTTCCATCATCGCCCAGGGCGGCGGCGCCATCGGTATGTACCTCATTCACAAGAAGCACTCCAAAGAGCGCAACATCTGCATGTCGTCCTTTATCCCGACGCTGGTCGGAATCTCCGAGCCCGCTATCTTTGCTGCAAACATGCGCTATTCGATCATTCCGTTCATCTGCGCATGCATCGGTGCAGGCTGCGGCGGTGCCTTCGTCAAGCTCTTTGAGGTGCGCGCTATCGGTCAGGGTCTGACCGGCGTGCTTGGCCTGCTCATCGTCACGCCCGAGACTCTCGTGTGGTATGTGGCTGGCAATCTCATCGCCTTTATCGTGCCGATCGTCTTGATCTTTGCCTACAACAAGGCAAAGGGCGTTCCGACCACCGATGAAGAGGGCGCTGGCGCTGGCTTCGACGTTAGCTTCTAGTTGAGCCGTTCAGCGTAACGTGCGGATAAGTCCATTTGAGGAGGGGCGTTCGGCTCGTGTGAGTCGAGCGTCCTTCCCTATAGACGAGAAGGCCAATGGCGATGTTTAATCAAAAAAATAAGGTGACACGCGCGGACTATGAGCAGTGGCGAGCCGGACAGGATGAGACGGCGGCTCGCATCGCGTCCGACCCCGATAGACTCCTGTTCCATGTGGAGCCTGAGCTTGGCTGGCTCAACGACCCCAACGGTTTGGTGCAGATTGGTGATACGTATCACATCTATCACCAATACGATCCGTTCGATGCTGCGCATGGCGGTCCAGTGCTTTGGAACCATCTGACGACAAAGGATTTTGTGACGTACGAGAATCACGGCCCCGCGCTGTTCCCCGATTCCGATTTGGATTCGAACGGAGCGTATTCTGGTTCTGCCTTTGTACGTGATGGTAAGATTCACTACTTCTATACCGGCAACGTTAAGCATTTTGATCGCGATGATTACGACTACGTGTTGACGGGTCGTGAGCAAAACCAGATTCATATGGTTGCGGAGAACCCCGACGAATTGGGCGAGAAGCGCATAGCTGTTGGACCGGTCGATTACCCCGACGATATCGGTACGCACGTGCGCGACCCCAAGATCCTTGAGCACGATGGTATCTACTACATGGTTCTGGGCGCTCGTACGAAAGACGACCGCGGCTGCGTGCTTGTCTATACCTCGCGCGATCTAGAGGACTGGAACTATGCGACGCGTATTGAGCTGGGCGAGAAGTTTGGCTTTATGTGGGAGTGCCCCGATTTGTTTGAGCTCGATGGTGAGCTTGTTCTCGTTTGCTGTCCGCAGGGTGTGCCTGCCGATGGTTGGCGTTACCGCAATCCGCATCAGTGCGTGTGGTTCCCCATCGAGGCCGATTGGGAGGCGCCGAGCTTTAAAATCGTCGGGCAGGGCATGCCCCCGATGGTCGATGCCGGTTTTGATTTCTATGCTCCGCAGTCCTTTGAGGATGCTGCAGGCCGGCGTTTGATGATTGGATGGTCGGGTTGCCCCGATGCGACGGCAGAAAACCCGACGGTGGCGCGCGGGTGGCAGTGCGCGTTGACGGTGCCGCGAGAGCTGAGCATGCGCGATGGTAAGCTCTACCAGCAGCCGGTGCACGAGATTGAGAGGATGCGCGGCGACTGCGTTCGCGCGACAGGCGGTGAAACCGTTGAGAAGCCGGGCCGCCTGTTTGATCTTGTGGTTTCCTGTGAGGGCGCCAAGATGGTCGAGCTCGAGATTCGCAAGGGTGTCTTTGTGCGTTATGCAGGCGGGATGCTTACTCTCGACATGGGTAATGAAGGCTATGGGCGAGACCGGAGGTCGATTGAGCTCAGTGAGCTTCGCGACCTGCGCGTGCTTTCGGACACTACGATTGTCGAGATTTTTGCAAATGGCGGCGAGGCGGCACTTACGAGCCGTACCTATTCGCCGGCGGTTTCGGCGATGGGGTTGCATGCCGAGGGTGCGGCATCGATGAATTTCTACCGCCTCGTGCATTAACCGTGCATGGGGCACGATTGGACTTGCTGGGCGAAATGAATCGCAGTTGCCGCGGCCAACTACCGTTTATCGCGTATAGCGACCGTTTGCGGGATAAGTAACACTCATTTATAAACCGTGTAAAATCTCAGTTAAGCACGGAGTTTTCTAGGGAGACGCTGTCCTTTGTTGTGTGCAAGGGGCGGCGTCTCTTTGGCGCTTGGACGCCGTTGTGCAACAGTGCGGCGGCGCGTGCCATGTGTTGAAAAGCCAATGTTGAGATGGGTCGTGATGATAATGGGCAAGTACGTAATCGTGGTTGAGTCTGGTTCGGATGTGACGCCGGAGCTCTGCGAACGCTACGGTATCGTGCGCGTGCCTATGCATGTCACGATTGGTGACGAGACCGTCGAGGACGGCTCGATCGATCCGCTCGAGATTTATTCGCGCTGCAACGAGTTTGGCGTTATGCCCAAGACCAGTGGCTGCGCGCCTGCGGATTTTGCTCACGTGTACGACCGTATCCATGCCGAGCAGCCCGATGCGACCATTCTGCATCTTGCGTACTCCGAGGCCACGACCTGCTCGCATCAGTCCTCCAAGATTGCAGCTAAGGGCCGCGACTACGTGTTCTCCATGGACACGCGCTTTGTCTCGGTGGGCCAGTCGCTCGTTGTCGTCGAGACCGCCAAGTATATTGAGGCTCACCCCGATGCCACCGTCGAAGAGATCTTTGCTTTTACGAATTCCGTCATGGACCGCGTGCTGCTGGGCTTTGTTCCTACCGATCTTGCCTTCCTTAAGGCGGGCGGTCGTTTGTCCAACGTGGCATTCCTCGGTGCCCATCTGCTCAAGATTAAGCCCTGCATTGAGGTAACGGGCGGCAAGTTCGTGGCGACCAAGAAGTTCCGCGGCTCTATGCTCAAGTGTGCCCGCGCCTTTATTGACCACATGGTTACGAAGGGCGAGATTGACTACTCGCACATTGGCCTGGCGTATTCGGTAGGCCTTTCCGAGGAGCTGCGCGACGACATGGAAGTCTATGCGCACGACCTGGGCTTTAAGGACGTTACCTGGACTCAGGTCGGCGGCGTCATCTCGAGTCATTGCGGCCCGACCGCCTTCGGCGCGGTGCTCACGCTTAAAGCGTAAGGCCTGGCGTCTATCGATTTCTATTGCCTCGGCGGCGGGCGGGTTGCGACAACCTTCCCGCCGTTCTTGCGTGGGGTCAAATAGAACAGCCCAATTGACCGCTAAACCGTTTCGCCATCATGCATATGGGCTAGAATGACTCTGGCATTTATGTAGCTAAAACCAATGAGAGGCAAGGTAGCGGGAATGGCTGAGATGACGCTCGAGGGTGTGGACGCTCGTCCCGAGGACTCTGCGTTTGCCCTGGGCCGCGTGCATTCGATTGAGACGATGGGAACGGTCGATGGACCCGGCATCCGCTTTGTGGTGTTTGTTCAGGGCTGTCCCATGCGCTGTGCGTATTGCCACAACCCCGACACCTGGTCGGTTAACGGCGGCACCATGGTGACCGTCGAGCACCTGATGGACGAGTTCCAGAGCAACCATGAGTTTTACCGCAGCGGCGGTATTACGGTGTCCGGCGGCGAGCCGCTCCTGCAGCCCGCGTTTTTAGCCGACCTGTTCCGCGCCATGCACAATAACCCCGATGGTCGCGTGCATACCTGCTTGGATAGCTGCGGCTATGCGTTCGATCCCGCGCACCCCGAGAAGTTCGATGCCGTACTCAACGAGACCGATATGGTGCTGCTCGACATTAAACACGCCGATCCCGTCGAGCATAAAAAGCTGACCGGTTGCGATCCCGCACGCATCCTGGCGTTTGGTGATGAGCTCGCGCGTCGCAAGATTAAGGTTGTTATTCGCCATGTGGTGGTGCCGGGTATCACCGATACGGTGGAGGAGTGCGAGGCGCTCGGTCGTCTAATCGCTCCGTGGCATAACGTGGTCGGCCTGGAAATGCTGCCGTATCACACGATGGGCGTCGTCAAGTATGAGCAGCTGGGGATTCCCTATAAGCTTGATGGCGTTCCACAGATGGATACCGCGCGCATGCCCGAGCTGCGCAACGCCGTCATGACCGGCATGAAAAAGCGCCGCGCGGAACTCAAAAACGCCATCGGCTAGCGAGCCATTTTCAGGCACTCATTGGGGACAGACTTAAATGAGTGCCCCTGGGCATCAAGTTGATTGCCAAAGAGCCCTGTCAAGTTGCGGTGGAATAGTTCTTGTTTTTCGGCTTATGCCGCCCAAATAGGAACTATTCCACCGCAACTGCGTTTTGGGCGGAGATGCGCAACAGAATCGTGCCATTTGGATAAATACGCTTGTGGTTTCTTTAAAGACACCTTAAACGCCGCTGAATATCTTTGGAAAGAAATGCCTGCTCGGTATCATACTGCTCGTATATAAACGGTGGCAGTCAGGAGACCACGTGCGAAACATCGCATCGCGGGACGAGTATGTGCCGCAGCATGGCAGCAGATATAAGACGAAGGGCACGTCTTCGCGTGGCCTTGCCGGCGCTCGCATCCGCGTGAGGAAGATTGCCGCCATTGGGATGCTAACGTCGGCGGTTATTATCCTCGGAATTACCGTTAAAACCTACGCCTCGGAGCGAACGGGGCGCCCAGATGCGTCAACGGTACAGCTGCAAAACGAGAAGGTTTCAAAGTCCAAAGCGTCGGCAGATCAAGCTCTGTCGACGGCAGATCTCAAGACGAGACTTTCGAAGGCGGACTTCAACGATATCCCTTCGGGTGATACCGTTCGGACCTTCTCGTTGGTGGATAACAAGACTCCTGCCTTGGAGGATGAGAGCCTTGCCTTGCTCCAGGATGCCCTGTGTCGGGCGCAGGAGCTGGGCGATGTGGGTGTAGTGTTCTACGACCTATCGAGCGGTAGGGGCGTGACGTATAACGCCGATGTCGAGGTGTATGGAGCGAGCAGCTACAAAGCGCTGTATGCGCTCTATATTTGCGAGACGTTGGTCGAATCGGGGCAAGTGTCGCTCGATGGGCCTTTAGCCACGTATGGTGGTTGCAGCATGGGCTGGCAGACGGTGCGCGACCTTATCGAGAATGCCGTCGCCAACTCAGACAACGATTCGTTTATCGCGTTACGCGCGGCGTTTGACCATGATGGCTATGAGGATTGGATTGCCAATCTGGGTGTTGATGACGAAACGGCACTGAATCCGATGAGTGATTTTCCGACCTACTGCCCGCGCACTTCTGCGAGGTTATGGCGCGAGATGAGCGAGTATCTGAGCATGGATACCGAGACTTCACAGTGGTTGTCAGGCCTTTTGGCATCAACATCGCGCTCGTTTATTCGCGATGGCATTGCGGACGATCAGGTCTTGGTGCGCAACAAAGCGGGTTGGATCAGCGAGGACGGCTACTATTCGACATGCGATGCAGGCCTCATCGACATCGATGGCCGTACCTATGTCATGAGCGTCATGACATCGATGCCATCGAGCGACCGTTCGAGCGAGGTTACGGCTGCGATTGCAAAGGCTCTGTTTGATACGCGAGCTGCACTGGCTTAGCGTGTTCGTTTGGCGAGGTCAAACAAAATGCTGGTACCATACCTTGGTTGAGAATTTCGTATAGGTTTGGGGAATGGTATGGCTACCATCGCGATTATCGGTGCGCTCGAAAAAGAGATCATGCAGATTAAGGAAGAGTTGAGCAACGTTTGCATGGTACAGGAGGCGGGCTTGAACGTTGTGACCGGCGGGCTCGACGGCCTGTCGATTGTCGCCACGACGGCGGGTATGGGCACGGTAAACGCTGCCGCCGCAACACAGCACCTCATTAGCAAGTATGCTCCACAGGCAGTTGTGTTTTCTGGTATCGCAGGTGGCCTGAATCCCAAGCTCCATATCGACGATGTCGTCATTGGCAAATGCCTGCGCTATCTAGATACCGATACCGCGCTTATCGCCGAGTCTGCACCGGGGCTCGAGGAGTTTGTCTCGACGCCTGCGCTGGTCGATATTGCCGCCGATGTGCTTTCTGAGCGTGGCTTTGTTGATGCTTCGACAAATGCGACCGCTTCGAACGAGGGCGCAAAGCAGTTCCTGGTCGGCACGATTGCCACGGGTAACCGCTTTGTGACGGGCGCCGCTATGCGCAATGATGCCATCGAGGCGACGCATGCCGATTGTGTCGGCATGGAGGGCGCGGCAATTGCCCATGTCGCAACCAAAAATGGTGTCGATTGCCTGGTGCTGCGTGCTATCAGCGATAATTGTGACGAGGCGTATGATGCGATTTGCGACCGCGAGTTCGATTTGTTCGAGTATGCGCGTGCCGCAAGCGATATCACGCTCGATATCGTTCGACGCATTGCCGCTGCGCAATAGCGCGTTTTTTGCAAGATCCTACGACCAAGGAGTGTCCATGGCCGATTCCATTAACTACCAGCTTGCCAAGTTCGTCGCCAGCTACGGCAAGGTTTCGCAGATCCCCGAGTCCACCTGTCCCGAGGTGAGCTTCGTTGGCCGCTCAAATGTGGGCAAGTCGTCCATCATGAACAAGCTCTTTGGCCGCAAGAACCTGGTGAAGGTTTCGAGCACGCCGGGCAAGACGAGCAACATCAATTTCTTCGAGGCCGACGACGTGCACTTTGTGGACCTGCCGGGCTATGGTTTCGCCCGTCGTTCCAAGGCCGAGCGTGACCGCTGGGCCGAGCTCATCGGCGACTTCTTCGACTCCGAGCGCAGCTTTAACTTGGTTGTGTCGCTAGTGGACATTCGCCATGACCCCAGTAAGCTCGACCATGACATGATCGACTACCTGCAGGGCAACGAGTTCAACTTTATCGTCTGCCTCACCAAGGCCGACAAGCTCAGCCGCACCCAGCAGGCCCGCCAGGCAGCTGCCATCAAAAAGCAACTCAACGTCCCGGCCGAGAACGTAATCATTACAAGCTCCCAGACCGGCACCGGCATCGACGAACTCAAAAAACGCATCGCCGAGGCTTGCCTCTAGTAAGGGTTCTTGGCAGGCAATAGTTTGCATCTATCTATATCACCCCAGTGATAGTTATTGGTACACTATCACTGGGGTGATATTTTTGTTTGGAGGTCGATATGGAGCTTTGGCACGGGTCGGAGGTTGTTGTCGAGCATCCGTCGTTGGATAAATGCAGACAATTCAATGACTATGGGTGTGGGTTTTATTGCACGCCACATGAGGAAATGGCAATGGAGTGGGCATGTCGGACTGAGTCTGATGGCATTGCAAATCGATATGAGCTCGATATGGATGGTCTCGCAGTCTTGGATTTGGAGTCCGGGGAGTTTTCAATTCTCAATTGGCTTGCGATTTTGGCTAACAATAGGGAGTTCAATGTTTCGACACCGCTGGCGCGCGAAGGACTTCGCTATCTGCTGGATAACTGCCTGATTGATATTTCTCCCTATGACGTAATTCGAGGTTATCGCGCCGACGACTCCTATTTTTCGTTTGCAAGACAGTTTGTCAGCGGCATGATCTCGCTCAGGCAGCTGCAACGTATCATGCGCTTGGGTGATTTGGGTATCCAATATGCTCTTATGAGCGAGTGCGCATTTTCGGCGATTAGATTCTGCGATTGGAAGCAGGCTTTGGGGTCTGAGTTTTATCCCAAGCGTTTTGAGCGAGAGCAGAATGCTCGACGCAAATACTTGGATACGGTTAACGGGTTCGATTCCGAAGGTATCGACATTAGGGATTTAATGGCAGGGAGGGTTGATTTAAATGATCCAAGAGTTAACGGATTGTGGGCCGAGTAGGACATATCCCGTCTACTACCTCGAGGATGCAATGAACAACCTTGGCGACTGCTTTGACTATGCCGTGAACGACTATGGAGCGGAAGGGTCCGAGGTCGCTGAGCTCTTTTGCCTGAGCGGCGTAGCTCGCGAGTTCGAACGCGGCAACGCATGGGTAGTGTCGGGAAAATCGGGCGTTGAGCTGTTCGCGCTTATCGCCGAAAGGTCGGGCTATCAATCAAGGCCGATGCCAAATCGAACCTACCGATTTGAGAAGACACCAGAATATTGGACGGGCTGGATACTGGCATATTTGCAGTGGCGCCTAGGGGAATCGTTCGAAGATCTGCTTCATGTTGTTCCATTTGATGCGCTGCGAAACCTGTACTACCCCTGGCATGAGGCCTCGGAGGAGCGCGTGGCGCGCCTTGTCTGTGATATGGCGAAGAAGGCGCCGCGTCAGACTAAACTGGCGCTAGCAAGAAAGAGGATTAAAAAAACCCAACAAGACCTGGCATACGAATCGGGTGTATCGCTCCGTTCAATCCAAATGTACGAACAGCGCCAGCGAAACATCAACGAAGCCTCGGTAACGACAGTGAGGGATATTGCAAAAGTCCTACACTGCAACATCGAAGACCTCCTAGAACCAGTCTTCGAATACAAAGAAACCAGCGCCGCCTAAACCAATATATTGCCAAGGTTTGTATCTAGTAAGCGCTCCTTACCAGCAAGAGTCCCTACCAATAGATAGCGGCTTAAAGGGCCGAAATCGTATGAATGGCATTGCGACTTCCAAATGGGTGACTGCTGCTTGAAAAGCTATAGAAATAGGGGCCGATTTAACGGCCCCAAGCATCGCATAAATGGCATATACGTTTTATCAACTATTTCTTGTTTTTAACCCATTTGCAGATACGCCAAATAAGCACTCCGACGAGAATCCAAACGAGAGCGATCATAATGTCTGAGCGTGCAGGAATTGGGATCATTGAACTTCCTCAATTGATGTGAGTCTAGTTTGCATAGGTGTGGAGCGTGCTGCCTTCCATGGTCGCTTGCAACACGGCGATACCGGACGTCATCCCCATCGATTCATAGTTGAGTCGATATGTCGCCTGTTTCGAGTTCCATATAAAGGACTCGTTAGTTACCGTACAGCCGATGGTCGTATAGTTTTGTCCCCAAGCGCTGGTAATGAGCGAGTTCGCTATCTTGATCTTGAATTCGCGATAAATAAAAGGACTGTTGTAATAGATAGTCCAAGTTCCAGATGCGTTGTTGTAGTAACTGTCCCATATCAGGCTGGGTTCATTGGTTTTTTTAATTCCTATTACTGCAACGGTCCCATCCTTAAGCTTGATTTGATGAGACTGCTCGGGACCTTTCGTTAAATCAAAATCTTGGGTTGCGCCAGAAATTGCGACAGCATCGCTTTCTGCAGCATAAGCAGTCGAAGGGCTAAACGAGAAACATATCGGTAATATCAAAAGTATCGAGAGGAAAAACGAAGCTTTGAGTGTGCGTAACACTTTGACCACCTCCATACTGCGATGCCTAGTTAAATAGTAGCATAGATAAACAGTTTATTATGTAACCTAAAAAGCCCCTATCTGCCCGGCGCCCCTTCAAAGCGTGGGTCCCTGTAGACATCCTCAGCAAGGTAAACGCAGGGATGGTCGGGGTGTTCCCCTCAAAATTATTCCGCAGCGCGAAGGCCTCTCGTCTGTGGCTCCGTTGGAGCACAAGATTAAATCAGCGAATGCGATTATCCTGTCGAGGCTGCGCAGGTCCCCTTGGGGCTTCCCCTGAAAACAATCCGCAGATCGAATTGCCCCGTCGCGCGAAGCGCACGACGGGGCAATTCATGATCGAGGACGTTTTCAGGGGAAGCCCCAAGGGGACCGGTGAGAGCAATGAGGCAGGGCGCTACAGGTACTCGATTTGAGCGCCTTCCGTGTCGCACGTCAGAATATGCGTGTCACACTTGGGGAACTGCTCACGCAGCTTGACCTGCAGGAACTTTGCCACGATGGTGTCGTCAGTCACGGCCATGAGGGTCGAGCCGGAGCCACTGATCCAGATGGTCTTGGCGCCTCCGTTAAGGCAGGTGTCGCGCACAGCGTTGTAGTCGGGAATCAGGCGGCGGCGATAGGGCTCTTGGATGCGGTCGTCATTGGCGGCGGCAATCAGGTCCAGGTCGCCGGTCTCCAGGCCGCGTGTCATGCCAGCAATGCGGCCCATCTGCCATACGGCGGTGGAGAGTGGAATCTCCTGCGGCACAACCTTGCGCGCCTCACTCGTATGAACCTCGTAGGGCGGAATCACGGTAATAAAACGCAAGCGATCGCTTACCTCGTATCGCAGGCACTGGGGCAGCGAGTCGGTCGGCGTAAAGGAGCAGACGGCGCCGCCCAGGATAGCGGGGGCGACGTTATCGGGATGGCCCTCGACCTCGGTGGCAATGCGGACGAGCTCGGCGCGGTCGACGGTGTGGCCCGTCAGCGCGGCGGCCGCCATGATGCCAGCGACGACGCAGGTTGAGCTGGAACCCAGGCCGCGGGCGACGGGCACGTCGGTCTGAATGTCGATGGCGACGGGGAAGGCCGGTTCGCCCCATGCGGCCAGTGCATCCACAAAGCTCACGTAGACCAGGTTATTCTCGTTTTGGAACTCCTCGGGGCATCCGGTGATGGTGAGTTTGTCGGCGCGCTCGAAGGTGAAGTGCGAGTAGAGGCTGACGGCCATGCCGAGGGTGTCGTAGCCGATGCCTAGGTTGGCGCTGGTTGCTGGGACGGTGATTTTGATCATGTGGGTCCTCCTGGGCGGGTCCGGCCGTTTAGTTCGCTGCTCGGGCAGTCCTGGCTCGCTCGGAAAGCACATTAAGTGCTTTCCGGCTCGTGCGGAACTCGCGACGAACTAAACGGCCAGACCCGCTCGCATGCTCGTCATCATCCCGAAAGCTAAATAAAAAGAAGGTGCGCCGGCTTCCGCCGGCGCCTTATAAGGGGTTTAGTTGGTTGCCATCTTTTTTGCTGCAGACTCGACGTAGCTTGCCATCTCATTGACGTCGCAGACGTCTTCGAAGCGGACGGGCTTGGACTCGAGCTCGGCGAGCTGAGCCGGTGCGACCGTATTGGTGGCCTGCTCGAGTACACGCATAGCCTCAAAATCATCCTCGGGAACGTCGAGGCCCAGGGCGTCGCAGCAAGCGCGCGGGAACTTGTAGGGGCTGGCGGTCGAAAGCAGCACGCGGGCCTTGGCGCCCTCGGCGGGAGCGACCTGCTCAAAGACGTGATAGCCGCAAGCGGTGTGCGGGTCGATCACGTAGCCGTTCGCGTCCCAGCAGCTCTTGATGGCAGTGCGGACCTCGTCCTCGCTGGCCCAGCCGCAGCCAAAGACGCTCTGAATCTTGGCCAGCAGCTCGGCGGGCACCTCGTAGCGACCCGTCTGCGCCAGCTGCTCCATAAGGCCGGCAACGAGCTCGCAGTCGCCATCGGACAGGAAGTACAGCATGCGCTCCAGGTTGGAGCTGATGAGGATGTCCATCGACGGCGAGATGGTCGTGAAGAACGGGCGGTTGCGGTCGTAGACGCCGGTAGTCAGGAAGTCAGCCAGCACGTTGTTCTTGTCGCTCGCCACGACGAGCTTGGCGACGGGCAGACCCATGCGCTTGGCATAGTAGCCGGCCAGGATATCGCCAAAGTTGCCGGTCGGTACGCAGAACTCCACGGCGTCGCCGGCCTCGATGGCGCCGGCGCGCAACAGCTGCGCATAGGCGGCAAAGTAGTAGACGACCTGCGGTACCAGACGGCCGACATTGATGGAGTTGGCGCTCGAAAGCACCGTGCCGGCGGCCTCCAGGCGCTCGGCAAGTTCCTTATCGGCAAAGATGCGCTTGACGGCGCTCTGGGCGTCGTCAAAGTTGCCGCGGATGCCGCAGACGGCGACGTTATCGCCCTCCTGCGTGGACATCTGCAGGTTCTGGACGCGGCTGACCTTGCCCTCGGGATAAAAGACGGTGATGCCCGTGCCCGGAGCGTCGGCAAAACCGGCGAGCGCGGCCTTGCCCGTGTCGCCCGACGTGGCGGTGACGATCATGATGCGCTCGGCGCCGCCGTCCTTGGCGGAAGTGCGGGCCATCAGACGGGGGAGCATCTGCAGGGCGACGTCCTTGAAGGCGCTCGTGGGGCCGCCAAAGAGCTCCATCACATAGGTCTGAGGGGCATCAGCGCCCGGCGCAGCGTCGAGTTTGACGAGCGGCGTAACCTCTTCACTCGCAAACGTGCTGCGGTATGCCTCGTCGACACACGCCGAAATTTCTTCGGCCGTGTAATCATTCAGTAACATTCCCAACACATCTTGAGCGATTTCAAAGTACGATTTATCTGCAAGCGAGCTGATATCGACCTGCTGGGTGCCGAGCTCGTCCGAGACAAACAAACCCCCGTCGGGAGCGATGCCGGTGCGGATTGCCACCTTACTTGAGCACGATAAAGTGCGTCCTCGTGTACTATGATAAGTTCCCATATAACACTGCTCCTCGGATGCCTTGGTCCCAATCGGTGAAACCATGGTATCAGAGCGCGCAAAACAGGTTTGCAGAGGCTTTTAGAAAGGTAACCTCAAGCCCATGATTAAGATTGCCAAGTTTGGCGGCTCGTCGGTCGCCGACGCCGAACACTTCAAGAAGATTAAGGCCATCGTCGATGCCGACCCTGCCCGCCGTTTTGTGGTGGTTTCTGCCTGCGGCCGCCGCTTTAAGGGCGACACCAAGGTGACCGACCTGCTCTACCTGGTTAACGCGCACGTTAAGTATCACGTTTCGTGCGAGGAACTGCTCGAGGACATTGGCCAGCGCTATTTTGATATCGCTGACGAGCTGGAGCTCACCTATCCCATCCGCGAGGAGTTTGCGGCCTTTGCCGAGCGCGCCCGCTCGGGCGGCTACTCTACCGAGGAGCTCGTGAGCCGTGGCGAGTACTTTACCGCTCGCCTGATGGCCGAGTACCTGGGCCTGCCGTTCCTGGACGCCGCGACGGTCGTTGCGTTCCATCACGACGGTACGCTCAGCATGAATCGTACCTCCGAGCTGGTGCAGGAGTACGGTCAGCAGGGCGGCTTTGTTATGCCCGGTTTCTACGGCGCGACGCGTGAGGGCCAGATCAAGCTGCTCGACCGTGGCGGCGGCGATATTTCCGGCGCGATTCTGGCCAAGTGCCTGGGCGCCGATCTGTACGAGAACTGGACCGACGTCTCGGGCTTCTATTCTGCCGATCCGCGTATTGTTCCCGAGGCTCAGCCCATCGCCCGCGTTACCTACGAGGAGCTGCGCGAGCTTTCGTACATGGGCGCAAGCGTCCTGCACGAGGAGGCCGTGTTCCCCGTGCGCGAGGCGGGTATTCCGCTGGTCATCAAGAACACCAATGCGCCGCAGGACCCCGGCACCATCATTAGCGAGACGGCTGATGAGGGCGAGGCAGAGCCCATCATTACCGGCGTGACCGGCAAGCGCGGTTTTGTCGCCATCAACGTGGCCCGCGACCGCACCAAGCCCCGTGTTGGCTTTATGCGCCGCGCGCTTTCGGTCTTCGAGCGCTATGACGTTTCCGTCGAGCACATGCCCACCGGTGTCGACCGCTTTGGCGCCGTGGTACAGGAGCAGGATGTGCACGACTCGCTGTACTCGCTCGTGGGCGACATTCAGCAGGAGGTCGAGCCACTCGAGATCGAGGTTGTCGAGGGCTTGGCACTTATCGCTACCGTTGGCCGCAACCTGCGCGGTCGTGCCGGCATCTCTGGTCACCTGTTTGGCATGCTTGGCCAGGCCGGCGTGAGCGTGCGCATGATTTCGCAGAGCTGCGACGAGATCAACATCATTATCGGCGTCGAGGAGAAGGACTTCGACCTGGCGATTCAGACCATTTACCGTGCCTTCTCCGATGAGAACGGCATTGTGAAGGTTTCCGACTTGGAGGCTCCCGCGCCGGTCGATCCCGCTCTGGCTGCGCTCCACAAGTAGCTGCCGTCCCGGTGCATTTTTGGGACAAGTGCCAAAAATCTACGGCGGGGCGTTTCGTTTCGGTTTCGTTTCGACGGGGCGGGTTTCGTGCCTGCCCCGTTCTTGTATACACTGGCAACAATAATCGGCCTGCTCGGCGTGCGGGCAAAAGCCACAACCTTTAAAGGGGGAAGCATGAAACAGTACACGGTTGCTATTTTGGGCGCGACGGGAGCCGTGGGCACCCAGATGCTCGAGTGCCTCAACGAGCAGGAGTTTCCGGTTGGCAAGCTCAAGCTGCTGGCGAGCGCGCGCTCTGCGGGCAAGACCGTTGAGTTCCGCGGCGAGCAGGTTGTGATCGAGGAAGCTTGCCCCGAGGCCTTTGAGGGCTGCGACATCGTACTCGGCGCTGCCGGCGACGATATCGCCAAGGAGCTGCTGCCCGAGGCCGTCAAGCGCGGCGCCGTCGTGGTCGACAACAGTCATGCCTTCCGCATGGATCCCGAGGTGCCGCTGGTCGTGCCTGAGATCAACGCCGATGACATTAAGTGGCACCACGGCCTTATCGCCAACCCCAACTGCGCGACCATTATCGGCCTGGTTCCCACGTGGCCGCTGCATCAGCTCGCTGGCGTGAAACGCATGATCGTCTCGACGTACCAGGCGGCTTCGGGTGCTGGCGCCCCCGGCATGGCCGAGCTCGAGGCCCAGCTGGCCGCCCTGGGCCGTGGCGAGGAGATTCCCGAGCCGCGCGCGTTTGCCGCCCAGCTGGCGAGTAACCTGATTCCGCAGATTGGCGGCGTCAAGGAGGAGGGCTTTACCTCCGAGGAGATGAAGCTGCAAAACGAGGGCCGCAAGATCATGCACCTGCCCGAGCTGCGCGTGAACTGCACCTGCGTGCGCGTGCCTGTGCTGCGCTCGCACTCCGAGAGCATTACGCTCGAGTTCGAGCGTGACATTACGGTGGAAGAGGCCCGTGCCGCGCTGGCTGCCGCTCCGGGCGTGAAGCTGGTTGACGACATGAGCGCCGAGGATGCGCACGACCGCTTCCCCATGCCGATGGATACGTCCGACCAGGACCTGATTTGGGTCGGTCGCGTGCGCCGCGACATCTCGAACCCCGAGGCTGCGCGCGGCATCACCTTCTGGTGCTGCGGCGACCAAATCCGTAAGGGCGCGGCAACCAACGCCGTCCAGATCGCTAAGCTGCTCTGCGAGTAGTGTGACCTGTCCGGCGGGGGCCGGGCTTAGTTTTCAGAACGTCCTCGACCATGTGTGGCGCCTTGTCCTGCTCCTTCGGAGCCGCGGACAAGGCGCCACACTGGTCTGCGGAGTGTTCTGAAAACTAAGCCCGGCCCCCGCCTGCGGTGACGCTGCTGCGAGCGGCCTGCGATGGGGCCGTTGTTGGTTGGGGCCGCTGGGCTGATGGGAGCACGTGGCTGTTGTGGGCCCTGGTCCCGGCGGCGGCCTCGGCGCTTTGCGCCTGCCGCCTTGGGGGACTGTGGGGCGTGACGGCAGCTGCGGCGCGCTGCGTCTGCCGCCTGAGGTGACTTTGGGGTTGGTGCGAATCGGGGTCTAATACTTTGCCGAGAAGTGAACGACCTTATTTGGACCCCCGAAGCATTGGCATTTTTTGACCGCTATTTCCTGCACTGATAATTGTTCTCGGGGGAAGCGGGCACTGCGGGGCGCGGCAACGGC
>CAUFRY010000028.1 GCA_959028445.1 uncultured Collinsella sp. | reverse complement strand
CCTCGGGGATGATGCCGTACTCGGTGAGCTCCTGGCGCACGCGGTCGGGGTTGGCACCCGGCTTATCGATCTTGTTGACGGCGACGACGATGGGTACGCCGGCGGCCTTGGCGTGGTTGATCGACTCGATGGTCTGGGGCATGACGCCGTCGTCGGCAGCCACGATCAGAATGACGATGTCGGTCACCTTGGCGCCGCGGGCACGCATGGCCGTAAAGGTGGCGTGACCGGGGGTATCGATGAAGGTGATCTTGCGGTCGTTGATCATGACCTGCGAAGCGCCGATGGCCTGCGTAATGCCGCCCGCCTCGCCGGCAGCGACGCCGGTGTGACGGATGGCGTCGAGCAGCGAAGTCTTGCCGTGGTCGACGTGGCCCATGACGGTGACGACCGGGGCACGCGGCTTAAGGTCGGCGGGATCGTCGTAGAACGAGAAGGTGTTCTCCTCCTCGGGGGTGATGATCTTGATCTGACGGCCCAGGTCGTCGGCAACGAGCTCGACGAGGTCGTCGGACATGGACTGCGTCATGGTAAGCGGCGTGCCCAGCAGGAACAGGCGCTTGATGATGTCGTTGGCCGGAACGTCGAGCGCCTCGGCGAGCTCCTGGACGGTAACGCCCTGGGAGACCTTGATGGCGTCGAGGTCCTCGGGGTTCACGCCCTGGGCCAGCGCCTCCTCTATCTTGCGCTCCTCCTGAGCCTTTGCGGCCTCGCGCTCGCGCTTCTCCTTGCGCTTTTTGCGGCGACCAGTGGACTCGCGAGAGGCCTCCTCGACGGCGGCACGAGCCTCCTCGAGCACCTTCTCGCGGCTGTACTCCTCGGCCTCGCGAGCCATGCGGCTGTAGTGGTCCTCTTCGTTGTTGTGACCGCCCTTGCGCTTCTTGCCCTTGCCCTGCTTGTCGGGGTTGGGGAAGTCCATGCCGGCAGCGACGTTGTTGCTGGCATTGGTGCGATGGCTGTGGGGACGGTTCTCGGAGGCATTGCGCTCGGAGTTGTTGTCGGAAGCGTTGCGATCGTTTCGACGGCCACCGCGACGGTCGTTGTTGCCGCCACGACGGTTGCCGCGCTCGGCAGCGCGCTCGGCCTTGGCCTTCTCCTCGGCGTCCTTCTTCTCCTTGAGGACGGTCTCCTGTGCGGCGATCTGGTCGAGCAGCGAACGGAAACGCGAACCGGAATCGGAAGCGGGAACGGCGCGGCGCTGGGCCTCGCGGGCAGCCTCCTCCTTCTCGCGGGCAAGGCGCTCCTGCTCGGCCTTCTTCTTAGCCTCGGCCTCGGCGCGGGCGGCCTCCTCGGCAGCCTGGGCAGCGGCGAACTGGCGGCGCTCCTCCTCGCGTGCCTTCTCGGCGGCGATGCGCTCGCGCTCTGCCTCGGCAGCGCGTGCTGCCTCCTCGGCGGCAGCGGCCTGCTCCTCGGCCAGCTTGGCGGCCTCGACTTCCTGGGCGCGGGCCTCGATCACCGAGGCGAGCTGCTTGCGGACCATGGCGACGTATGCGTCCTCCAGAGCGGAGGAAGCGGACTTAGCGGGAATCTTCATTTCGGCGAGATGACCCATCAGTTCCTTGGAGGTCATGCCGAACTCTTTGGCCAGGGTGGACACACGGACTTTTGCCATATGACTTCACCTACCCTTTCTGGCACCTTGGGTGCCTAGAGACTGAACGAGCGTGGGGTATGCGCCGGGACCCGCCCGGCGCGACCGCGCGCTAGATCAGGTCCTCCGCATCATCGAAGGCGTCGGTGTCGTGGACACCGCAGAAACGGGAGCCGGGACGAGCCTGGTTGCGGCACTGGATGCCGTCCTCGGACACGTACTCGCAGCGGCGGACGTCCTCGTCCTCCTCGTCACCGATCAGGTCGGCGGCGGGCTCCTCGTGAACGGGAACGTTCTTGAGGATGTCGGCGGCAAGCGTCTCGGACTTGATGTCGATGTGCCAACCGGTCAGGCGCGCGGCGAGGCGGGCGTTCTGGCCCTCCTTGCCGATGGCGAGGGACAGCTGGTCGTCGGGCACGATGACGCCGGCGTAAGCCTTCTCCTCGTCGATGAGGACGCGGGTGACCTTGGCGGGCGAAAGGGCGTTGGCGACGTAGACGGCAGGATCGGCATCCCACAGGATGACGTCGACGCGCTCGCCGCGGAGCTCGCCCACGACAGCGCGGACGCGGCTGCCCTTGGGGCCGACGCAGGCGCCCACGGGATCCAGACGGTCGTCGAGCGAGTGGACGGCAACCTTGGAGCGCTGGCCGGGCTCGCGGGCGATCGACTTGATCTGGACGGTGCCCTCATAGATCTCGGGCACCTCCTGCTCAAACAGACGACGCATGAGCTCGGGGTGGGTACGGGAGATGACAATCGGCGGACGGCTGTGCTCGCCACGAACCGGTTGCAGGTTGGAGTTGGGGTCGCGAACGTCGATGATCACGGCCTTGATGTGCTGATTGTGCAGGTAGCGCTCGCCCATCGGACGCTCGTTGCGCTCGTTCTCGTAACGACGCTGATCGAAGTGCGGCAGCTCGGCCTCGACGCCCTCGCGAATCTTGACGATCGTGAAGTCGGGTGTGGACTGCAGCACGGTACCGCTGATGAGGTCACCGATGCGGCCGGAGAACTCCTCGTAGATCTGCTCGCGGGCGGAGTTGCGCACGATGGCGTTGATCTCGGCCTTGGCGTGCTGGGCGGCGATGCGGCTCGTGTTCTTGGGAGTGACGTCGATCTCCTCGAACTCGGTGAAGTTGCCCTCCTCGTCCATGGAATCGTCGATCGGCTCCAGGCGGTAGACGTAGATCTTGCCGGTGGTGCGGTCGATGGTCACCTTGGCGCCCCACTCAAGATGCAGGATCTCGGCATAGCTCTTGGCGAGCGACTGCTCCAGGCGGTCGATCAGGTAGAGCTGGTCGATGTGCTTCTCCTGGCAAAGCTCCATCAGGGCGGACATCATGTCGGATGCTGCCATCTTACTTTCCTTCCTTCGCGGGCTTGAAGTCGTAGGTGGGCTTCAACTTGCACTTTTTAACATCAGAGAAATCGAGGGTAACGGACTCGCCGTCCTCGAGCTCGAGGGTCATGTTCGTCTCGGTGGCGGCGGCAATCTTGCCGGCGTACTTGCGACGGCCCTCGGTGGCGGTGGAGGTAAGCTCACAGTTCTCGCCCACAAAGCGGGCAAAGTCACTCGGGCGGCGCAGCGGGCGCGCCATACCCGGGCTCGACACCTCGAGCGTATAGCTCGAAGAGATGGGGTCGAGCTCCTCAATCACATCGCCGACCCACTTGGTGTTGGCCGTGACGTCGTTGAGCGACAGGCTCTGACCCTCGGCACCCTCGATACGCACGCGCACGCAGGGGGCCTTGGTGGCACCCACGAGCTCGACGTCGACGATGTCGACATCGTGCTGGGGAGCGACGGCCTCGAGCGCGTCGATGATCGCCTGCTCGGTCTTGGTCTTGACCATTGCGGCACCTCCATCCATACAAAAAAGAAGCGGGGCCGAAACCCCACTTCTTTCAATTACAACTTCATTTGCAAGCAAACTATACCAATAGCTGCGGAAACGTGCAAGCACAGTACGAATCTGCAGGTCAGCGTGCGCACAGCTTCTCCACAAGAATAGGACAATTGACCGAAGGCACCTAGGCAGGTACATGCAAAACGAGGGACGGCCCAAACGGACCGTCCCTCGTTTATTGCATGTCAGCTTTGCGCGCAGCGCTTACTTGACCACCAGGTTGACCAGCTTGCCGGGCACGCAGATGGCCCTGACGACCGTCTTGCCCTCGAGCCACTTGGCGACGGCGGCCTCGGCGGCAGCCTGCATATCCTCATTGGAGGCATCGCGGGCCACGTCGACGCGGCCGCGGACCTTGCCGAGCACCTGGACCACGATCTGCACCGTGTCCTCGATGGACTCGGCCAGGTCGAACTCGGGCCAGGCAGCGGTATAGGCGTTGCCCTCGCAGCCGAGCGCCTCGTGCCACAGCTCGTCGGCCCAGAACGGGCAGATGGGCGCCAGCACGCTCACGATATCCTTGGCCACGCCGTAGCACAGCGCCTTGTCGCGGGCGGTACCCTCAGTGGCATTGAGGTAGGCGCTCGCCGCGTTGACGAGCTCCATGACGGCCGAGATCGCGGTGTTGAACTGGCCGCGGTCGAAGTCCTCGGTGCACTTGGCGATGGTGCGGTGACGCTCGCGATAGAGCTTCATAGCAACCTCATCGAGCGCGGACTTGTCGAAGGCCACGTTGGCGTCGCCGGACTGGACGAGCTGCCAAACGATACGCCAGGCGCGCTTGATAAAGCGGTTGGCGCCCTCGACGGCCTTGGGATCCCAGTCGAAGTCCTTCTCGGGCGGGGCGATAAACAGGATCGCCAGACGCATGGTGTCGGCACCGTAGGGCTCGATGACCGAGCTCGGGGGCACGACGTTGCCCTTGGACTTGGACATGGTGTCGCCGTTCTCGTCCTTGACCATGCCCTGGCACAGCAGGTTGGTGAAGGGCTCGTCCACGCTCAGCAGGCCAAGGTCGCGTAGGGCCTTGGTAAAGAAGCGGCTGTAGAGCAGGTGCAGAATGGCGTGCTCGATGCCGCCGATGTAGTTATCGACGGGCATCCAACGGTCGGCGGCCTCATGGGAGAAGGGCAGCTCGGAGTTGTGCGGATCGGTATAGCGCAGGTAATACCAGCTGGAGCAGGTGAAGGTGTCCATGGTATCGGTCTCGCGCTTGGCCGGGCGGCCGCAGACCGGGCAGGTGGTCTCGTAGAACTCCTTGCACTCGGCGAGGGTCTCGCCGGCGCCCAGGTCCAGGTTCTCGGGCAGCGTCACCGGCAGCTGATCCTCGGGCACGGGCACGATGCCGCAGTGCTCGCAGTGGATGGCCGGGATGGGGTTGCCCCAATAGCGCTGGCGGCTGATGAGCCAGTCGCGCAGACGGAACTCGACCTTGCGACGACCGCAGCCCATGGCCTCAAGGTCGGCCACGATCGCAGCCTCGCCCTCGGAGTGCTTACCGCCGCGCATGCCGGTGTACTTACCGGACTGGACCAGCGTGCCCTCGGCAGCGTGGGCGCAATCCCAGTCGACGGTCTCAGCATGGAAGGTATCGATGGTCTCGCCGCTGGCCTCGACGGCAGCGCGGTCGTCATCGTCGAGGATGATCGGCACGATCGGCAGGTCGTACTTACGGGCAAACTCAAAGTCGCGCTGGTCGCCACAGGGAACGGCCATGACGGCACCTGTACCGTAGTCGGCAACGACATAATCGGCAACCCACACGGGGACCTTCTCGCCGTTGACGGGGTTTACCACATAGCGGCCCGTGAAGGCACCGTGCTTCTCGAGGGTGCCCTGGGCACGCTCGACGGCAGAGATATGCTTGGAGTCCTCAACGATCTTGGTGACGGCCTCCTCGTACTCCGTGCCCTCGACGAGCTCGTGCAGGCCGGCGTACTCGGGAGCCAGGACGAAGAAGGAGACGCCAAAAAGGGTATCGGCACGCGTGGTGAAGACGGTGATCTTGCCCTCATCGCCCTCGATGGGCTCGCCATGCTGGTCGCACAGGGTAAAGTCGACCTCGGCGCCCTCGGAGCGACCGATCCAGTTGGCCTGCATCTGCTTGACGCGCTCGGGCCAGCCGGGGAGCTTCTCCAGATCGTCGAGCAGCTCCTGGGAGTACTCGGTGATCTTGAAGTACCATTGCTCAAGGTCGCGCTTCTCGGGCTCGGTACCGCAGCGCCAGCACTTACCCTCGGTGACCTGCTCGTTGGCCAGAACGGTCTTGCAGGTGGGACACCAGTTAACCGGGTTCTTCTTGCGGTAGACCAGGCCCTTTTCCCACAGCTTCTCAAAGATCCACTGACCCCAGCGGTAGTAGTCGGGGCTGCAGGTCTTGACCATGCGATCCAGATCGTAGGAGAAGCCCATGCGCTTCATCGTGGCGAGCGCCTGGTCCATGTTCTTATACGTCCAGGCGGCAGCCTGCGTATTGTGCTTGATGGCGGCGTTTTCGGCGGGCAGGCCAAAGGCGTCAAAGCCGATGGGATGCAACACGTCGTAGCCGCGCATGCGGGCCTGACGGGCCATGGCATCGCCGATAGTATAGTTGCGCGCGTGGCCCATGTGCAGGTCGCCCGACGGATACGGGAACATCTCGAGCACGTACTTCTTGGGCTTGCTGTCGTCGGTGTCGACGGCAAAGAGGTTGGAATCCTCCCAGGCCTTCATCCACCGGGACTCAATGGCCTGCGCGTCGTAGGCAGGGATCTCGTCCTTATGATCTGTGCAATCGCACATATCAGCTCCTTTGTTATCTCGGTTGGGGCGGGGCGTTCTTACCTTTACTCGCTGCTGCGGACAGTCCTGCTCGCACGAAGAGCACATTAAGTGCTCTTCGGCTCGTGCGGAACTTGCAGCGAGCAAAGGTAAGAACGCCCCGCCACATCGTTAACTCGCATGATGATAGCAAATACGACAAGCGAGATGCCTGCGACTTGCAGGCATCTCGCTTTATCTAAATAACGTGGTTGTGAATCAACCGCTAATTGTTACCAGCCCAAGCATGGTCGGGTTTTCCAAGTGCCGCAGATTGCCGTGAAAGAGGAGCGACGCGTACTTTGGTACGCGAGCGACGGTTTGAACGGCAAGGTGCGGTGCTTGGGAAAGCCGCTTAGCGGTAGCTGACGCTCTGGTGGGAATCCTTGACGACTACGTCGTGGGCGCCGCCTTCGACGATAGAGGTGGAGCTGACCAGCGTTAGGCGTGCCTTTTCCTGGAGCTCGGGGATCGAGAGGGCGCCGCAGTTGCACATCGTGGACTTGACCTTGTAGAGCGTACCGCCCACGCCGTCCTTGAGGGAACCGGCGTAGGGAACGTAGGAGTCGACGCCCTCGACGAAGCTGAGCTTCGCGGCGCCACCCAGGTCGTAGCGCTGCCAGTTGCGGGCACGCGCAGAACCCTCGCCCCAGTACTCCTTCATGTACTGGCCGTTCACGTTGACGCGCTCGGTCGGGCTCTCGTCAAAGCGGGCGAAGTAACGGCCCAGCATCATAAAGTCTGCACCCATGGCAAGGGCGAGCGTCATGTGGTAATCGTAGACGATACCACCGTCGGAGCACACGGGCACGTAGACGCCGGTCTCCTCGTAGTACTCGTCGCGAGCGCGGCAGACGTCGATCAGCGCGGTGGCCTGGCCACGGCCGATACCCTTGGTCTCACGGGTGATGCAGATGGAACCGCCGCCGATACCGACCTTGATGAAGTCGGCGCCGCAGTCGGCCAAAAAGCGGAAGCCCTCGGCGTCGACGACGTTACCGGCACCGACCTTGACGTCCTCGCCATAGTTGGCGCGGATCCACTCGATGGTGCGCTTCTGCCACTCGCTGAAGCCCTCGGAGGAGTCGATGCACAGGACATCGGCGCCGGCCTCGATGAGCAGCGGCACGCGCTCTGCATAGTCGCGGGTGTTGATACCGGCGCCGACCATGTAGCGCTTGTCGCCGTCGAGCAGCTCGTTGGGGTTGGTCTTGTGGCTGTCGTAGTCCTTGCGGAAAACGATTCCCATCAGGTGATCGTTGTCATCGACGATGGGCAGGGCGTTGAGCTTATTGTCCCAGATGACGTCGTTGGCAACCTTGAGGCTGATGTTCTTGTCGCCCACGATGAGCTGCTCACGCGGGGTCATGAACTCGGAGACCTTCTTCTGGTGGTCATCGCGGCTGGGGCGATAGTCACGGCTGGTGACGATGCCCAGGAGCTTACCCTTGGGAGTGCCGTCGTCGGTGACCGGCATGGTGGAGTGACCGGTCTTCTCCTTGAGCTCGATGACCTGCTCCATGGTCATGTCGGGGGTCAACGTGGAATCGGACTGAACGAAGCCGGCCTTGTGATCCTTGACGGCCTTGACCATGGCGGCCTCGGACTCGGCGCTCTGGGAACCGTAAATAAAGGACAGGCCACCCTCGGTAGCGAGCGCGACACCCATGTCGACGCCCGAGACGGACTGCATGATGGCGGAAACCATGGGGATGTTCAGGGTGATTGCCGGCTTCTCACCGCGCTTAAAGCGGGTTAGCGGCGTCTTAAGAGAGACGTTGTTGGGGATGCACTGCGAGGACGAGTAACCAGGGACCAGCAGATACTCCGAAAACGTGTGGGACTCACCGGGAAAGAACGTAGCCATGTTTCTCCTTTTTCCATGCGACCGGTCGGCTGCAGGCCTCGTAGGACCCAGCCCAACCTTGGGCGCCCAATACTGGGGAAGTATCTTAACGCACTTTGACTGCTACAATGCATGATTTAAGAAGAGCACACGAGGGTTTGACGCATGCTTTGCGTTTGCCCAGCAAATACTTTAGCGGGGAGACGTGGAGCACATGGAGTACAAGACGACGGCAAAGTTGGTCATTCAAGCGTGCGACAAGGATTTGCCGGGCGTCTTCGGCCACGGCTGCGTCTTGCTGCTGCAGGGTATCGCCCGCGAGCACTCGCTCAACCGCGCCGCCAAGAGCATGGGAATGGCGTATTCCAAGGCCTGGCGCATTGTGAACGAGGCGGAAGGACAGCTGGGCTGCAAGCTCATCGAGCGCGACGGCGCCCGCGGATCCACGCTCACCCCCGCCGGAGAGCGAGCCATAGCAGTCTACGAGGAGCTGCAGGCCGACATAAACAAGGTCATTGCCACCAAAGCAAACGACCTCATCGCAAGTATTAAAAAGTAGCCATTTGGGACGGGGCCTTATAGCCACACAACCCCTTCTCATAAGTTGCGGTGAAATAGGGACTGTTTATGCGGTTAAAGCCGTAAATCAATCCATATTTCACCGCAACTTATGGAGTTGAGGATGATTTAGCTAGTTGCGGAGGGCATTATCTAGGGTAGCGGCCACGATCAAGGGATCGTCGGTGCCGGCGAAGAGACGGATGGTGCTCCCCTGCTTGCCACGTGGGGCTGAAAGACGCGTCGTTGCGCCGCCGGCGGGCGATGTGCGAAACTCCCCCGGCAAAGTATCGAACAGATCATCCGCACTGCGCTCGATAAGGTCAAATTCAACTGCCGGACCAAAGCCGTGCTCGAGGATTCCCGTTGCAACCGCATGGTCGGGATGCGAGCTCAGTCCGGGATAGCGCACGTTGCGCACCATCTCGTTGGCGGCCAGATACTCGCCCAGCGCACGGGCGCGGTCGAAGTGTGCCTGCATGCGGGTATCGAGCGAGTCCAGCCCGCGCTCCAGCACACCAGCCTCGTCAGTAGGCAAATCAAGCTTGCCCAAGCCACAGCCCTCAAACAGGACATGCACGCACTCAGCCGCGGCATCCACACGATGGCGCTTGAGCTGCGAGCGCGCGACCGATACGGCAACCAACTTGCGTGAAGCGTTACCGGCGCACACACGGTCGAGCGCTTCGAGCGACAGCACGGCACCCAAGCGCAACGGATCGCAGCCAAAAGCCGACGCCACGGTGTTGTCCACAACCAGCAGCGCATGGGCCTCGCGAGCCGCTCGACCCAGCGTACGCAGATCGGGCACGCGCAGTCCAAACCCGCCGATGGAGTTGACGAACCACCACAGGTGCGGCCCCTCGGCATCAAACGAAGCATCAAAGACCTCGGACGCGGCGGTAAACGCATCGGCGGACGGCGAGCCCGCCAGCGCAACATCGCGGCCATCAAAGCCGTGCGCAAATGCTTCGGTAAAGTCATCCGCAAAGGCCACCAGGCGGTCACCGGGACGCACAATCCCCAGCTGCGACAGCGCTGCCGGCACATGCGGGGCCGCAACAAGACGCGCCTCACGCGCGTCGGCCCTCAAAGCCCAGGCCTCTTCTAGCTGCTGTACGCCCATACGGCACCGTCCCTTCAAAAAACCCACGATGCGGGTGTTCCCCTCATCGTGGGCAACGGCTGCAGTATAGCGCCGATATGCGACGAAACGCCTAGATATTGAGCGTGTGATAGTTCACGCTCGCACCCGGAGCGTCAACGGTCACGCCATAGGCCTCGGGATAGATGCGCGTCGAAAACACGAGCGCGCCATCGTTCACAAACACCTCGACCGACGAGACATCACCAACAATGCGCACATTACGAACCTCGTCGATGGGCTCCCAGCGCATGGTACGACCGCAGCCAGCAGAAGCGCGACCCTCATCGGTAAATCGCATCTCAAAGCGCGAGGGCAGTTCGTCCCCAGCGGGCACAAGCGCCAGCTTTAGCTCGCCATCAACGGTCGCGGTAAACGCGCCGTCGACACCGTCAACAACAACGTCAAAGCAGGTATCGCCGGCAACCTCCAAAGAGCCCTCCCCCACACGCACCGAGGCATAATGGAGCTCGATCTCGCGCGCCGGCTGCTGCAGCACCACGCCGCCGTCACCGGCCGTAAGCTCGCGCGGCACTGTCATGCAGTGCTGCCAGCCGCACGCCACGGTGGGCGCATTGTCATAGGTCGGCTCATCGGGCATGCCCATCCAGCCGATCAAAATGTGGCGACCATCCTCGGACGTAAACTCCTGCGGAGCATAGAAGTCAAAACCGGCGTCCCACAGGCGGAACTCGCCCAGCTCATAAGCGTCATTGCCACCGGTAATGTCGCCCGTTACAGGCATGTAGCCAGCAGCGTATACGTTGCCGCGGTCCCAACGGCCGCCCTCAAGCCCCTGGGGAGAGAAGGACAGCCACTTCGCCGGCACACCACCATCCGCCTCAAGCTCCAGATACCCCGGGCACTCCCACATAAAGCCAAAGCGCTCGGACGTAGAAACACGGCTCTCGAGCTCCCAGCTCAGCATATCGGGCGAGCCATACACCAGGATCTCGCCCACATCGCGCCCGGCACCCTCGCCGTGCATCGCACAAAAACGGCTCTCGACATGCGGCCCGTCCACGCGACGACGCGCGCCCAGCACCATGTGATTACGCCCATCATCATCGCGCCACACCTTGGGGTCACGCACGTGGCAGGTCAAATCCTCGGGATAATCCTCGGACGCCAACACCACGCGCTTTTGGCTGAACTCCCGACCGGCAAGGCCATCAACGCTCTCGACATAAACAGTATCGGCGCGGCGGCCGGTATTGACGTAGTCGTACGTGCCGTCCGCATCGGAAAGCTTCACGTTGCCCGTGTACAGTACGCGAATGCGACCGTCTTCGGCAAGCGCGGAGCCCGAATACACGCCATGGCAATCGAACGGCTCGTCGGGCAGCAGTGGAGCGCCAACGTAGTCCCACGTCATAAGGTCGCGACTCGTCGCATGACCCCAAGCCTTAACGCCACCCTCGACATCAAACGGCGCATACTGAAAATAGGCATGGAACACGCCGCCCGCCTGGCAAAGACCGTTGGGGTCGTTGAGCCAGCCAGCCGGCGGCATAATATGGAAGCGCTGGCCATACACGCCATGACCGCACTCAGAGGCGGCGGCGTCAACAGCGGCAACCAACTTTGCAAGGTCGCGGCCAAGTGCATTAGACATATCAAAGTCCTAACGGATCGAAAGTTACAAGGCGCCAGAGATCGGCACCAGATACGGGAAACGCCCGCGAGCATACAACCCGCGGGCACCCCTCAATCAAAAACTCTTAGGCCTGCTCGGAAGCCTTGGGCTCATCCTTGTACAGGACAAACGAGATGGCAAAGGACACGACCGCGGCGACCGCAAACATGATCGCGTACTGCACGGGCTGTGCCAGGCACAGCAGGATACCGAAGATGCCGGTAACGCCGGTGCCGGAAGCGGCAAGCGAGGTGAGAGCGCAGACCAGGGCACCGCAACCGCCGCCGATGCAGCCGGCGATGAAAGGCTTAAAGAAGCGCAGGTTCACACCAAAGATGGCCGGCTCGGTAATGCCCATGAAGGCGGACAGAGCGGAAGGAAGCGCCAGGCCCTTGATCTTGGCATCGCGGGTCTTAAAGGCAACGGCAAGTGCGGCGCCACCCTGGGCGATATTGGCAGCGCTGGCGATGGGCAGCCAATAGGTCACGCCGTACTGGGCGAGCTGGCCCAGGTCGATGGCGGTGTACATCTGGTGGATACCGGTAACGACCGTGGGGGCATAGAACAGGCCGACGATAAAGGAACCGATGCCGAAGGGCAGGGTCAGCAGGGTCTGGATCAGACCGAGGATGGCGTTCTCGGCCCAGACAAAGATGGGGCCGACGGCAACGAGCGTCACGAGCACGGTCACGAACACCGAGACAAGCGGAGTCACAAAGAGATCGAACATCTCGGGAACGATCTTGTGCAGGCGCTTCTCGAGGAAGGCGAGAATGGCACAGGCGATGACGATGGGGATCACATGACCCTGATAGCCGACCCACTCAAAGCTGTACACGCCGGGGATGACGTTGACCATGGTCTGCACGCCCTCGGAGGCAACCGTATAGGCGCTCTGCAGCGAGGAGTTGATGAATGCACCACCGACGACGGCGCCCAGGTACGGGTTGGCGCCAAAGGCCTTAGCCGCGGAGTAACCGATCAGGATCTGCAGAATGCCAAAGGACGTGCCCGAGACCAGGTCGGCAATCTTATAAATAAAGTTATTGGTGTCGAGCGCGATAAAGCCGTTGGAGGCCATAAAGTTGAGGGCGCTCATAATGCCCAGCAGCAGGCCCGAAGCCACGATGGCGGGGATGATGGGGACAAAGACGTCGCCGAGCACCTTAATGGCACGCATAAAGATGTTCTGCTGCTGCGCCGCTGCCTCCTTGACCTCGGCCTTGGTGGCAGCCTCGACGCCGCTGAGCGCAATGAACTCGTCGTAGACCTTGTTGACGGTGCCAGTGCCAAAAATAATCTGGAGCTGGCCCTGGGCCTCAAAGACGCCCTTGGCGCCGTCGATATTCTCGAGGGCCTCCTTGTCGACCTTGGCGTTATCGGCAATCACAAGGCGCAGACGCGTGGCGCAGTGTGCGGCCGAAACAACGTTGCCGGCGCCACCGATGTTGTCGAGCACCTCTTGGGCTGATTTGCGGTAGTCCATGACTTCCCTTTCCTCCAACGGGCGCATCTGCACCCGGCCATCTTTGACACTTACACTGTAATCGTTTTCAGTCTCATATGTCTGTAATCGTTTTCACAGTAGGGTGAACGGTAAAAATAAGCCGGCGAATGGTAGTTTTAGGACAAAAAACAGGGGCTCAAAGGCAGGCAGACGCGTCCAAGGCCTAGACATTCATGAGCTGATGCCCAAGTTTGAGCGTCTTGAGACCGCTCTCCCCCTCCTCGCCATCGAGTGCGTCGAGCAGCATATTGGTCGCCTCGACGCCGCTGGTCAGGTAGCCGTAATGCACGGTGGGAATGCCGCCCGTCAGCGCGCTCAAAAATGCGTTGTCGCCAAAACCGCTCACGCGGTGCACGCCCTCGCCCATACCGCGCACCTCGTCAAGCGCGCGCAAGGCGCCCGCCGCCATGGTGTCGGTCGCGCAGGCGATAAACGAAACATCGGGCACTTCGCCCAGCAGCTCGCGCGACGCACGATAGCCGGAATCGAGGGTAAAGGACCCGCGGCGAATCAGCTCGGGATCGAGCGCAACACCCGCGGCGCGTAAGCCCGCTTCAAAACCACGACGACGGTCGTAACCGGCGGCACGGTCTTCCTCGGTAACACCGATATAGGCAATCTTGCCCTCAACATGCTTCGCGAGCGCCTGGCCCAGCTCAAAGGCGGCCTCGTAATCGTCATGGTAGACGCAAGCCGCGCCCTCGACGTTTTGACCGATCAGCACAATGGGCACACGGCAAGACGTAATGGCCGCACGATGTTCGTCGGTGATCATGGTCGCCACGAGCACGATGCCATCGACCGGGTGGTTCTGGAACAGGTCGAGATACTCGAGCTCACGCTCGGCCACGTTATCAGTATTCGCGAGCAGCATCTGGTAGCCACGGCGACCGAGCACCTGGCCAATACCGGCGGTAATGCGGCTCACGGATTCCGAGTTAATCTTAGGCACGATGACGCCGATGAGCTTGGTGGAACCGGTGCGCAGCGCGCGAGCCTGACTAGATCGCACGTATCCGGTCAGCTCAATCGCCTGCTTAATGCGCTCGGCCTTGTCCGCCGAGATATATCCACCGTTGAGGTAGCGCGAGACCGCGGCGCTCGAAACGCCAGCCAACTCGGCCACATCTTTCATCTTTACCACGAGCACCCCTGTCATTGAAATCGCTTTCACCATGATACCCGTGACGGCGCTTCGGATAAATCAATATCACCCAGGTCGAGCAAACGTCAGCGAGCGGGCAGCTGCCGTGGCGAGGTGCCGCGAAAGAGGAGCGAAGCGTACTTCATGTACGCGAGCGACGGTTTGAGCGGCAGATCGCCCGGCAGATGCCCGCGCAGCGTCGAGCGGTCCGGCGTTCGTTAGAACGCCGGAACATAGTTATCCATGATACTCGCCGTTGTACTGGATGAGGGTCAGGTCCTCAACGCCATCGAGCGTGCGAATCGCGTCGGCATAGGGCATATCCACGCCGTCCGAGAACACCTCGACGGTCATCTCGACCTTGTCGCCGCGCATGGTCTTGGACTTCACCGTAAACTTGGTGCGGCCAAACGCGCGCACGATATCGTCGCCCGTGGTCTGGCCCGTGTAGTGGATGACCATCATGTACACGCGCGCCTTGTCCTGATGACTCGCAAAGCCGGCGATCATCACCACGATGACCACGGCCGTGAGCGCCACGAGCGCGTACATGCCGGCGCCGGCCGTAATTCCCGTGGTAATGGACCAAAACAGATACAGCAGGTCGAGCGGGTCCTTAACCGCCGTACGGTAGCGGACGATAGACAGAGCACCGACCATACCGAGCGAGATGACCACGTTGGTCGAGATCGCGAGCGTGACCATGCAGGTGAGCACGCACATGCCTACAAGCGTCACGGCAAAGCTACGCGAATACACCACGCCGGTAAAAAAGCGCTTGTACACGTAATAGATCAGGATGCCCATGCCGAGCGCCACGAGCAGCGAAAGGCCAATCTTGGCAGGGTCAACCTGGCCAAACGCCTCCAAGACGGAGTTCTTAAAAAAGTCCCTGGTGCTCATGGTCTAAATATCCCCTCGGTTCTCAAAATCCGATTCCCAGTAATTAAATCCGCGCAGGTAGGCGGTCTTTTCGTAACACAGGCAGTACTTGGAGACCGCCGTAAGCTCGGCCGCTCCCGGCGGCACCATATCGCGCACCAGCTGCGGGCAAAACTCCGTAAACTTGACCTCCATTACCAGCTTGCCGGGCTCCAGGACCGGCAGCGCGGGCAGCGTCGCGTCAAAGATATCGAAGCTTCCCACCGCGGCACGCACGTTCATGTCAAACGTAATGCGCACGGTGCCCTCATCCATCACCCATGGCTCGCGCTCGTAGTCCACGATGGTCCGCGGGCGCATCATGTTGCAGATGCACTCGATGTAGAACTCGCGGCAGAGCGGATAGGGGCTCCTCAGCAAAAAGTCGTAGTCGCCGGCCAGAATCTGCTCAAACTCGCCGCGCGTGAGCGGCGCGTCCTCCTTGTAGATCCAGCTGCCGTACTTCTTTTTGCGCTCAAGCTTAATCACCTTGTCGCTGCCGTTATAGATGCGCACGCGATACTTTTTGCGCATGAGAATGCCGGCATCTTTTTCCTCGTAGGCCGAGTTGCAGTAGTCGTCAAAGTACAGGCTGCGAATGGTGTAACCGCCTGCCCGCGCATGCTTGTCCAGTTTAAACACCGGCGCCATGCGACAGGCAAGCGCGGCGTGCTCGCCCTCGTTAATGAGATATTTGAGCTCGTGGCGGTAACGCTCCTGCGTGGCACGCACAGGCGGGGCCGCCAAGCGCTCAAGCAGCGCGCTAGCCCTCCTCATACGTGTCCTCCACGACCTTACCGCCGTCTTGCACGTAAAAACACTTCATGCCGTAGTGCTTGCCGTCGTCGGTTACATAGTAGTCAAACGCATCTTGCGTATAGCCGTCGGAGTTGGTGGCACGCACGCGCACAAAATACTGGCCGGCATCGGGCGCATCGCAGGTCACCTCGGGAAGCAGCACGTCCTCGGCCTTAAAGACCACGTCGCTAATGGCATAGTCACGAGCAAGCTCCACAGTGTAGCGAATGTCGCGCGCCTCAAAGTCGTAGGACGCATCCCAGTTAATACGCAGCTTACCGTTATCGATCTGCGGCACGCCGATGTAGAACGGCATGGGCTTTTTAAAACTCTCGCGAAAGCTCTTGTAGTTCTCCTCGACCTCGGAGGGAATCGCCGCAGCGATCTGCTCGTATTGGTCCTTGGTGACAGGCAGATTGTCGATATCGGGCGAAGCAAAGACCAGGGATTCAGTCACATCGCGGTAGTGCTTGATCATCTTGGTCAGGCGAGTCTCGGTCAAATACGAGCGCAAGTCCTTGACGGCACGGTCGAGTTCGCTGCGGAACGACTTGCTGCGCAACGCGCGGTTAAACAGCACGTTGCCCCAGTAGTTGCTTGCACCGCGCTCCCAGCTCGCGTAGTCCGAAAACCCGGTAAGAGAAAGCTCCAGCTTACGCAGCATGCCGTCGTTATCCCAATCTAAAAAGTACCAGGTATTTGAGTTGAGCGGGCTGTACAGATAGCAGTTACGGTTCTGCGTATCGCAGTTGCCCGTCAGGATCTGAAACGCCAGCCAATAGACCAGATTCTCGGTATCAAAGTAGGTATCGAGCACATCATCGATCTTTTGTGATTCGTCGTTGAGCGCATCGAGCATCTCGATGAGCTTGGTGTGGTCCGAATCGCCCTTAATCTCGAGCATGCCCTCAAAGTTTGCCTGGTTGTAGTCGGGATCGTCGGCAAGCTTAATGGTGTCCTCGTAGCGATGGAAATCGAAGTTGTTCACCTTGTACAGATGCCCGTTCTTATCCAGGCCATGTGCCTTAAGCGCCGTCTTGTTGAGCTGCTCCACCTGCGTAAACAGGCCGTAGTCCTCAAAGGTGTCGTTGAACTTTTCGGTCTGGTCGCACACCCACAGATGCACAAACTGCGTACGCAGGCCCATCATCTGGGGTATCCCGCGGATAAGGTCATAGGCCATCTTGTTGCGAAAACGCATACCCTCGCCCATGTGCTTGTTGAGCGCAATCGCGCGCTGTTGGCGCCAAGTACCCTTGCCCTTTTTGAGCTCCACCTTGTAATTCTTTTGCGAGTTGTTGCTCGATGTCTGACCGCGCACCTGCACGGTGGCATTGGGCGCTTCCTCGCCATAGCCAACCTCGCCGGCCACCGGGCCGTCTTCGTCGCCCGCCTGCAGCAGGCCCATAACCTGATAGCGCGTCACCCCCATGTCGGCATAGTCATACACCGAGTACGTGTTGATCTCGGCCCAGCTGTGGTCGGTGTTCTCGGAGCTGTTGCCGCGCGAGACCGTCAGGTACATGGTCACAATGCCCGAGTCGTCGTAGACCTCGTACAGCTCATCTTTATCGCGAAGGTGCTTGGTACCGTCCGAGGCCTCAGCCTTTTTAATCTTGTCCTGCTTTTTGACCTTTTTGGTCGAGGATTCGTCCTGAGACGAACAGCCCGAAAGCAACAGCGCGCCGGCAGCTGCCTCGATCAGGCAGCGGCGAGACATCAACTTATCGATCATCAGAACCTCCCCAATGTTTTTGGTACAGGCGGACCACCATACGTTCAAACGCACTGCGCGGCTCACCGCCCGCGCGCTTGTCCTCGTAGCATTGCTCAACACGGTCGAGCACCCGGCCAAGTTCGGTAAACCAGCCCGTCTTGTCGGTCGCCACAATGGGCTGCTGGCTCAGGATACGATACGGCAAGTTGGCGGTATAGGTATCGAGCCGCAGCAGCGCCACGATAAAAAACACCGCTGCACCCAACAAAAAGCCAAAGCCGTAAAACTGCTGCGGCAAAAGCAACGACACGGCAGTCGCCAGCCCGGCCACCCCGGCAAACAACCCCGAGGCCAGCACGGCCCCCTTGTAGTCGGTAAAGTACAGCAAGATAAGCATCACCGTATTGCCCACGGCATACAGGCCATAGCCCACGCACAGCGTGCGAAAATACCCGTGCATAAGGTTGTTAAAGCCCAACGGTAAGGCCGACAGTGCCGTGGTCTCGAGCGAGATGACCGCCGCGGTCACAAACAACTGTTTGAGCGCGCAAAAGCGCAGTTCGCTGTTAAGCGTGGAGAGCATCTCCTCCTCGACCACCACAATATCGCCTACCACGCCGCCGTCATTGAACAGGCTGTAATAGTCGCGGTAGCGCGGATAGAAGTTGACCTCGACCGAGACCACAAAGTTGACGGTCGTGACCAGGATCGTCAAAAACGCAATGAGCGCCGGCACATCGTAGTAGGGCGCACCATAAAACAAGCCCTTGACCTGCACGCCAATGGGACCGGCCCAAATAATCACCAGGTGCGCAAAGAGTCCCAGATTGGTTAACAGACCCGTGAGCGCCAGCGGCATAAACTGATCGAGCCACTGCAAAAAGGGCCAGGGGCTGCGGTCGCTCTGAGGAAAATACCGGTACAGCAGCACCACGTCCCAGGCGAGCATGACGCCGTAGCCCAGAGCAATTGACGCCAACAGGCCCTCGACCGGCGGCAGCCCCAGCGCCAGCGCGGCCAGGGCGCACAGGCACGCCACGCCAATGGCAGCCGCAAAGCTGCACAGGATGCCGCGGTAATCCTTGATGGCCGTGAGGTAACTCATGCCGTTCCAGTTGACGATCATAATGTTGAACAGCCACAGGCACAGCAGCCCCTGCAGCAGCGTGGCGCCCGAGAACAGCAAAAAGACGCCGTAGAGCACCGTGCCCGCAACGAGCATGACAGCATTGGAGCCCCAAAACGAGGGCAGAATCTCGTCCTCGCGCTCGGCAAACAACATATCAGCCAAAAAGCGCGTGACCGGCATGGAGAAAAAGCTCGTGAGCGTGAGCGACGCCAGCAGCGTATAGGTCACCATGCACACCAGCAGGTCTTGGTTGGCGCGTCCCACGCCCCACAGACCGCACAGCACCAAGATACCCACCTGGAGCAGCACGCCCAGCAGCATCGGGCCCGTGCACACAATGCCGGCGTAGCCATAGGCGCGCATCGTGGCAAACAGGCCCTTGCGCCTAAACAGGCGCTTGAGCTCAAAACCGATTCCGGCCACCGGCTACTCCCCCTCTCTGGGCAGGTCAAACGCTTGCGCCGTCACGTCGTACAGCGCGCGATAGTTGGCGAGCATCTGCTCGTGCAAAAAGTACGTGGCAACGCGACGCTTGCCTCGCTCCCCCATCTCAATGCGACGGGCGCGGCTTGTGCACATGCGTTCCATGGCATCGGCCAAGCCCTTGCGATACATAGGCGGCGTCACAAAACCTGCCACGCCAAAGTCATCGCCCGGAGCGCCTTCGAGCAACTCACGGCAGCAGCCCACCTCGGTCGTCACGCAGGGACGACACGCGGCAAGCGACTCCAGCACGCTGAGCGGCTGGCCCTCGGAGATGCTCGTCAAAATGGTAAAGTCGAGCTTTTCCATGTACTCGACCACGTTGACGCGGCCGGTAAAGATCAGGTCGCGCACGCCCAGGGTTTCGACCAGCGCGTGGCACTCGGCGCCGTACTCTTCGTCGTCCACGCCGCCCATGATGTGCAGGCGCACCTTGGGCAGGCGCTCGTGCAGCTCAAAAAAGGCATAGATCATAGTCTTGACGTCCTTGATGGGCGCCAGGCGCACCACCGCGCCAATGTCCACCCAGCCGTCATCGGGCTTTAAGGGAATGTCCTTAAAGCAGTCGAACTGGATGCCGTTGGGGATGACCAGACATTTGTCTGCATCGCAACCCATATCGATCTGCATCTTGCGGGCGTTATGGAACAAACTCGTCACGCGGAAGGCGCGGCGGTAGATCTCCTCCGAAAGCAGGTAGAAAAAGCGAATCCAGCGGTCCTTAAACGACGGCACCACCCAGTCGGCGCGAATGATCTCTTCCTCGCGCTCGCGGGTATAGATGCCGTGCTCGGTGAGCAGCACCGGCGCATGGTGAACGCTTGAGCCCAGGCAGGCGAGCAGGCCGCCGTAGCCGGTCGAGATAGCGTGGTACACATCGGCAACCGGCACCTCGCTGCCCAGCAGGTAGAGCACCGGCAACAGCATAGAGCGCATGGTGTGGAATGCGTCGGCGAAGGGCGTGTAGGGGTACTCGGCAAGGCACACGTCGCGGAAGATATCCATAAACGTGCGGCTCTGCAAAAACGAGAGCGGATGCACGCGACGGCGCTGGAAGATATCGAACAGCACGTCCCAGTCCGGATTGGAGAGCGACACCAGGCGGCGTAGCGCCTCGCGCTCGCGGTCGTTAAAACTGGCTTCATGTTGCTCGCCCGAAAGCCGCAGGGCATCGTCCAGGAACACCTCGTGCACCTCGACCACGTTGCTGGGCAGCTCGTAGACAAATTTGCCGCGGTCAGCAGCATGCGCGCCAATCACCCACAGCACGAACTCGTGCTCGGGCATGGCCTGGATATAGCCATGCATCCAGGTAGATACGCCGCCGTGCACATAAGGGTAGCAACCCTCGAGTACCAAGCAGATTCTCATCTGTCGCCACCCTCCTTGCGCTCGATCGTCAGGGTATTATCATTTGCCTTGAGCAGATACAGATCGCCCGTAAGGTGCGTCAGTTCGCCACCCGTCACCGCACCCGGCTCGCCATTATTGGCGCGGAACATGAGCCACGCCTCGTCGTGGAAATTGCCCAGGCTGAGCGTCCAGGCATCCGCACCGGTATCCACGCTCACCGTAACCGACGAAAAGCGCTGAATGGCACCGGAGCACTCCGACGCCGTCTGGCGGCGCAGGTCGGGCGCAGACTTGGTAAGCCAGTCCAGGTAGTCGGTCAGGCCGCCCTTGTAGACTTCCCAGCCCTCCTTGGCGCCGCGATCGGGATCGAGTAGGTCGTCCGGGTGCATAAAGTGCGTACTCACGTAGTGCATGTTGAGCTCGGACACGGCAGCCAGGCGCATATAGGAATCGTCGACCATGCCGCCCGAGACAATACGCGGCTGCTCCACAATACCATCGCTCGCCACGCCAAACTCCTGCACGTACGGCAGGTCGGTACCGTCCTCAAAATACGTACTGGCAATAGTCTTAATGCGCGGAACATCGGTGCCGATAAGCTGGCGCGCGCGGGCCGAAAGGATATTCGACGGTGGCACGTAGACCGAGCCGTGCGCGTTGGGCAGCACCTCGTCCTGGAAGGCTATAAGCTCGTTGAGCGAAGCGACGAGCGTTTCCTTGTTCTTCCAGGTCTTGTAGTCATACAGCGTGCCATAGTCGGTATCCCAGAGCGCCAGAGGCTGATGGTTGTAGCCGTGAAAGCCCAGCTCTCCGCCCATCTGCAGCAGCATGCCGCCAAAATAGCGGAACTGCGTGGTATCGGCCTGGCGCGCGGGCTCGGTCTGGTTGACCGCGTCCTCGTAGTTTTCGATCATCACGCCGGTATAGCGAATGCCGTATTTTTGCGCAAGCTTTTGCAGATCGGGCCACCAGACCTTGGTGTAAAAATCCGCAATGGAAAGGCCGTAGTCACGCTTGATATAAGTACCATCGCCCGAGGGCACGGGGCTAGGAAAGTCGTCCAAATAGAACACGGCGCTGTTGATGACCGGATAGGCCGAGGCATCACCCAGCAAGCTTATGGCCGAAGCATAGAACCCACGCATGACCTTGTCGTAGATACCAATGTTGCACACCACGGTGTGACCACTGCCGCAATCGTTAGACCAAATGAGCGGCGTGCCCGCGTCACCGGTCTTTGCCCATACGTACGCCGTTTCGCGCAATGAAACCGAAAGCGAAGAATCGAAGGGATCCGAGAACTCGTAGCGCTCTCCTCCGCCCAACATAAAGTCATCGCTCGGCACAATGCTTTCGGCTTTCGCATAGTCATATCCGGCCGATTCGATCCCAAGCTTGGAAGCAATAGCCTGCAGGCAGTTCGAGTTATCTGGCGTCATGCCCAGCATGAGTGAGCCGCCCACACTCACCCAACTCATCAGATCGGTCAGATGCGTACCCAGTCCGTCAAGCGAGGGCATAAGCACAATCACGCGATCAAACGACGTGAGCGATGGGATCGCGTCCGCACCGTCGGTGGCAATATCAACATCGCGATGGGCGATCTTCATGTCGAGCAGGATCTGGTCGAACTGTTCCTTTACGTCCTCGACGCCAGCTTGATCGGAATCGGTAATGACCAGGCACGTGGGCTTTTGGCCAAAGATTGCCGAGGAGGCCGGCACCGCATCGTTGGCGGCCAGCATCCCCAGCTTATGCTGGCCCGCACTGTACTGCACGCCGGCACGCTCCACCAGCAGCACAGCGGCCATTACAATAAAGACCGCCCACACCACGAGGAGTCCCATCCAACGAAAGCGCCCTGCACGGTCGCGGATATGTTGCGCCACGCTCATCTGGCCTCCTCCCCGTCGCGCCAAAACGCCAACTTTTCGCGGTTGTCGGCGCTCAAATACACATGTTGCTTGTCAATCGCATCGATCACACGGTGGACCTCGTCACCGTCGCGGCGCATCACGGCCAGGCGCAGGCAAAGCATCCAAACCTCCTGCTCCTCGGGCACGTCTATCACCAGCTGGTCGGTCACGGCCTGCGCCTCGTCGATCTGTCCGACATCGGCCAGCGCCGTCGCGTATCGAATGCGCAGCTCAAGGGTATCCTCGCGCTCGCAGCGACGCGCAAGCAGGCGCGCGTACTGTTGGCGCTGAATCTGAGCCACGCGCCCCTCAGCCAAGCCCGAGCACAAGTATTCACCAAGAAAATCGCAGTATTCGTTGAGGTTTTGAGCGCTCGGGTCCGTCTTAAAGGCACGCTCCAGCTGCTGCAGTTTAAGGTCGGACTCCTTGGAGATCTGCGCCACCGCCGTCGCGGCATAGTGCGCCACCTCAACGTCGTCGTTAAGCTTAGCCGCCTGCAGCTGCGCCAGGTACGCGTCGGGCTCCTCGGTGAGCATGGAGAGCATTAGGCGGCGCCGGTATGCCGGGTCGTTGACGATGAGTGCCTCCTCGAGCGGCACTACGCCTGGATCGTCCTCACCACTCGGTACCGACATACTGCGATGCAGGTCATCGTTGAAGCGCAGCGACTCCAGCGCAGACCCTTTCAGCCCCTCGCCAAACACCGCGCTGCACACCGATAGCAAAACCACCAGCAACGGGCCCCACAGCGGCACCAGCACTATCACAGCCAGCATGTGCCCGCGCACCGGCAGCAGGCCCAGTTTCATGAGCGTCCACAGCATCAGGCAAACCAGCGCATGAATCAGCAGCAAGACGGCAGCAACGACAAGCGAGATCAAGCGGCACCCCCCTCACCGTCACCGGTGTAAGAGATGTGCTGCAGCAGCTCCACGATGTCCTCGCCGTCGACGGGCTCCACCGCAATCTGCTTTGCGCTCAGGCGCTCGCGGATAATGGGCAGATCGCATGCCTTTGCCTGGCGCATAAGCAGGTACAGCACGTCGCCGTCGACCAAGCCCGCCGCGTCGCTCTCGCGGATTGCCGACCCAATTGCGCCCACCAGCTCGCCGACAGGCTCCATGCCCGGTACCACGCGCAGGAGCAAAAAACTCCCCATCTTGCTATCTGCCAGCGCCTGCTCCGCCGCGAGCTCTTGGCCAAAGGCAGCCTGCTTGAGCACGCAAGTGCCGTCAACGCAGCGTTTATCCTGCGCCACCGCCTCATAGTCAAAGGCACGGCCCAGCGCGCTTTCGACCAACCCGCACAAGATGCGGAACAGGTTTTGATAATAGAGGGTCATTTGGTTTTCGGCCGCACTACGCACAAAGATCAACACAGCGGGTGCCCCGTCGCGCTCGATCGTGTATCCAAACATGGGAAGCCCCGGCGTCAGCTCGCGGTTCACCCACAGGTTCGAACGACCCCCGTCGCCCAAAAGAGGTGCAAGCTGCTCAAGCGTGAGCGAGCGCGCGGCATCTTCGGCAATCGCGGGACTTGCTGCCACCAGGCGTGCAAATGCCCCGCCCGAAACATGGTAGATCGCCACCGAATCGTTCTCGAGGATCTCGCCCAAAAGCTCGCAGCACTTGCGATAGATGTCGCGTGGGTTGAATACGTCGAGCTCCTGCGTCACGGCAAAGATCTTGCCAAAGCTGTCGTGGCGACCCACGATCTGGCGCCTGTACGCGCGCTTGTCCTCGATCGCGTCGTGGTAGAGCTGCGTAAGGAACGTATTGCGGTTGCGCACGAGCTCGTTTTGATCGCGCTCCGCCCTAATGGCTTCGCTGTTGCGCAGCTGCATATAGCCGCACACGGCACCCACAACAAAGTACGCAATAAACGGCAGCCAGTTAGACGGCTCGTAAAAGAGACCCTGGAAGGTATAGCCATACTGGGTAAAGTAGCTCGCGGCCAAACCCACCGACGCCAGCAGCGCCGCAACCAGGCCAAAATCGAGCCCATACAGCGTGCCGATCAGTACCACGTACAGCAGGCGGTAGTCGAGCACGTTAAGCTGAGCAGACTGCGAAAACACCAGCTCCAGGCCCTCAAAGAGCACCCAGGCCAGCGCGGTCTCCAGGCATTTGATGGGCAGTGTCCGCCCGCGCATGCGGTCGATGGCGGCACGCAGCGGATGGCGCTTGCCCGCGAGGGTCTGCTCCCAGCGGGCGTGTATGGTCGAAAGATCGCGCAGCACGTCATAGCGCTGGAACCACCCGTAGCGCGTGCGGACGGTATCGCTCGGAGCAATGGAGACGACGGCGTCCCCGTCGTAGGTAATGTCGAGCCCCGGGAACAAGCCCTTGAGCGCCTCGCCCAGGTCTCCCACGGTGTGGGCAAAGCTATCCGGAACCTCGAGTTCCTCGAATGTGGCATCCCAGCTGTCGAAGATGCGACGCACCAGAACGGCCAGCTCCTCGGCGCAGAGGGCACCGAGCGGTGAGTCCGCCCCAGCCCTCATGACAGCAGAGCCTTGCGAGCACGCCTCGAACAGCGGGGTCAAAATCGGGTCTTCCAGCGTGGGCGAGGCGGTGTACAGATACGGCACGCGCAAGATCTTGGCCTGAATGCCGTCGCGGACCGCATAGTAGCGGCACAGGTCGTTGGCCGCACGGGCAATGATGCCCTTGCCGTTTTGCCCCGCAGCGTCCACCGCACCGTCCGCTCCCATGGGACCAGTCACAAACAGCAGCTGAATCTGGCGACCCATGCAAGCTCGAAAGACGGAGCGCAGCAGCTCGATGTCGCCAACGGCCTCGGTATGCGGCGTGAGATAGGTAGAGAGGTAGACCACACGGTCGAATTCGTAAGCCTGGTCCAGGTGCTGCAGCAGCTCTTTCCAAGACGCATGGAGCGACGACCCGTCGCGGCGCGCCTCGTTGGCCGCCACGACCTGAACATGGTCACCGGGAAACGCCTTGGCACAAAAGTCGTCATCGACATACACGGTATTGCCAACAACCAGCACTTCCACCGTGCGCTCCCCCTCCCCAAATTTAGCTTTTGCCATGGTAAACATGCATATTGTACGCTGTCAATGTAGGCCAAAGGCAACTTTAAAGCTGTTTTAAGAACTTTTTCAGACGGGAAGCGACTCGCGCCTGAGCCAGAGAGCCCTACACGTGCCGCTGCACGGCGGAGAAAGGCGAATCCACTACCCCTCAGGCATAATTCCTGAGCAAAATCAAGCAGAGCACACGGCTTTTTGCGCCACTTTAAGACGTAATCGGGATGTGGCGAGAGGCCAAATTCGGAAGTGCGGGGAAAACCAAAGGAATGCTGACCAGACCCCCGTTTTAGGCTTCCGCGACCTGCGGTTTTGATACAAAAAACCGCGTTGTGCTCGAAGGTTTTCGATTTTTCCCCGCACTTCTGTAATTACATCTCTGGATCGAGGGCGCAGGCAATGGTGACGACATCCACGATAGCGCCCCCCTATGCCTGATACCAAAATCGTTCCATAGGGACCCGTTTCCCAATGGGATGATTCTTCACAAAGGGCATTAAGGCGCATGAGAACATGGTAGAGGCAAGCAAGCGCGCTTCCACGTTTTCGCCCATGGTGACCACGGTATAATCCAACGAGACAAGCAACGAACGGGAAAGGCAGCGCGGATGAACCTGGGCAGCGAGAGCGAGACCGTCGAGTTCAAGAAGTCCACTGGCGAGCATAAAGAAGCACTGCAAGCCATCAGCGCCATGCTGAACAAGCACGGCCGCGGCGAGCTCTACTTCGGCGTGAAGGACAACGGCGATGTCATCGGCCAGGATGTCAGCGACGCAACGCTGCGCCAGGTGACGTCGTGGGTGTCCGACAAGATCGAGCCCGCGGTGTTCCCGACGGTCGAGTGCCTCGACGCCGATGATGGGCTGCGATACATCAAAATTGCCTTCTCAGGTGCCGACGCCCCCTACTCCGCCGACGGACGCTACTTCACCCGCGTGGGGACTTCGAACAAAGCGCTGTCGGCCTCGGAGCTGAGCGCCATGGTCGTCAAGCGTGAGCGCGCCCGTAGCCCGTGGGACTCGCTGCCGTCCGGCAGGCCCGTCTCCGACGCCGACGAGCAGGCGGTGCGTGACTTCGTCGCGCGCGGCGGCAGGGCCGGACGCGTGGGCGGCGGGTTCGCCGGCGTGGAGGACACCTTGGCAAGGCTCGACCTCGTCGCGCCCGACGGCAGCCTAAGAAACGCCGCGGTGGAGCTGTTCTGCGAGGGATCCGACACCTACCCCAGGATGAAGCTGGGGCTTCTGGGCGGCAACACCAAGGCCAAGATCCTCGACCTGCGCCGCGAGAGCGGCACCATGCTCAAGCTGCTCGACTTCGCCGAGTACTTCGTGACGTCGAACATCAGGCGCGAGTTCGTCATCGGCGAGACGGGCATGTACCGCAAGGAGATCCCCGAGATCCCGGCCGAGGCCATCCGCGAGGCGGTTGCCAACGCGCTGTGCCACCGCGACTACACCACCGGCACCGCCGTCGAGGTCAACGTGTTCATGGACACCGTCCAGATCGTGAGCCCGGGCCTGTTCCCCGAGGGCGACTCGCCGCAAGAGCACCTAGACGGTACCGCGAGCGAGTTCGGCCTCCGAAACCCCGCGATCGCGCGCACCCTGTTCCGCGCCGGCGTCATCGAGCAGTACGGCACGGGCATACCGCGCATCAAGGAGGCCTGCGAGGCAGCCGGCGTGAGGTTCCGCTTCGAGCAGACCGTCAACAGCACCGTCGTCGTCTTCGAGCGTCCTGGGTTGCAGAAAGCGGCCTTCAGGAGAACCGCGGCCGACAACCGACCGCTCCTCAGCGAGCGCGAACGAGCAGCGATGGCAATTGCCGCCGCTCAGGGGAAAATCACGACCTCCGACCTCGCGCGGGAGTCCAATGTCGGTAGGAAAACGGCCTCGAAGACTCTGAAAGACCTTGCCGGTCGAGGCCTGTTGGAATGGGTAGGGAAAAGCCCGAAAGACCCGCACCAGTTCTACAGGATGCCAAGCGAAGTTTGAGGCTGCAGGTCCTAGCCGGGAAACAGGCCCATTGCGTTTGCTGCCCTCCCCCTGCTGGGCACTACTGAGTAATCTACTGGGCACTGCTGAGTAATCTACTGAGTAGTGCCCAAGCGCGAGTTGGCAAGTCCGCCGAAGCCCAGAGAAACGGCTCCGAAGAATATACTGACCGCTACTGACCGCTACTGACCGCTACTGACCGCTACTGACCGCTACTGACCGCTACTG
>CAUFRY010000027.1 GCA_959028445.1 uncultured Collinsella sp. | reverse complement strand
GAGAGAACGCTCCCGCAAACTGCCTCTTGACAACTTATAGGAGCGTCGGTTTTGCAAGCGCGCAATTTACCGTGGTCGAAGGCGGGCGATTCATCGTAGTAAACCGGCATAGTTTTGAAATGGCATTAAATCGGTAGCAGCCATTTTGCTATGCCGGGGTGGTCTGCCGCTAGGTAATTACCCGCGCAGGTAGGCGATGGCGATCTGCGTGCGGTTGCGTAGACCCATTTTGGCAAGGATCGAGCTGATGTGGTTGCGCACGGTGCCTTCGCCCATATAGGCGGTGGCGGCGATCTCCTTGTTGTCGAGGCCGCGGGCGATAAGCTCGGCGACTTCGAACTCGCGGTCGGTCAGGCTGGCAAAGGCCGCGGGCCGGCGAGGCGTGCCCGCCTCGACGCCCGTTCCGTCAAAATCGATGTCCTCGATCGCCTTTCCTTCGAGCACGCGTTTGCCGTCCATGACCTGCGCCAACGCCGGTGGAATGGCGGCGACATCGGTTTTGATCAGGTAGCCGCGGGCGCCCAGCTTGAGTGCCGACACAATGTACTCGTCATCCGAGAATGTTGTCAGAAACACCACGCGCGCCGCAGGGTCGTGCTCAAGGATTTCGCGTGCCGCCGAAAGTCCGTCGCGTCCCGGCATCTGAATGTCGAGCAACGCGATGTCGGGCGCGTGCTCGGCGTAGAGCGCGACTGCGTCGTTGCCGTTGGCGCCGGTACCAACCACCTCGATCTGTGGCTGGGCGCCCAGGATAATCTTGAGCGAATCGACCACCAAGCGGTCGTCGTCGACAACGATGAGCCTCATCGGCCCTCATCTCCTTGCTGTTTGGGAACGGTGGCAAACACGCGCCAGCCGCCGGCGCCGGCACGCGGGCCGGCGGTGAAGGTGCCGCCAAGCGTCTCGATGCGCTCGCGCATGGAGGCGAGCCCCATGCCTTCCGCGGCGCCGCGGCCGCTTGCTTGGACCCCGCCCACGCCATCGTCGGTAACGATGAGCTGGTAAAACGACGGATGCTCCATGCATCGTACAGTAACGGTCTGGGCGCAAGCGTGGCGCATGGTGTTGGAGAGCGCCTCGCGCAGGACCGCCGCAAAGCAGCTCGCGACGTTTGCGGGCGCATGTTCGGTCATAACTTCAAGCTCAATCTGCGGGCCGCCGTCCGAGCGCGCGCCTTCAACAATGCGTTCGAGCTGCACGGAAAGGTCGACGGCGTTGTCGTTGAGCGCGTGGACGCTGGTGCGCACAAGCTGGAGCGCCTCGTCAACCGTGCGTTTGACGTCGGCGAAATCGGCGGCGACGCCGGGTTCGTCGGCATGGACTACGCGCAAGGCTTCGGCTTGCAGTGAGGCGCGCGTGAGCTGGTGCCCGACGTTATCGTGGATCTCGCGCGCGATGCGGGCGCGTTCGGCGAGCGTCGCGAGCTCGACTTCGTAGTCCTGGCGGTCGGCGAGATCGCGGTTGCGCGCTTCGAGCACGAGGGCTCGTTCCTGCAGCTCGTCGCGGATTCGGCGCATGCGCTGCTGTTCGCGCTCCAACTGGGCGGTACGTAGCGATAACAAGGTGGCGGCAACCGAAAGGATGGCGGTCAGCAGGAGCGTTCGGGCAGTGAGCGCGTTGGCGCGAAGGTCCGCGACGAGCGCAAAGACAAAGGCGACGCCAATGCCCAGTGCGACCCAGGCGTGCTCGCGGCGCACGCGTCGTGCGATGTCATAGAGGGCGAGGGGTGCAAACGGCACAAACGGCGGCACGAAGACGGCCGCGATGATGTAGGCGTAACTCATGGCCTCGCTTGTGCGGCGCGTGCGTTCTCCCTGTGCCACCTCGGCCAGCGAAGTGGCAATAACGCCAAGGCAAAACGCCGCGACCAGGCGAGCGTCCACAGCAAGGCCCACGGCGGCTGCGATGCAGCACGCTAGCACGATCGATTTGTCGAAAAGCCTGTTCATACGGGTATTGTACGCGAAGCTGCGCGTGGTGGAGGGGCCGCCTGCGCAACCGTGACATTCCTCCCGCGCGGCAAAGCGGGGGCGTCGGCAGGCCGCACGACCAAGACCTCCGCACTCGTGACAAAGCTCACTGGTGCGCGCCGGCGGCTCCTGCGATGATGCAATCGTACCGGGCCGCAATCAACGGAAGGGCCGCCTCATGACAGACATCGTCCACGTCGAAAACCTCGTCAAGCGCTATGACGACCTTATTGCGCTCGACCACTTTAACCTGAGCATCGCCCCCGGCGAGATCTTTGGTCTGCTGGGTCCCAATGGCTCGGGCAAGACCACGTCCATCAACTGTATTCTGCAGCTGCTTGCCTACGACAAAGGCACCATCGAGCTGTTCGGCGAGCCCATGACGCCCGCCCGTTATGATCTCAAGCGCCGCATCGGCGTGGTGCCGCAGCAGGTGGCGGTGTTTGACGAGCTTACGGTGCGCGAGAACATTGACTATTTCTGCAGCCTCTACGTCAACGACCGCAAGCGCCGCCGCGCGCTGGTGGACGAGGCGATCGACTTTGTCGGGCTGGGCGACTTTACCAAGTTCCGCCCCGGCAAGCTCTCGGGTGGCCTGGCGCGTCGCCTCAACATTGCCTGCGGTATCGCGCACAAGCCCGAGCTTATCTTTTTTGACGAGCCCACGGTGGCGGTCGACCCGCAGAGCCGCAACGCCATCCTGGAGGGCATCTGCCGCCTGCGCGACGAGGGCGCCACGGTGGTGTATACCAGCCATTACATGGAGGAAGTCGAGCAGATCTGCAGCCGCATCATGATTATGGACGGCGGGCGCGTGCTGGCGCAGGGTACCAACGACGAGCTCAAGCGCATGATCCAGATGGGCGAGCGCGTGACCGTCGAGGTCGGCGCCGTCGAGCCCGCCACGGTCGAGCGGCTGCGCGCCCTCGAGCACGTGCTCAGCGTCGAGCTGTCCGGCGGCGAACTCGTCTGCACCTGCGAGGCGAGTCCGCACAACCTGGTCGACATCCTCGACACATTGCGCGCCGCCGACGTGGCGCTCGGCCGCGTGTGGAGCGAGCCGCCGACCCTCAACGACGTGTTCCTCGAGATCACCGGCCGCGAGCTGCGCGACTAGGGGGCAGTCATGTTCAACACCATCATCACCACGGTTAAGGCGCTGCTGCGCCGGCCGAGCACATGGGTTTGGGGCGCGGTCTTTCCCGTCGCGCTTTCCACGATGTTCATGTTTATGTTTGCGAATCTGAGCTCCGACGGCACGGTCGACCCGGTGCCGGTGGCCATCGTGGCGGATGAGGCCTGGGGCGCCTCGACCTTTAAGGACGTGGCGACGTCGCTTGCCAAGGAAGGCGACGACCAACTGCTCGAGATCCACGAGTGCGACGATGCAGTCGATGCGAACCGTGCTCTTAAGGCCGGCGAGGTCGCGGGCATCTATGCGGTCGATGCTGCGGGCACGCCCAAACTCACGTTGCTTTCGAGCTATGACAGCTCGCGTGCGTCGACGGTGCTCACCGACCGCAGCATTTTGGAGACGGTGGCAAGCTCGTATACACAAAATGCCGAGCTCATGTCCCAGATTGCCCAAGACAACCCGGCGGCGCTCGCCGACCCGGAGGCGGTTGCGCGCGCCCTGTCGCTCGAGGGTGGCACCCGCCGCGTAAGTCTGACACGCACCACGCCCGATGGTACGGTCGTCTACTACTACGCGCTCTTTGGCCTGGTCGCGATGATGTCTGCCGAGTTTGCCGCCTTGAGCGTCGTCGATCTGCAGCCCAATCTGTCGGGCCTTGGTGCGCGTCGCTGTGTGGGCGGTCTTTCCAAGACGGCGTCGCTAGCCGGCATCTTTGTCGGCTCGTGGCTGGTTTCCTTTGCCTCGATGGCGGTCGCGATTAGCTACGTGCGCCTAGTCGTTGGCGTTGACTTTGGCGGGCGCGAGGGGCTGTGTCTGATAGGTGGCGCTGTGTCCGCGCTTGCCGCCACGGGCCTGGGGCTCTTTGTGGGCACGCTTCCCGTTAAGGGCGGCAAGGCGTCCAAGTCGGGCATCCTCACGGGCTTTGCCACCACGTGCGCCCTGTTCGCCGGCCTCTACGGCGAGCCGGCGATGGCGCTTGCCGACGACGTCGCCCGCGCCTGCCCGGCCGAGTGTTGGCTCAACCCCGTCAAGCTTATCTGTGACATGTTCAACCGCCTGTATTTCTTTGAGGACCTGGGTCCCTTTGCCGTTCGCGCGGGCGCGCTGGTCCTCATGGCCCTGGTGTTTGTCGCCGCCGCTACGCTGATCTTTGGAAGGAGCCGCTATGAGCACCTTTAAGACTGCGCTTCGCATGGCGCTGGCGCACCCGTTCTACCTGCTCATCTATACGGTGTTCATCTCGCTCATGGGCGTATTCATCGCGGCATCGGTGAGCTGGAACTCGTCGCAGCTCACCGAGTACGAGCCCTACGACACCAACGTGATCGTGGTCGACCGCGACGACAGCGACCTTTCGCGTGCGCTTACCAAGCACCTGGGCTCGCGCTTTGATCTGGTCACGGGCGTCGGCGACGACACCTACGACCTTGCGGACGCGCTATCCAAGAGCAACAGCGCCAAGGGCAGCGCCGACTGCGTGTTCTTTATCCCGGAGGGGTTCGAGGACGACCTGGTCGCGGCTGCCCGCGCGGGGGAGTCCCTGCCCAAGCTCGATGTGACCTACGGTGCCGGCACCATGGCGGCGGCGCTTTCGTCTGCCGAGGCTTCGCGCTGGATCTCGCTCGCGGGCGCTGCAGCGGCGCTTGAGCCCGCTGCTTCTAACGGCGACGTTGCCAAGGCCGCCGAGCATGCCGCTGCAAAGCGCGCGGAGGTCCAGATCGAGCAGGTCAAGGTCGACTCGACTGCTGCCGCCACGCTCGAGTCGTACTTCAACTTTGGCGCGTACGCGATTATCTCGTCGGTCATCGTGTCGGTGGGACTGGTATTCTCGGGCATGAACGAGCCCGAGCGCGTGCGCCGCATGGATGCCAGCCCGGTCTCCGAGCGTCAGCGTTCGCTTGCCGTGTTTGCGGCCGCCGCCGTGCTCACCGTCTGCATTTGGCTCGTGTCGAGTATGATGGGCGTCGTGGGCTTTGCCGGCGCGGTTGCCGAGGTCGGCGCGGGTCGTGTGTGTCTGGCGCTGGCGGCGACGTTTGCCCTGGCGTGCACGCCGCTGGCCGTTGGCTTTGCGTTGTCGAGCCTGGGTGCGCGCGAGGAGCTGCTCAACGGCGTGGGCAACTTACTCGGCATGCTCATGACGTTTTTGGGCGGTGCCTGGATGCCGCTGTCGCTCATGGGCTCGGCCGTGCAGACCGTGGCGCACTTTGTGCCGACATATTGGGTGAACGATGCGATCAGCAAGGCACTTGCCTCGGATCTGACGTCTGCCGTGCTGAGCGACATCGCCTGCGATCTGGGCGTCACGGTGCTCTTCGCCGCCGCCATTGCCGCCGTAGGTCTGGCCCTCGCACGCGCCAAATCCCGCGCCTAGCCACCTAGTCATTTAGAACGTCCCCAATGACTAGCCTGAAATAAATTTTAGGCCTCGCCCAAAAATAGTTCGCCAAGGTTTACTATTACCTTCATAAAGTAGTACGAGGCTAACAATGGGGGATAGCATGGCGACGAAGCAAACCTACGTCCAGGTCAAGGGGCTCAAGAAGCACTACGGCGACGGTGACGCGCGCCTGACGGTGCTCGACGGCGTCGACACGTCCATCAATCGCGGCGAGATCTGCGTCATGCTGGGGCCTTCGGGCTCGGGCAAGTCGACCTTCCTTAACCTGATCGGTGGCCTGGAAGATGCCGACGCCGGCTCCATCATGGTGGACGGCTGCGACCTCACGGTGCTCAAGCCTACCGACCTGGGCGAGTATCGCCGCCGTGAGCTGGGCTTTGTCTTCCAGTTCTACAACCTGGTGCCCGATCTCACCATCAAAGAGAATATCGAGGTCACGGCGCACCTGTCCAAAAACCCGCTCAATGTCGACGACCTGCTGCGCTCGCTGGGCCTCTACGAGCACCGCAACAAGTTCCCGCGCCAGGTCTCGGGTGGCCAACAGCAGCGCTGCGCCATCGGCCGCGCGCTCGTCAAAAACCCGGGCCTGCTGCTGTGCGACGAGCCCACGGGCGCGCTCGACTACAAGACGTCCAAGGAAATCTTGCAGCTCATGGAGGATGTCAACCGCACCTACGGCTGCACCATCATCATTGTCACCCACAATACCGCCATCGCGCGCATGGCCAATCGCGTGCTGCGCCTGCGCGACGGGCACATCGTCGAGGACGAGCTCAACGAGTCGCCCGTCGCGGCCGCCGAGCTCGATTGGTAGGCGGCGCCATGACACCTCTCGCAAAACGTCTCCCGCGCGAGCTGCGCCGCAATATCGGCAAGTATCTGGGCATCTTTTTGCTTATGTGCGGAAGCATCGCCCTTACCTCGGGCTTTTTGCTCGCGGCGCATTCCATCGGCTGCCTTATCGACGACATGCGCGATGCGTACACGATTGAGGACGGCCGCGTGACCACCTCCTTCGAGGCCACCAAAGGCCAGCTCAAGGCTGCCGAGGATGCAGCCGGCGACGTCGGCGGCGTCACGCTCTACAAGAACTTCTCCATCGACGCCATCATCAAAAAGACCGCCGGCGACGACGGCACCAAGCGTACGCTGCGCACCTATGCGCACCGCACCAAGGTCGACATTGCGTCGTACAGCGAGGGCAAGGAGCCCAAGGCGGATGACGAGGTGGCAATCGACCGTGTCTTTGCCACCAATAACAACCTGTCCGTGGGCGATAAAGTCGAGCTCGAGGACCGAACCTACACCATCTGCGGCATCATGACCCAGCCCGATAGCCAGGCGCTGTTCCTCAACAATTCGGACTTTACGGTGAACACCATCACGTACGGCGTGGCCGAGGTCACCGACGCCGGCTTTGCCGCGCTTGAGGATGCCGGTGGCGCGCCTGCCTACACCTATTCCTTTATCTTTACCGATTGCGACCTCCCCACCGCGGATCGCATCGATGCGGAGCAGGATATGGTCGAGGCGCTGACCGATGCCGATGCACGCGTGGACGATCTGATCGACGCCGATTCCAACCAGGGCATTGGCTACGCACGCGACGACGTAGACGGCGACTCCATGATGTGGATGACGCTGCTCGACATCATCATCGTGATCATGGCGTTTGTCTTTGTGGTCCTTACCGACGCCACCATCGAGGAGGAGAGCGCCATCATCGGCACGCTGCTCGCCAGCGGCTATCGTCGACGCGAGATCGTGCTGCATTACCTTGCGCTTCCCGCTATCGTGGGCGTGGTCGCGGCGCTTTTGGGCACTGCGCTCGGCGTCGTGTTCTTTACCGAGCCCATGCGCAGCCTCTATTACGGCTCGTACAGCCTGCCGCCCTTTCAGGTGTACTGGAGCTGGGAAATCTTTGTGAAGTGCGCCGTGGTTCCCGCCGCCGCGCTCATTCTCATCACGTTGGTGGGCCTGCTTCGCAAGATGGGCAAGACGCCGTTGCAGTTCCTTCGTCACGAGGCGAGCGGCAAATCGGGCACCAAGCGCGGCTTGCAGCTGCCGGAGCGCATGGGCTTTGTCTCGCGCTTCCGCCTGCGTGTCTTCCTGCGCAACCTGGGCAACTTCGCCACGCTCTTCGTGGGCATCGCGTTTGCGTCGCTGCTGCTGCTCTTTGGCCTGGCGATTCTGCCCACGATGACGCACTACGCCGACAACCTCGAGACAAGCCTGGTCGCCGAGCACCAGTACACGCTCAAGGCGCCGCTGGAGCTCGAGGGTACCGCCGAGGAGCGCGAACAGTGGTTGGCACTCGAGCGTCTGCAGTCGGTGGACGGCGCGCTGCTTTCCGCCGCCCAGGATGCCGATGACGAGCTTGACGACGCGGCCGATGCGGCGCAGGCGGCAGCCGATGCCGCGACCAGCGCTCCGTCTGCCGAGAGCTTGGCCGCGGCGCAGGACGCGCTCGCCAAGGTTCAGGACAAGAAGGATGCGCTTTACGCGCGCCTTGACGATCTTGCCGATGCCCTCGGCTGCAACCGCGACGAGGCTATCGACCTGATCGACAAGGCCTCTAAGATCGACACTGACAACGACGATATCCACCCGGTCAATACGACCGACAACGGTACGGGCGCAATCGCACAGGCCGAGAAATACGCCGTCTACCAGCTGCAATACGACCGCGGCGACGGGAATGGCGAGGAGACGATTTCCATCTACGGCATCTCGCCCGATTCGCGCTACTGGAAAGGGCTGGATGTCGGCGACGGACACGTCGTCTTTGGCGGCGGCTTGCTCGACAAGTTTGGCTGGAGCGAGGGCCAGAAGGTTAAGCTTCGCGACAAGTACGAGGGCAAGAATTATTCCTTTGGGTACGTTGGCAAGGACTGTGCCTGGGGCTCTAAGTCGGATATGAATGTCTATATGAGCATCGACGACTTTAACGAGCTGTTCGGCAACGATGCCGCCTACTTTAACGGCTATGTGAGCGACGAGAAGCTCGACCTCGATGCCCGTTACTTTGCCGGCGACACCACGCCCGACGACATGCGCGCCGTGGGTGACCAGTTCATCGGCATGATGAGCAAAATGATCGGCATGATGGTCGGGCTCGCGGTGTTTATCTTCCTGCTGTTTATGTACCTGCTGACCAAGGCTGTGATCGACCACAGTGCCCGTTCGATCAGCTACATGAAAGTCTTTGGCTATCGCGATAGCGAGATCTCGCATCTGTACATCCGCTCGATCACGTTGTGCGTGGCGGTGTCGCTCGTGCTGAGCCTGCCCGTGATCATCGGCTCGCTAACAGCCATCTTCCGCTCGATGCTGCTCGCCTACAACGGCAATATCGAGATCTACGTGCCCTGGTGGTCCATGGCGGCGTGCGTGGGCATTGGCTTTGCGACCTACCTGGTCGTGGCGCTGCTACACACGCGCTCTATCAAGCGCGTCCGCCTGGCCGAGGCCCTCAAAGTCCAAGAGTAGCCATCGGGGACAGTCTTTGCCGATTCGCCGGCTCGCCGGCCGTGCTGGCAAGGACTGTCCCTAACTGCCGGCAGAAAAGGAACGTCCCTAGCTGCCAGGTGGCGAGGCACTCATTTAAGTCTGTCCCCAATGAGTACCCAATGACTGGGCGCCGTGCTTGACATTAACCCCGCTTCAACGGGTACCATCTCCTATGTCTGTAACGCTATATAGACCGAGGGGATAGATCTATGACCGCAACTGCACCCGCTAAGGTGTACTTCACCAACCTGCGCACGCATGCTCGCGAGAGCCAGCTCGACAAGCTCAAGCGCCTCATCCGTCACGCCGGTATCGAGCAGATCGACTTCGAGAACAAGTTCGTCGCCATCAAGATTCACTTTGGCGAGCTGGGCAACCTGAGCTTTTTGCGCCCCAACTACGCCCGCGCCGTCGCGGATGTCGTGAAGGAGCTGGGCGGCAAGCCCTTCCTCACCGACTGCAACACGCTCTATGTCGGTAGCCGCAAAAACGCGCTCGAGCACATCGATACCGCCTACCAGAACGGCTTTACCCCGTATGCTACGGGTTGCCAGATCATCATTGCCGACGGCCTCAAGGGCACCGACGAGGCGCTTGTTCCGGTCGAGGGCGGCGAGTACGTGCACGAGGCCAAGATCGGTCAGGCGCTCATGGATGCCGATATCGTGATCAGCCTCACCCACTTTAAGGGTCATGAGCAGGCCGGCTTTGGCGGCGCCATGAAGAACCTGGGCATGGGCGGCGGCAGCCGCGCCGGCAAGATGGAGCAGCATGCCGCCGGCAAGCCGAACGTCTCGACCGAGCACTGCGTTGGCTGCCGTGCCTGCGAAAAGATCTGCGCACACAACGCTATCTCGTTCGACGACACCCGCGAGCGCGAGCTTGCCAACGGCAACACCCGCACGGTCCACGTCGCTGCCATCGACCACGATCGCTGCGTGGGCTGCGGCCGCTGCATCGGCGTGTGCAACCAGGACGCCATCAAGCCCGGCTATGAAGCCGCGGCCGACGTGCTCAACTGCAAGATCGCCGAGTACACCAAGGCCGTCGTCGACGGCCGCCCGAGCTTCCACATCTCGCTTGCCATGGATATCAGCCCCAATTGCGATTGCCATCCCGAAAACGACACGCCTATCGTCAACGATATCGGCATGTTCGCGAGCTTCGACCCGGTCGCCATCGACCAGGCCTGTGCCGATGCCGTCATGGCATCCGAGCCGCTGCCCAACACCGAGCTTACCGACAGCGCCGCCAAGATGGAGCACAACCACGAGCATCTGGAGGGCGAGCAAGCGCGCGACCCCTTCTGCATCACGCATCCCGACACCGACTGGCGCGCGTGCATCGCGCACGCCGAGAAGATCGGCCTGGGCACGAGCGAGTACGAGCTCATCGAGGTCAAATAGCGTCGTCCTATTGGATGAAGCACGCGCTTTTGTAGCGCAACGTTAGCAAAAGCCGCCCGTGAGCACAGCGCTCGCGGGCGGCTTTCCGGAAGTATGCGGCAAATTTCGAGACCGCCGAGCACACGACATTTTTTGACAACAAAACCCCTGATAAATCGTTGGTAAAACTGCGGTCTGGTCGGCAGTTCCAGATTTTGCCGCATACTTCCGAAAATAGGGGGTCAGATAAAGCCCCAGACGTTGCTTTTTACCTAAAAATACTCGTCGAGGAAGTTGTCGACCGTGTTCCAGTAGAGCTCGGGGTCAACCTGCGCACTCTTGGCGTGGGTGGCGCCATGGATGGTGAGCTTTTGCTTGACCTTGCTGGCGCACGCGTCGTAGTTTTGGTCGAGCATACTGTACGGCACAAAGGTGTCCTGGTCGCCGTGGATAAACAGCATGGGAACCGTCGCGTGTTTGAGTTGCTCCACACTGCTCGCCTTATGAAAGTCGTAGCCCGCGCGCACGTTGCATACCAAGTTTGCTACATCGAGCAAGGGAAAGCTGGGCAGGCCGAACACGTCCTTGAGCTGCAGAGAAAACTCGTCCCAAACACTCGTATAGCCGCAGTCCTCGATAATGCATTTCACGTTTGCGGGCAGAGATTCCCCCGCGACGTTCATGGCGGTTGCCGCACCCATCGACTCGCCAAAGACCAGGATGCGCGCCTCGGGGTCAGCCTGAACGATTCGCTCGATCCATGCGACGATGTCGAGGCGCTCGGGCCAGCCCATGCCGATATAGTCGCCGCCGGAGCGCTCGTGGGCACGGGCGGCGGGTGCGAGTACGTTCATGCCGCGGTCATGGAATCGTTTGGCGTATCGGGCCATGCCGATGGGCTCATTGGTGTATCCGTGTAGGCAGACAGCGTAATTGTGTGTGGCCTCTGGGGCAGCAAAATACCAAGCGGCAAGCTCAGTTCCGTCATCTGCGGTGAGGCTGCTGCTCTCGCGATTCTCTTTAAACCACGCCCGCGCCTCCGTTTCCTCGGCATCCGGCTGCTCACCTTTTTTGTCGTCTTTGCCATCTTGCATCATCTTCATGGTGTACGGCGCTTGGGGGTTCAGGGCAAAGTCGAACAAGAAGTTGCCGGCAAACCCTAGCAGCGCGACAACGAGCACCAGCGCAACGACGCCGGCTATCTTGAGCTTTCGATGGGAACGTGCGTTTTGAGACATAAGAAGCTTTCCTATAAGATGTTAATACATCAACATTTAATGCAAGCGCATTATGGACGTTCGCCGTTGATGCGTCAACAGGCAAAGAATGGGTAAACAAAGGGTCACGTATGGTGCAAATTTCGCACGTACCCAGACGCTTTGATATAGTGTTGAGAACTCTTTACGTTGGAGGATGTAACCGGCATGTCCGATTCGAGCGACAGTTCTAAGCCGCGACCCAAGACCGCGGCCGTTCCACACTACACAGTGGGCGAGGAGATCATGAACTCCGTCACCCATGGTGTCGGCTGCCTGCTGGGTATCGCGGGCCTGGTGCTCCTGATCGTATTCGCCGCCCTGCGCGGCGGAGGCCCGGCCCATATGGCCGCGGCGATTGTCTATGGCGTCAGCATTATCCTCGAATACCTAGCCTCCACGCTCTACCACGCGATTCAGCCCGCGCGCGCCAAGCGCGTGTTTCGCATCATCGACCACAGCTGCATCTACCTGCTCATAGCCGGCAGCTATACGCCGTTTTGCCTCATCACGCTCGCAAACGACGGCGGCGCTGTGCTGTTCTTTGCCGTATGGGCCATCGCCATCATCGGCATCGCCCTCGAGTGCTTCCTACGCGAGCGCCAGCCGCATTGGGTAAGCGGCCTGGTCTACCTGCTGATGGGCTGGCTCGTTGTCTTTAAGCTGCCCGAACTTGTTGCGCTGCTCAACCCCGTGGCACTTGCCCTGCTCGCCGTCGGCGGCGTGTGCTACACCGCGGGCGTGCCGTTCTATATCGCTAAAAACGTGCGCTATCTGCACAGCGTGTTTCACCTGTGGGTGCTCGCCGGCAGCATCTTCCAGTTCATGGCGGTGATCCTCTTCGTAATCTAGCGACCACGCCTGCGCGCCCGCGTTCTCGTTTGGGCGCCGGTGCAATTGCCGTATCCGCCATCAACGTTTTAACCTGACGTCCCGAATCTTGGAGGTTCGAGAAACTCCCGATGGACATAACCATCTCCCTTATCACCACCCTCGTTTTGACCCTCATCAACGGCTACTTCTCTATGTCCGAGATGGCGCTCACCACGGCCAAGCGCGCCGTGTTGGAGCACGAGGCCGAGGAAGGCGACAAGCGCGCCGAGCGTGCCATTAAGCTGGCTGCCGACTCCGACCAGCTGCTCGCCACCATCCAGGTTGCCATTACGCTCGTGGGCTTCGCCTCGTCCGCCGTCGCCTCGACGAGTCTGTCCGACCCGCTCGCCACGTGGCTCATGAGCTTTGGCATCGCGCCGCTCTCCGCCATCGCGCGCGGCCTGGCGCCGGTCATCATCACCGTCGCGGTCGCCTTCGTGTCCATCGTGATCGGCGAGCTCGTCCCCAAGCGCATCGGCCTGGCCAATGCCGAGGGCGTGTCCAAGCAGGTCGTGGGACCGCTCTCCGTATTCCAAAAGATCGCCCGTCCGCTCGTGTGGCTGACTGGCGCTTGCTCCGATGGCCTGGCCCGCATCCTGCGCATCAAGAGTGCCGACGACCGTCAGAACGTCTCGGAAGAAGAGATCAAGTACATGGTCTCGGAGCAGGACGACCTGCTCGACGAGGAAAAGCGCATGATCCACGAGATCTTCGACCTGGGCGACACCGTTGCCCGCGAGGTCATGGTGCCGCGCGTGGACACCACCATGTGCGAGGACGACGAGACGGTCGCCGACGTGTTGTCCACCATGCGCCAGACCGGCTTCAGCCGCATCCCCGTCTATCACGAGGACCCCGACAACGTCGCGGGCATCGCGCACATCAAGGACCTGATCCAGCCCGCGCTCGATGGCAAGGGCGACCAGCCCATCGCCGGCTTTTTGCGCGACGCCACCTTTGTGCCCGACACCAAGGACATCCTGCCGCTGCTGTCCGAGATGCAGACCTCGCACGACCAGATCGTGGTCGTCGTGGATGAGTACGGCGGCACGGCCGGCATCATCACCATCGAGGACATCGTCGAGGAGATCGTCGGCGAAATCGAGGACGAGTTCGACCCCGACAACAAGTACCTCACGCGTCTTTCGCGTCGCGAGTGGCTCGTCGATGGGCGTTTTTCGTGCGATGACGCGATTGAGCTTGGTTGGCCGCTCGAGGAAAGCGATGATTATGAGACCATCGCCGGCTGGATTTTGGAGCTTTGCGACTCGGTGCCCGACATCGGAGAGGTGTTTGAGGTCGCAGGGTACAAGTTCAAGGTACAGTCGATGCGTGGCCAGCGCATCTCGCTCATTCGCGTGATCGCTCCGGCCGAAACCGATAAGAAGGATTCCGAGTCTTCGGCAGAGAAGCCGGCGGCGTCGGGTGCGGGCTCTGTGGATCCGCACGATGGCGACGAGTAGGGCAAGGACGAGTAGGGGAGAGTTATGGCAGGCCTGTTCAACATCCTTAAGGTCACCGTCAGCGAGGACAAGATCTGCGCGCATGTGCTGGTGAACCCCGGCATGCCGCTCATGACCTCGGAGGATATCGAGGCCACGGCGCGCGTGTATTACCTGGTGCCGGCGATTGCCAAGCACCTGTGCCTGGGTGATTCCGGTCGCGAGTTCCAGGACTGCATGGGCCAGACCGAGCTTTGCCATCTGCTTGAGCATGTGACGGTCGAGCTCATGAACGAGACCGGTCTTGCCGGTAGCATCTCGTTCGGCCGCACGCGCGTAAGCGAGCACGACGAGCGCGTTTTTGAGGTTGAGCTTTCGTGCCCCGACGACGCGCTGGCCATCGGTGCGCTGTCTTCGGCCACCTTTATGATGGACTGGGCGTACCTGCACGCCGACCAGCCTGCCCCCGACGTGGAAGGCACGGTCGCGGGCCTGCGCAACCTGGTGCTGGGCATGCGCGCCGAGGCCGAGGGCAAGGATCCTCACGAGGCCGTCGCCGCTGCGAACGGCGAAGATGCTGCCGAGGACGAGGGCTTTGACGAGGGCGATGTGCCGGTTGACGCCGAGCCCGTTGCCGATGCGACCGCCGAGCCCGTTCCCACCGAGCCCCAGGGCGTCCCCAACTTTGACGACGAGCCCCAGGTGGCGATTGATACCGAGGGCGCGGTTGCCGAGAACCACGAGGCCTCCGCTGCCGTCTTTGGCGGTGCGGCGACGGTTCCGGCAGGACCTGCGCATGAGGGCGGTCTGCCGCTCGTAGACGGCGCCGGCGAGGACCCGGGTGCCACGGTGACCATGCCGGCTATGCCTCAGGAGTAGGCCTACGCGTTTATCACCATCACGTACCTGCGCCTTTGCCGTACGCAGATGAGCGGAGCGGCAAGTGATGCGCTGCGGGTATAATGGACAGCATTCAAACGGTGGGCACCGACGTGCCCGCAGGAGAGGAATGATCATGGGTAAGACTTTCAGCTTTGTCTCCGGCGCACTTTTTGGTGCCGCTGCCGGCGCTATTGTCGGCGTTGCTCTGGCCCCGCGCTCGGGCGCCGAGACCCGCGCCATGGCTGCCGATATCGCCAACGACGCCTGGGACAATATGCGCGACACCTACGAGCACAGCGCCGAGGAGGCCCGTGCTGCGGTGAATGACTTTGGCCCGATGGTCGACGCCAAGACCGATGACCTGCGCGCCAAGGTCGACCTGGCCCGCGAGCGCATGGACCAGCTGCGCGAGCAGCTCAACGACGCCATTTCGGGCGGCAACGTGACGCCTGCCGCCGACGTCGTGGTCGAGAACGCCGTCGAGGCTGATACCGAGGCTGCGGAGCCCTCGACCGAGGCATAATGCGCGCCGGGGATTTTGTCGGCGCCAAGATCTATCGCAAGCCTACCGAGGACAAGCGCACCAAAAAGGACGGCACGCCGCGCAGCCCTAAAAAGCTCGGAAAGATTCACTTTCCGGTCTTTACCCCGGGCGGTACGCGCGTGGTCGGCTTTATGGTCCGCCAGTCCGACATTGCGGGCATGATCGAGCGCCCCGACCGATTCGTAGCGCTCGACGCCATTGGTGTCTACGAGGGCGCCATTGCGGTCGATGACGTCAAGGACACGTACGATGCCGCCGCTGCCAAGCGCCTCGACATCAACCTGGACGATTGCATCATCTGGGTCGGTATGGACGTGCGCACGGAATCAGGCGACGTCGTGGGCTATTGCTCGGACGTTGAGTTCAAGCCACGCTCGGGCATCGTGCAGGCATTCTATGTGACCGCCGGTGCTGCTTCGAGTGTTTTGGTTGGTGACACGCAGGTGCCGCCGACGATGCTGCGCGGCTATGCGGACGGCGCGATGATTGTTTCGGACGAGGTCAAGTCGCTCGGGTATTCGGGCGGTGCGGCTGCCAAGGCCGCCGAGGCCAGCGTCGTGGTGGGCGACAAGGTCAAAAAGGGCGCCAAGGTGCTCGACGACAAGGGATCGGTTGCCGTGGACAAGGGCAGTCGCGCACTGGGCAAGCAGCTCGGCAAGACGCGCGGCATGTTCAAGGCCTTTAAGGACGAATACCAAAAGGCGAGCGGGGGCTCGTCAAAAGCTAGCAAATAGCGACGTACCAAATGATGGGAGGCGAGCCGGAGACATGTTGCTCCGGCTCGCTGTGTTTATGGGGGAGGGCACATGCGCCAAAACGGATCTAACTTAAACGGGCGCTCGGGTGCGCGTCCGACGGCGCGCCGTGACCTGGGGCAGCTGCCCAGCGGTCAGCGTCGACGTCGCCGTAAGCCCGGCGCGATGTACCTCAACCATAGCCGTGGGTTTAGCGATCGCAGCGCGCGCATCGGCAACGGGCGCTCGCCGCGTCGACCGTCCCGCCTGCCCTATGCGCTCATCGCCGTGGGTTGCGCGCTCGTACTGTTTATCGCTGCCGTCGTGGGCTACGTCAACCGCAGTGTGGACGTGGAGCTCAACGGCCAGAAGACCGCGGTGCGTGTGGGCTCTACGCTGCAGAATCTCATCGACGACCAGGAGTTGACTGACGCTTTCGACGCAGGCGACCTGCTGGCCGTCGATGACAGCGTGCTCAAGCGCCATGGGGGCGAAAAACTGTCGGTGAAGGTCGACGGCAAGCGCGTGAAACAGGGCAAATGGGATAGCCGCGAACTTGAGGGCGGCGAGAAGGTGACGGTCAAGGATGGCCGTAACACCTACGAGAAGCACGAGGTTCAGGCTGCGGTTATCGAGCCCAAGCTCAAGGTCGAGGGCACGGGCGCTATCGAGTATGTGCAGACATGGGGTGTCCAGGGCCGATCCGAGGTGTGGGTTGGTGAGCAGTCAGGCAAGACGCAAGACCGCGGCGAGGTTGTGCCCGCCACCGATTGCGTTGTTGCGTGCGCCAGCGTGGCGCCCAAGGGCAACAAAAAGTACGTGGCGCTGACGTTTGACGAGGGTCCGAGCGGCGCCACCAAACAGATCTTGCAGGTGCTCAAGGAAAAGAGCGTCACCGCGACGTTCTTCCTTTCGGGCGATGCGGTCGAGGCCTCGCCTGCCACGGCCAAGGCGATTGTCGATGCCGGGTGCGAGATCGGATCCAACAGCTACAGTGACGATTCGCTCAAGGGTCGGGACCGTGAGGCGGTACGCGAACAGATCACGAAAGGCACCGATGCGATTAAGTCGGCGACCGGCGTGAAGACGATGCTGCTGCGTGCTCCCTACGCTGCCTTTGACGAGCAGAACTGGATTGATGCGATGGACCTGGTCTCCGCTGTGGTCTCGTGGAATATTGACTCGGGCGACTGGCTGCTCAACGGTGCCGACGAGCAGGTCTCGACGGTGCTCGATTCGGTGACGCCGGGCAATATCGTGCTGCTCACCGATAGAGACGAATGCGCCGAGCAGACACTCGAGGCGCTGCCGCAGATTATCGACGGCCTCATTGCCGACGGCTACAAGATCGTGACGCTCAGCGACCTGGTCAAGACGGACACGTCGCTGAGCAAAAAGCTCACCTCGCTGACGAAGGTCACCATGCCCAAGGACGCCGTGTTCCCCCAACTTGCCGAGGACAACGACACCACAGAGTAGTCATTGGGTAGTCGTTTAAGAACGTCCATTACAGTCGAAATTGTCAGCCCGGGACCGTCTCGGGCTACGATTGAGGCGCGCCCAGAACGGGCCGCCGACCGGGCGCCCGCGCACGGCCGAACGTCCCTGCCCCCGAGAGGGCCAGTTGGGTGCTGCCGGCGCGGGACGCGCCGCCCCCGACGGCTGATAGGAAAGTGCCGGGCAGGCGCCGCGGCTGGTAATGTGAGTGCCGAGGGGGAGGCCATCCGGTCGAACGACTACCGGAAGGATACCACCGTGAAAGCGCCATCCACCAGACCCGCGGCCGTGCTCGGCCTGGACGTCGGCAAGTCGTCGCACTGGGCCTGCCTGATCGACCGCGACGGGGAGGTGCTGGCCAGCGCCCCCGTCCGCAACAGGGAGGCCGAGCTCGACGCGCTGTTCGCCTCCGCGCCCGCCGGCACGCTCGTCGTCGTCGACCAGTTCCGCAACATAGGGTCCCTCGCCGTGAGGCGGGCCCGCGCCGCGGGGCTCGGGGTCGCCTACCTGCCCGGGCTCGCCGCCAGCCGCGCCGCGGGCCTGTTCGCCGGCGAGGCCAAGACCGACGAGCGCGACGCCGCGGTGATCGCGCGGACCGCCCTGGGCGTGCCGGACTCCCTGTCGGGGGTCCCGGGCCGCGGCGAGGCCCTCGAGGCCGCCCGCGCCCTCTCGTCGCAGCGCGACCACGTCGTCGCCTGCGCGACCAGGGACAAGAACCGCCTGCGCGCGGTGCTGCTCGAGTCCTGCCCGGCCCTCGAGGCCGCGGTCGACCTGTCGGACCGGCGGTGGCTGGAGCTGCTCGCCGGGTTCGGCGGGGCGTGGGGGATCGCCCGCTCCGGGGCCGAGGGCCCGCGGGCCGAGGCCGCCGGGGAGGCCGCGGCCGCCTCCACCGCGCCCCCGCCGGCGCTCGTCGAGGCCGAGAACAGGCAGGTCAGGTTCCTGGCCGCCCGGATATCGGAGGCCCTCGACGAGGCCGGGGCCCTCGAGGCCGAGACGGCGGCGCTGCTCGAGGGCGACGAGACCTACGCGTGCCTGCTCACCGTGCCCGGCATCGGCCCGAGGACCGCGGCGCAGCTCGCGGTGTCGGTCGACATCGGGAGGTTCCCGGACCACGACCACCTGGCCTCGTACTGCGGCATAGCCCCGAGGGTGAGGAGCTCCGGAACGTCGGTGAGGTCGGTCAGGGCGTCCAGGCGCGGCGACGCGAGGCTCAAGTCCCTGCTGATCTTCTCGTGCAACAGCCTGGTGAGGTCCTCGGGGCGCTACGGCGAGTACTACCGGGCCTGCAGGGCGCGGGGCATGGGGCACGGGCGGGCGCTCAAGGCCGTCGCGAGGAAGCGGCTCAGGGCGATATACGCCGTGATGCGCGACCGGGTGCCCTACCGGGAGTAGCCCCGACGGTTGACAAAACTATAGGAACACCCAATGACTATGTCACGGATGCGTCAGCGTTTGGTATGCCTGCAATGTGCAGCGCATAAATTCGATGCCGCAGGGCGATGCTGATGCTATAGTTACTGCGGTTAATGAGGGTCAAGAGAAAGGTTACAGGTGAAATCCAAACCTCGACCATACAGTCGATGACCCCATGCAGGTGCTTTTTGCGCATGCACGGGGTGTAAGCGTCGAGCGGCGTGCCGCCCGCGCATGCGTATACATATCCAGAAGCCCCCGGACGTCGCACATGCGGCCGCGTTCGGAGGAATAATGATGGGGAGCACCATTGAATTATCTGAGTGAGATGCTCAAATTGCCGGTCTTGGACGTCGATGGCGAAAAGCTCGGCGTGGTCAACGATTTTGGCATTGCTACCGGCGAAGTTTTTCCACACGTGACGTCGCTCGCGTTCCGCGGTCCCGGCAAGACGCCGTTTATGATCAGTTGGCGCAAATGGGTCGACCGTATCGACGAGACGGGTGTACACCTTAAGACGTCGGCCACCGAAATCCGTTTTTCGTACCTGCAGCCGACCGAACTCTTGCTTGCCCGCGACGTGCTCAACAAGCAGATTGTCGACACGCAGGGCATGAAGGTCGTGCGCGTAAACGACATCAAGTTTTCCATGTCGGGCGAAAACCAGCTGCGCCTGCTGGGCGCCGAGGTTGGTGCTCGCGGTCTGCTACGCGCCATCAGCCCCGCGCTCGAGCATATCGTCGAAGGCTTTATGAAGCACCTGGGCAAGCCGCTCAGTGAGGACATCATCGCTTGGTCCTACATGGACCTGCTCGACCGCTCGACCAAGAACATTCAACTCTCGGTGTCGCACAAGACGCTTGGCGAGCTGCATCCTGCCGACATCGCCGACATTATCGAGCAGCTCGACCCGCGCCTACGTGCGCAGGTGTTTGCGCAGCTCGATACTGCCCAGGCCGCCGAGGCCATCTCGGAGTTCGATGACGACGAGCTTATGACCGAGATGCTCGAGGGCCTGTCCGACACGGACGCATCGTCGATGCTGGCCATGATGGACCCGGACGATGCAGCTGACCTGATCGACGAGCTCGATTACGAGAAGGCCGAGAAGCTCCTGCGCCTGATGGGCGTCAAGGAGGAGAAGGCGATTCGTAACCTGCTGGGGTATGAGGACAACACCGCCGGCCGCATCATGACCTCGGAGTTTGTCTCCCTGCCCGCCACGGCAACGGTCGGTGACGCCATCGAGGCGATTCGCGAGCTCGACGAGGACTTCGAGAGCGTCTACTACGTCTATACCGAGGATCCGAGCGGCATGCTGACGGGCGTGCTTTCGCTGCGCACGCTGATCGTAGCTGACCGCGATGCCACGCTGGGACAGCTGGCCTATCGCGACCTGGTCTATGTGTCGCCCGACGAGGACCAGGAAGACGTGACGGACGAGATGACCAAGTACGACCTGGTTGCCATCCCTGTCTGCGACGAGAACCGTCATATCCTGGGCATCGTGACCTTCGATGACGCCATGGACGTTATTGCCGAGGAGCATCAGGAGGACCTGCAGATCGCCGGTGTCGGCTCGGGCGATAGCGCGTCGGACGACTCGACGAACGTGCTCAGCTGGTTCGTGCATCGTCAGTACTGGGTCGTCGTGTGGGGCATCGCCTCGTGCATCATGGCAACGGTGCTGGGGACGGCGCTGGGCTCCGCGCATTTGGTGGTGTTCCCCATGTGCGCCATGCCGCTCGTGTTGCTGGCTGCCTCGCGTATGGTGTCGTTCGTCAAGAACTACTTCCTGGAGTATGACGGTCACGACGACGAGCCCAAGCCGTATCTGGGGTTCTTCTTCCAGAGCACGGGCATGGGCCTGATTCTGTCACTCGTGACCTATCTGTGCGCCCAGCTGGTGCGCACCGCTGCGTTCCCCGATGCGCCCATGTTTGAGGAGCAACTCTTTACCGGGTGCTTTAATATCGCTGCCATCATTTGCCTGGTTGGCAACATGAGCGCCGTGATTTACCTGATGGTGCTGTTCTGGCGTGACGAGCATGACCTCAACACGTCGGGCGCCGCCATGAACGTTATTGCCGTCATGATCTCGTGCGTGGCGTACTGCGCCGCTGCGGTGCTGCTCACCATGTCGGTCATGGGTTAGGTGGTCGCGTGCAAAATACGAAGCAAAAGCCGAGCACCAAGCAAAAGCTGACCATCGCGGCCATCTTTGGCGCCATGGGCCCCGGTCTTCTGGCGGCGCTTTCGGGCAATGACGCCGGCGGCATCGCCACGTATTCCAGCGCGGGCGCCAGCTATGGCTATAAGATGCTCTGGATGCTTCCCGTCATGACCGTGCTGCTCATCGTGACGCAAGAGACCGCGGCGCGCTGCGGCTGCGTCACGGGCAAGGGCCTGGCATCGCTCATTCGCGAGCGCTTTGGCGTGCGCAAGAGTGTACTTGCTATGGCGGCGCTGTTGATCGCCAACACGGCTGTGACCATTTCGGAGTTTGCGGGCATCGCCAGCGGCCTTGCTCTCTTTGGCGTGCCGGCGAGCATCTCGGTGCCGTTGGTAGCGCTGCTGGTGTGGATGCTTACCATGTCGGGTAGTTTCCAGCGCATCGAGAAGATTCTGCTGCTGGTGAGCTGCGTGTTCGTGACCTATATTGTCGCCGCGTTTATGGCTGGCCCCAACTGGGGTGAGGTCGCGGTCGACCTGGTCGTGCCTAACATTCAAAATGACCCCAGCTACGTGTCGCTCGTGGTCGCAACGATCGGTACCACCATCGCGCCGTGGATGATTTTCTTGGCGCAGAACAACGTGGTCGACAAGAACGCGGGCGAGGACGATATCGTGCTGCAGCGCATCGATACCGTGAGCGGCTCGCTTGCCGCCGATGTCATTGCCGGCTTTATTATCATCACGACCGGTACGGTGTTGTTCCCGGCGGGCATTCAGATTAGCGATGCTGCCGATGCTGCCCGTGCGCTGGAGCCTATTGCGGGTCAGTGGTCCACGGTACTGTTTGCCTCGGGCCTGGTCGCGGCGAGCTTCTTGGCTGCCTGCGTGCTGCCGGGCGTTACGTCGAGCGCTATCTGCGAGGCATTTGGCTGGGAGCGCGGTGCCGACCGCAGCTGGGACGAGGCCCCGGTCTATCGCGGCATCATTACGGCCATCATCGGTATCTCTGCCGTGCTGGTGCTTATGCCCGGCGTCGATCTGTTCCAGATTATGATGACCTCGCAGGTCATCAATGGCGTGCTACTGCCCGTGGTTCTGGTGTTCCAGGTGGTTATTGCCGCTGACCGTCACATTATGGGCACTAACCGCAACGGCCGCGTGTGGAATGTGCTCACTTGGGCGACTATCGGTGTGATTACGGTGCTCACGGTCGTCATGTTTGTTCTGCAGGCGATGGGTTACAGCGCTTAGCGCCTCTTTTGGACTCCAAACAGGCCGCAGCGATGGGCTACGGCCTGTTTTTGTCTGCTATAGGGTGTTAGTTATATGGCAGTGGGCAATAAATGCCAAATATGAGTACTGTTGCTAAGTGAATAGCATTTACATTCAAGAAGATAATAAACATAACCTATAGTATGTTCATTAAAATTGGCTCCAATACGCCTTAAACCAGTCAGGTTGGCTGTCTTAGGGGGTTGTAGGGTTCGCTCGGACGTCATTTTGGGTGGTTTTGCCTGCTACTAAAATGGTAACAGTACTCATATTTGGCCTTTTTTGCCCATAGACCTTTGAGGTTGCGGCGAAAAGGGCTTGTTTTGATTGTTTGGAACAGGCGCAAGGCACGGAAACGATGTCTGGAGCGGCGGAGCGGCTTGGAATTCATCCGGAGAGGTCTTCATTGGCTACGCCAGAAGTGCCTCCAGGTGCCGGTACATAAGGAGCGCCCCTAACTGCCGCAGGGGGCGTCGGCCACAGCCGACGCCCCCTGCGGGTGTAAGCAGATTTGGCTGCGCGTTACTTGTCGGTGCCCAGCTTGTGCGGCTTGTAGGCGAGGGCATTGACGAGTGCGTCGCCGGCGGACTTGACGGCTGCCGGCTGCGGATCGTTGACGTGGTCTTCGGGGTGCACGGGCAGGTCTTTCTTGACCGCATCGTGGATCAGGTTGAGGTACTCGGTCACGCCGGTAGTCGACAGGTGCGTGCCGTCGCCGTCGAACAGGTCGTTGCGGTTGGCGCTGTGCCCGTACCAGTCGATAACGCGTACATTCTTGTATCGCGTGGCGGCGTTGGCGATGGCCTGGTTCGTGGGCCCGACCCACGGCTGCGGGCTACGCGTGTTTACAAACACGACAATGCGCTGCTCGCCGGCGTCGGCCATGATCGCGTCGACCTGGGCGTCCGTTACCAAACCGTTGGTGCCTAGGGCAAAGACCACGATCTTGCCGGCAAGGTTCTGCTGGATATAGCCCTCAAATGTCGCGCGGCCCGCATCAAACTGGCGGCCCTTTTCGGCATCGATATGGCTGTGTGGGAACACGCCGTCAAAGGAATCAACGGCGCGCAGCGACACGGAGTCACCGATCATCAACAGGTCGTAGGAGCCATCGGGGAAGCCATCGTTGTCCTTGTCGGTGTCGTCGGCCGCCTGCTGGTCGGTGGGCGCGGTGTTTTTGGCTTCCTTGTTCAGAACTTCGGCGCCCTCGCCGCTCAGCGCAGACGTCTCGGGCACAAAGATCAGACCGCCCAGTGCAACGACCAACACGACAGCGCAGGCTGCGCAGACGGGGACGTGCGCGCGTGCCCAGCTGGCGGGCGTGGTGGTGCCATTGCGGAATTCGGTGACGGTGCGGCCGAAGGCGCCCTTCCTAAACGGCGTTTCGATAAAGCGATAAGAGCACTCGGCTACGGCGACTACCACAAGTACCTGCAAGATGTACTGCCACCAGGGCGTATCGTTGATGTTGGCGACCGGGTTCATGAGCAACAGCAGCGGATAGTGCCACAGGTAGATGCTGTACGAGCGCTTGCCAACCCACACGAGCGGCTCGGCGGACAGCGCGCGGGCAACCATTCCCTGGGGCTGCACGCAGGCCGCGATGACCATGAGCGTGAGGATGGAGCATAACAGCGTGCCGCCGCGATACTGGAACGCGGTGTAGCCGTTGGTGAGCGCGACCATGGCGGCAAGGCCAACCAGGCCCACGACGCCCAGTACATCGATGGATGCGGGCGAGGACCAAAAGCGCACGAGGGCGCTCGGCTGTGCCGGGGCGGTCTTGGCTGATTCGTCGGCCTTCTCGCCAGGCTTGCCCTCGGCGTTCTTGCCGTGCTTGGCGGCGCCAGCCAGGCGATTGAGCCCCAAACGACGTGCGAGACGCACCGGCGCCAGGTCGCGATCGGGGATAAAGGCCATCCAGGCACCCAGCAGCAGCGAGAACACGCGGGTGTCGGTGCCGTAGTACACGCGGCTGGGGTCGGCGGCAGGGTTGTAAAGCACCGTCATGGCGAGGGCGGAAACCGCGGCAAGGCCCAGAACCACGCGGCGCGTGTTGGGCTTGCTCACATGCATGGATACCATGGCAAACAGCAGCGGCGGCCAAATCAGGTAGAACTGTTCCTCGATGGCAAGCGACCAAAAGTGCGTGAGTGGCGAGGGGTCGCCCAGAGCATTGAAGTACGAGACGTTTTGGGCAATCTGCCACCAGTTGTTGAAGAACAGCAGCGACGGCAGGATGTCGGGGCGCATCTTGGTGAGCATCACGTGGTTAAAGATGGTGCACAGCGCGCAGGTCACGAACACTACCGTTACCACGGCGGGGACTAGGCGACGGATGCGGCGAATCCAGAAGCTCTTAAGGTCGATGCGGCCGGTCTTAGCGACTTCGTTGAGCAGCAAGCGCGTGATCAGATAGCCCGAAAGCACAAAGAAGATCGTGACGCCGAGCAGGCCGCCCTGAGCCCACGTGAGGTTGAGGTGATAGAGCACCACCGCGACGACGGCAAGCGTGCGCAGGCCGTCGAGCGCAGGAATGTAGCGGGACTTGGGACGAGCGGGCGCCTGTTCTTTTGCGGCGCTGTTGGTGTGGGCGCCCTTGTTGGTGGGCGTTCGATGCGGGCTCGGGCCGCGTCGCGACTCGCCGGTGCGGCGGTCGGCGCGCGGGCGTTCGTGCGGCGCCTGGTTATCGGGCGCGCGGCGCGGTCCGCGTGGGCTCGATGGTGGGAATTGCTCCATAAAACATCATCCAATGACGAGAATAATCAGCACATATTCATTGTAGCTGCCTGCTCCTGTGAATGCTTGCTGCTGGCGCAACCTCAAGGGCGCGTTCACATCAAAGTGAACTAAAGTTATAGAGGTGCGAGGGCGCACGATCGACGGCCGACGGTGGGCATAAGGCCCGCAGATGAGGAGGTTCCCATGGCAGATTGCGGCATCGTTGCGGTGTTCGGCAGCATGAACATGGACCTTTCGGTGGCGTGCGAGCGCATGCCGCGCGCGGGCGAGACCGTCGGTGGCAGCGGTTTTATCACCAACGCCGGTGGCAAGGGCGCTAACCAGGCCGTCGCCGCCGCGCGCATGGGTGCGCGCACGTGCATGATTGGCGCGGTCGGCCGCGACGCGTTCGGTGCATCGCTCGTGGCGGGGCTCCAAGATGCTGGCGTGGACTGTGACTTTGTGGCGCGTCGCGATGACGTGGAGACGGGAACGGCGACTATCATTCGCTGCGAGGGCGACAACCGTATCGTGCTGTCACCGGGCGCCAACCATGCGCTTGCGGGCGAGGACGTTGCCTGCGCGCTGAGACGTTTGGTGGCCGAGGAGCTCGACGGCGACACCAGCGAGATTGCCCCGGCTGCCGGAAGCGTCTTTATCGCCCAGGGCGAATGTGACCTTGCAGCGACTGCCGAGGCGCTTTTTTGCGCTCACGGGCTGGGGTTCTATACGGTCTTTAATCCAGCGCCTGCCTGCGAGTTGCCTGCGGAGGCCTGGCCTGCGGTCGACCTGGTCTGCCCCAACGAGACCGAGTGCCAGGTGCTGACGGGCATCTTGCCCGCGGATGATGCGAGCTGCGTCGCGGCGCTCAATGCCCTGCTCGCCAAGGGTGCCGGAGCTGCGGTCATCACGTTGGGCGGCGCCGGGTCGGTTACGCTCGGCGATGGCGGTGGGCTGCTGCGTATGCCGGCACTTTCGAGCACGGTAGTCGATACCACGGCCGCCGGCGATACGTTTATCGGCGCGTTGGCGGCGGCTCGCCTGGAGGGCTTGCCGCTCTTTGAATGCATGGCCGCGGGTGCTCGCGCCTCGGCGGTGACGGTGTCGCGCCTGGGCGCTCAGCAATCGATTCCCATGCGCGCCGAAGTTGAACATTGGTTTGGTTAAACGATAAAGACGGAGAAGCGGAGTAGAACAATGGCAACCAAGAAGCTGATCCTTGATCTGGATATGGGTGTGGACGATGCGATGGCGCTGGCCTATGCCATCGCGAGCCCCGAGGTGGAGCTCGTGGGCATCACCACGTGCTTTGGCAACGTGCGCGTCGAGCAATCGGCGCACAACTGCCTTGCGGTGCTCGATCTGCTGGGTCGCCCCGAGGTTCCGGTGTACCTGGGTGCCGACCGTCCTCTGCAGGCGACTGAGCCCTATACGCCGCCGGCGTCCACCGCGCTCATTCACGGCAAGAACGGCATCGGCGGCGCGAGCGTGCCCGCGTCGCCCTACGAGCCGGTGGGGGCGACCTCGGCCGACGGCAACGCTGCGGTCGATTATCTGATCGATGCCGCGCGCACCTATGGTCCCGATCTGGTCTACGTAGCGACTGGCCCGCTCTCCAACCTGGCGCTCGCCCTGGAGCGCGATGCGGCGGCGATGATGTCCATCGGCCGCGTGGTCGTGATGGGCGGCGCCCTTACCGTGCCCGGCAACGTGAGCGCGGGCGCCGAGGCCAATATGGCGAGCGACCCCGAGGCAGCCGACGCGGTGCTGCGCTCGGGCCGTAAGCTCACCATGGTGGGTCTGGACGTGACGCATCGCGTGGTGCTCACACGCCGCGACATTGCCGGCTGGACGGGCTCGGGCACCATGGCGGGCTGCGCATTTGCGAGCATGGTCGAGCACTACATTGGCTCGTACGAGATGAACGCACCCTACCTGGGTGGTTGTGCGCTGCACGATCCGCTGGCCGTTGCCGTGGCGATCGACCCCACGCTCGTAGGTGCGCTCGGCTGCAACCTGCGTGTTGATCTGCTGGGCGAGTACCGCGGTCGCACCATCTGCGATGAGCGCCGCCTGTCCGATCCGGACAAGAGCGCGCTTGTGGCACTGACCGTGGATGCTCCGCGCTTCCTGTCCGAGTTCAAGACGCGTATGGCCCGTGTCCTTGGCTAAGTTGTCTTTTTGGGACGGGGCTTTTTTGACTGGTATGATTGGTGCGACCATTCGAACCAGCTAAAAGAGCCCCGTCCCAATTTGACTATCGAGAGGATCTGCCATGGAGCGCATCGCCAGCTTTTCCGTTGATCATCTGCTGCTTGAGCCCGGCGTGTATGTGAGCCGCATCGACCGCGATTCGGCGACCGGGGCCGCCGTCACCACGTTTGACCTGCGCCTGACCACGCCCAACAAGGAGCCGGTCATGAACACCGCCGAGTGCCACACCATCGAGCACCTGGGTGCGACGTTCCTTCGCAATCATGCCGAGTGGTCGGGCCGCATTGTCTACTTTGGCCCCATGGGCTGCCGCACGGGCTTTTACCTCGTTGTGTTTGGCGAGGTGACGAGCGAGGAGATCCTGCCGCTCGTGCGTGAGCTGTTCGAGTTTGTCGCCGACTTTGAGGGCGATGTCCCCGGTGCCGCTCCCGAGGAGTGCGGCAACTACCTGGACCAGAACCTTCCCATGGCTAACTGGCTCGCGCGCCGTTACCTCGACCGCGACCTGGCCGATATCGACGAGAAGCACCTGCACTATCAGCAGGCATAAGGGCTTTATCGCCCAAAACGCGCGCATTGGGCGCCTTCGCTTATGCGGGGGCGCCTTTTTGTTGATTGGTCGGGACGAGCGTTCAAAATCGCTCATGTTTGTTCTAGAATGTTCATACTGTCACATAAACGAACAGGAGCGAACATGCATATCTACTCTGTCAACGATCCCGAGTTCAAGTCCTATGGCAACGTTTGGGATAACGTTCCGTCCGAGCTTACGTCGCCCGTGCTCGAGGCGCTCTCTGCCACGCCCATTCCCGAGGGCAGCAAGTACGTTGCAAGTGCGCCGGAGCTCGAGGACGTCAAGGATGCCGACAAGCTTGGCTTTCTCATGTTTGGTGGCCGTCCCTTCCAGCTCGGCTGGTGCAACGGCCACAATACACGACTCAACTGCCTGGAGTATCACCGCGCGAGCGAATTCAACCTGGGCGCTCGCGACTTTATCCTGCTCGTGGCGCATCGCTGGGAGATCGAGGACGGCAAGCTCGACACCGCGTGCGTCAAGGCGTTCCGCGTGCCGGCGGGCAAGGTTGTCGAGGTTTTCAACACCACGCTCCACTACACGCCCTGCATGGTCGATGACGGCGGCTTCCAGGTGATGGTGGCGCTGCCGGCGGGCACCAACGGCCCGCGCCCCGAGGCTGCATCCGACATGCCTGCCGCCGGTGACAGCTACTGCTACTGGAAGGCCGACAAGTGGGTCCTCTGCCATGCTGACAGCCCCAAGGCAGCCGAGGGCGGCTACGTAGGTCTCATCGGCAAGAACCTCGACATCGCCGTGGACTAGAATCTTCCGTCTCGATCTGTAACATCTAGCGGGCTAAATCGTCTCTACCTGTTACAGATCGAGACAAACTGCATGGGACAGACCGAACAATCTCAATCTGTAACACCAGGCCCGGTTTTGACGGCCTAGCTGTTACAGATCGAGACAAAACGGGCCCAAACCACCACAAAGGCGCCTGTGAACTGCCTCCCATTTCTTGGACATCGGGAAATGGGAGGTTTTTCCATGAGTA